>JBDHCH010000305.1:0-4602 GCA_039592115.1 Gemmatimonadota bacterium | reverse complement strand
GGGGGCCCTGACCGAGAGCCACCAGGGGATCGAGCTGCTGGAGTATAGAGGCGGGTACCCCCTGGAAGGCGGGATCGCGGTGTTCGAATCTCCATACTCCTTCCAACGATCCGGCACCCTGGAATACTATGCCACCGTTGCCGAGGTCCGGCGGTTCCTGGTTCGCTTGATCCCCGCACCGGAGGGCGAATCGTGTGAGGTCATCATCCATGCGCCTTTGCGCAGGTCGAGGAGAGTCAACTTCTGGGTCGGATCAGGGCTCGCCGGCGGAGGCGGGATCCTGGGGGGCCTGCTGGGGGCAGGGGCGGCCGGGGCCCTGGTTGGGACGAGTGTATTGGGGACCCTCCCCCTGGCCGCGATCATCGGCGGACTGACCCTGGGGGGCGCGTTGGGGGGCGGGGGGCTGACCCGGTGGGGGTGTACTGCCCTGTACAGGCACGGCTTCCGGCTGTTCCGTCGGGCCCTCGAGAAGGTGTTTGTCCGGGTGGAACGTGAGCTGGACCGCGGGAGTCAAGCGGGGATTCCCTCCAAGGCCGCCCCGGAACAGATGGGCGAACCAGGCGGATCTTGAAGGGTATGCGGTTCCGAGTCCAGAGCTGAGTTTTTTCCCGGCCAACAGGTCCAGAGGGTCGGTCCATCCTTGGAGGCAGTGCGTGGGGAGCGATAACCGGAAGTCTGACGCCGAGTGGAAGCAGACGCTCACTCCGGAACAGTATCGGGTGACACGGAAGAAGGGCACGGAGCGGGCATTCACCGGGTCCTATTGGAACACGAAGGCGAAGGGCACCTACCACTGCGTCTGTTGCGAAGCGCCTCTCTTCAGCTCGGAAACGAAGTTTGATTCAGGGACAGGGTGGCCCAGTTTCTGGGACTCTCTTGACCAGGGGGCTGTGAGAGAAGAGTCGGATCGAAGCTTCTTCATGAAGAGGACGGAGGTCCTCTGCGCCCGCTGTGACGCTCATCTGGGGCACGTGTTCCCCGACGGTCCGGAACCTACCGGGCTCCGCTACTGCCTGAACTCTGCGGCCCTGCGTTTGACGCCCGAGAAGGACCCGAACGACACGGAATAGCACCGGTGATCGCCTCCCGCTTCGAGCATGCCGAGGGCCCCGTCGGCCCCTGAGTGGGCCGGGCCCCGCTCACGCCCTGATGATCTCCTTCTTGGCTTGCATCTCTCCATGCCGACGCGGTGCACCGGAACGGGGCAGGTCCCCGCGGAATACCCTTCAGACCCATTCCTCAATCTGCTAGCTTCTTCTCCTGGATCCTGACGGAAGGGAAGAAGGCCCATGCGAGGGAACATCACACTATGGCTTGTTGTCATCGGGAGTCTTCTGGCAGCCGGTTGCGCCTCAGGAGGGGGAACCTCCGGCCCCGGTGAGACCCGAGGCGCGGTACCGGACCTTCGCGGTCGGACGGTTCTGGTGCTCCCGGTACAACTGAGGGACGGGGTGCCAGAAGACGTAACCATAGATGAGGAAATGGCTTACGCACTTCAGGCCAGGAGCGAGCGGGTCTCCTGGGTTTTTCCTGCTGACGTGGAGACCATTCTCCGACGATCCCCCAACGTCCAGGCGAATCTCCGCAACCTGCCAGTGGGAATCTTCCTCCAAGCTGAGGTCAACCGGGTGGGGGATCCGCTATACGGAGAAATCAGACGCCTGACCACGCTCGCGGGCGCGGATGTTGCAATCATTCCGGTCCAACTGCGGTACGGAGATGACCGGGCGTACCACCTGGTCACGGCCCTCCTGAACCCGGTGACGGGGCGGGTTTCTTGGTTCACCACCATTGATGGTGCGCCGGGCCCTCGGGAAAGCCCAGGTACGTTGGCTTCCCTCGCAGACGCGTACTCTCGGGCCCTCGTTCCCATGGGATGAAATCGCTGAGGCCGTCCGCAGTATATGAAGGCAGACATGGACGTTTTTCCATAGATAAGAAGGACAGGGTGATCAGGTTCTTGTTTTCGAAGAATGTTGCGGGCCCGAGCTGGATGCTCATGGGGTTGCTACTCGGGCTGACATCGGCCTGTGAGGAGCGCGACCTCACGGTTCCCACTGCTGATGATGTGGAGGAAGCGTTCACCTACCAGGGAGCCCTCTCGGCATCCATGAGCGGGAATGTGGCGGTCGTTACGGTGACCCAGCCTGAGCGGCAGATCCGGCGGGGCGGGACCCTGTGGGCCAAGGTGGGCCCCTATGTCGTCCTTTTCAGCCAGGAAGCCGAAGGCCTGTTCCGGAATTACCCTGGACTTGCCGGAATCCGTGTGGTGACGAAGGTGCCCGGTGGAACCGAGGTGGCTCGAGCGCTCCTCCCCCGAGACAGACTGAATGACCTCACCTGGAGACGGGCCCTGAATATCTCCGGGCTGGCCCGGCGGGACGGTACCCGGCGCCCAACCCTCCTGGAAGACCTGGTGAATTGGGGAGAGGACCACACCGACTTCGAGTACAACCCCCGCTTCACCCGCTCCTGATAACCCGAAACGTTCCTGACGGAGTGCGCCCGGTGCCCACGTCCGGGCTATCTCCTCCAAGACCGGGCCCGGGCGCTGGCGTAAGGCTCCGTCCGGGTCCAGATTTTCCCGTCCCGGTAACGGACCGACAACACCAAGGCACCAGAGGAGGCGAGGGTGTTCGGACGGAAGGAAAACGAATCGGCCTGGAAGTCCCGGTATCCTGATCTGACAACCTGCATCCGGTGCCTGGAAGAGAAGGACGTCGAAGGGATGGACCGGCTCCTCTGGTGTGAGTCCTGCCGGGAGACCGCCCGACAGAAGGCTGCAGCGTGGGGATGGGGTTTCGGTATCCTCCTTGCCGGACTCCTGGCAGCCTGGATCTGGCTGGTGGTTCAACCGTCCCAGCTGATCGTCGGGGGATGGATCGCGACCGTGGTTGCCGCCCTCTGGATCGGATCAAGGGTGGCAAAGGAGATCGCCTACGGCGTTCTCCGGTTCAGTAATCGGAAAGCGGCCGAGGCCTTTCCGCCGAAGCGAGAGGAGTAGAGGAAGGACCGACGGGCCGGACTACCGAGTGATGGCGTAGTAGATCACGTAGAACCAGCTGAAGAATCCGTGGATGATGGCCCATAGGATCGAATGGTGTGTGGTCCACGAGATGGCGATGGCCAGTGCCGAGCCGAAGCTTATCCCATGACTGACGGCGTGGTCTCTCTTCTTGCTCATTGTCTCTTCCTCCCGGGCTTGAATCGGACCCTTCTACCGATTCGATAGTATCCAATTATCTTGCAGCGCCCCAAAGCGGGCCCAGTCCCTCGGTCATCGAGTCTTCTTAGGGCGACGACTACTGAGGGCCTACCCAACCAAGAGCGACGACAGTCATGGCTGAGAAGTTTCAAGGGGTCGACTTCTATGATGTGGACTCCCTCCTCTCCGAGGAAGAGCGGTTGGTTCGGGACACGACTCGGGAGTGGGTGGAAGACCGGATCATGCCCATCATCCGAGACGCCTATTATCAACGCCGGTTCCCGGAGGAGATCATCCCGGAGATGGCGGAAGTGGGCATGTTGGGATCGAACCTGCCGGAAGATTACGGTTGTGCCGGGCTGAATAACGTGGCCTACGGACTGAAGATGCAGGAACTGGAGCGTGGCGACTCGGGAATCCGGTCGTTCGCTTCGGTTCAGGGGTCCCTGGTCATGTACCCCATCTTCACCTGGGGCTCCGAGGAACAGAAGCGTGAGTGGCTTCCGAAGATGGCGGCGGGTGAGAAGATCGGATGTTTCGGCCTCACTGAGCCGGATTATGGATCGAACCCCGGCGGGATGATCACGACGGCGAGGAAGACGTCTGACGGCTGGGTCCTGAACGGGGCGAAGATGTGGATCACCAATGGGTCCATGGCGGATGTTGCCGTTGTCTGGGCCCAGACGAGGGAGATTGGGGACAGATCAGGAATTCGAGGGTTCCTGGTTCCGACAGACACCCCGGGGTTCTCGGCGAGGGATCAAACAGGGAAGCTCTCACTCCTGGCCTCGGACACCAGCGAGCTGGTTCTGGAGGGCGTGGAGGTTCCGGAAGAAGCGCTTCTTCCCGGCACAACGGGTCTCGGGAATCCCCTCAGCTGTCTCACGCAAGCCCGGTACGGAGTCGCGTGGGGAGCGGTAGGTGCGGCCATGGCATGCTTCCACGAGGCGCGGAGTTACGCCAAGGAGAGGGTCATGTTCGACGGACCCATCGCCGGAAAGCAGCTTCAGCAGGTTCGGCTGGCGGACATGCTCACCGGCATCACCCAGGCTCAGCTGATGGTGCTTCAGCTTGGGCGCCTGAAGGACCGAGGTGAGTCGACTCCTGTGCAGGTTTCCATGGCCAAGCGGACATGCGTGAACATGGCCTGTGAGACCGCCCGGGAGGCTCGACGGCTGCTGGGGGCGAACGGAATCCTGGTGGATTACCATGCCATGCGCCACATGGCCAACCTGGAGAGCGTCTACACCTACGAGGGGACCCACGACATGCACTCCCTCATCCTGGGTCAGGAGATCACCGGGATCTCGGCGTTCTGACTGATCCGTGGTCTGACCGTCCAGTGGTCCGAGTGGATTGAAAGGAAATGGGGCGAGCCGGTTCATCCGGCTCGCCCC
>JBDHCH010000304.1:0-4608 GCA_039592115.1 Gemmatimonadota bacterium | reverse complement strand
CGCCATGTACGTGGCTCTGGCTGAGGGGTTGGGGGCACCTCTCCTGACGGCTGACATGCGCTTGGCCCGTGGGGCAGAACGGTTCGGGGTAGCCTGCCTCTGAGCGGACTGCGTCGGTTGTTCGGGAAACAGCGCTGACCGTCGGACGACTCCTTTCCCAGTCTGGGATTTCTCGCTATGTTTCAGAATATTCTGAACATTTCTTCTGTTTGGTGACATCATGCAAGACAAGGCCCGAAGGGATTTCGTCGAGTCCTGGGGGTCCATGGGTGCCCTCTGGGGAATCAACCGGTCCATGGCCCGCATCCACGCTCTCCTCCTGGCCACCCGGGAGCCTCTGGGACTGGAGGAGATCACCGAACAGCTGGGGATCAGCCGCGGAAACGCCAGTGTCTGCCTGAAGGAGCTCCGGCACTGGGGGGTGATCCGGCGCGTTCACCTGATGGGTGAGCGACGGGACTTCTACATCGCCGAGGAGGATGTCTGGTCCATGCTCTTCCGGATCGCCGCCGAGCGGAAGAAGCGGGAGTTCGATCCGGCTCTTTCCGCCCTTCGAGAAGCGATGTCATCCACCGAGGAGGGGGACGATCTGGTGCAGGAAAGACTCGGGGAACTGGAGGAGATCCTCCGTGCAGTGGAGCGCCTTCTTCAGAGGTTCCTGGCCAGTGAAGAGGCCAGCCGGGCCATGCTCAAGTTCATGTCTGCAAAGGTCCCCTACCCCCAGAAGTAACCCCGGACGGTGCGCGCTCAAAGATCCAGGGATTCGCGAGCCGCCCTGCATCCCTCTCGCACCAGGGCGGGGATGTCCTCCATCTGCTTCCTGCTCCAGGATGAAGTCTCGGGGGTGATGACCAGATCCGCTCCCCTGGCACTGTCCCGAGCCGCGCTGGCCAGCGCCATGTCCAGGGAGTTGGAGAGCACGTCGGGCAACGTTCGGGGCCGGTGAAACCGCCGTCCCATGTGGACGTCCACTGCGATGACCCGATCCACGCCCCAAGCCCGGAGCGGCGAGACCGGCAGGTTCTCCAGGAGGCCTCCATCAACCAGGAGCCTTCCCTCCCTCTCGATGGGGATGAATAGGCCAGGTACGCAGGCGCTTGCCGTGGCGGCCGTGGCCAGATCGCCGTCCGTCATCACCACCTTTTCCCCCGTGGAGATGTCGGCGGCTAGTAGCGCGAGGGGAACGCGGGCATCTTCGACCCTCACTTCTCCCAGATGCTTCCGAAGGGTGTTTGCCAGGCGGTCCATGGAGAAGAGGCCGAGCTTCGAGGGGAGGAAGCCGGTGACGTCGGGCCACCTGAGCTCCTCTGCAAGAGCCTCGATCTCCGCCCCGGTGATCCCGAAGGCGAAGAGGGATCCTACCAGCGCCCCCATGCTGGTCCCGGCCAGGTGGGTGACCTCGAGCTCACTCTCTTCCAGGGCCTGGAGGACGCCGATATGCGCGGCCCCCAACACAGCCCCACCCCCCAGGGCCAGGCCCAGCGTGGATTCCTCTGACATCGTGCGCCCCATGATGTAAGGGCCGTCGCCGCCTCAACGCGGTCGCAGGAAGGATGGCCCTCTCGCGTCTCGTCCCTCCTACCGGCGTTCCCTCTGCCTCGCTGCCATGTCCACCAACCTGCGGAGCTCGGCGATGGGCTCCGGGTCATCCTCCACCTGGAGTCGGAGGACCACATCGTTGTTCAACCATACCCCGCCATCTTCCTTCACGATGAGCATGGCCGCCGACTGCATCCCTCGGGTATCCCCCCCCGCCGCCTGTCCCGCCTCCAGGGCCGCCAGGAGCCGATAGGAGAGATGCCCTTCCGTGTTCTCGAAGGCCTCCAGCATCCCGTCCACCACCTCCGGTCCCGCGAGGATGTTCCCCTGGGCGGAGCAGTACTCGCCGATTCGATGCCCCGCCCAATCACTGGCCAGCGGGCCGGTGTGGGTGGCGATCCGCCCCTGCGAGTCCATCACCGAGAACTGCCTTCCTCCCTTGGGCCATCGGTCCCCCCAGGGGTCCGGATCGTCCGCCAGGATCCGATCCACCACCTCCTGGGGCGACAACCCTTCGCGCAAGAGGGCCAGCCCCTGGGGCCCGTAGCTCACGTCCACCCAGGCCTGGGTGGCCACGACGCCCACCCCCGCCTCACCCCAGATGACGCCGTTCCCAACGGAAAACACCCTGGACTGGACGGCCACCCCTGCCTCCCCGGTGGCCGGATCGAACCCAACGATGGAAAAGGTGGCGACGGGATCGCTCCTCTCCTCCAGCTCCACCCATCCGATCTCTTGCAGGATCTCCAGGTAGCCAGCGACCTGGCCGGCGTTCAGCTCCTCCCCTGTGAACGCAGCTACCCGGTCCCGGATCCCCAGGACCGATCTGCGCCCGTTCACGAAATTGAGAATCTGGGTGGTTTGCCCCCGGCTGAGGTCCAACTCCTCCAACGCCCCCGGGTTTTCCCGGAAGAAGTCCTGGGCGGGACCGTACCGGCCCAGGCTGAACTCCTGGCCTCGGATTCCGGGAGCGAGTTTCGGGATCACACGTTCATGGGACCGATCATCCGCGGATGGCTCCGGAAGCACGCTGGTGTCCACGCCCTCCCCTGCAGCGGCCTCGACGATGAACGACTTCAGAGCCTCCGAATACTCGATCCAACGGGCCTCTTCGGTGGCCACAAAGGCCTCCGCCTGCTCCGAACCGGAATAGATGCTCCTGACCGAGTTCACGGCGTCCTTCTCTCGCTGGATCGCCGAAGCCACCGCGTTCAGCGCTCCCGCCAGATCACCGGTCCCGGCTCTCCCCTCCACCATCATCAAGGCCCTCGGAATCCCCCGCTCCGCCACCCGAGCATACCCGAAATCCGAGACCACATCCAGGAGATCCGGGAGCATGTCATCGGTGAGGTGGGCCGAGGCCCAACCCGTTGCGGCCCCGATGAAAGCGACGCGGCGCATCTCCGTGGGATCTCCGTTTTCCGGCAGATCCTTGTCGGCGTGGTACCACTGGTCCGGCCAGGTGAAGAACTCGATGCCCGGGATCCCCACGGAAGGGTTGTTGAAGACGATGTGGTCGCTTCCCCCCGTGGCTTCGTGGATGAAGAAGCGGAAGGCGTCCTTGGTACCGTTCTTCTCCCATAGCGGTCGGGGGAAGTACTGGCCTCCGGGCCGGCCCCGGGGCGAGTCAGGGAGGTAGACGATGTCGTTGGTCCGCCACACATAGTTCAGGACCGAGTGAGCCAGGCCGTCGAAGAAGGAAGCAAGGTGAGGCGGGGTTTCGCTCATGGTGAAGAGCCCATTGTTCTTCCTCAGGGCCTCACTGACCATGTCCATGTTGATGTTGATCGAGAGCCGGTCCAGGAGAGCCGGGTCCCGTTTCAGAAACTCGTAGGTTCCACTGATCTCGTTGGGCCAGATGAAGTGGAGGGTGCGGCGCGGCTGGGGGAGCTTCCCGGCCTCGATGAGGTCGTGAAGCGCCCGAAGGATCTCCAGCTGGATTGCCGGGCCGCCCATGTTGTCGTTGGTGCCCCGCTTCGTGTACCCCTCGAAGAGGTGACCCGTGTAGACGACCCCAGGGAGCTCCGGTTCCGTCCCCGGAATCCAGGCGTACACGGTCTCGTAGCGGTTCGGATACTCCTCCACCACGGCCCGCGCCTCCACCTGGAGCTGGGCACCGCTCTGGACGTCCTCCAGCATCTCCGACCACTGGCGCCAGGAAACGGTCATTCCCAGTCGGAGGTTCTCGCCTTCCCCATAGCCACCCCTGGAGTAGACCACCTGGTCCGGGTCGAAGTACCGTTCCCTCGAGTTGAAGGAGATGACCGCGGACACTCCTGCCCGGTCCAGTGCTTCGAAGAGCGCTCCTCTGGGGTGAGACCACATGAGCGCGATGGCCCCCTGGTACTGATCCGGGGCCGCGGACATGGCCATCTCCAGCATGGGGATCTGATCGTCCGGGAGCTGAGGCACGTAGATGAGAGTGCCCGCCGCCTCGGCGGTCTCGGATCCGCTGGCCACGAGGGCCGGGTCCGCCGGGATCCGAGCGATCCGGCTTCCCCCCACCGAAAGCTCCCCTTCCAGGGGATACACGAAGGTTCCGGGGGCCTCGTAGCGGTCCAGTCTCACCGTCTCGATGCCGTACGCCCGAACCATGCGATACAGCTCCTGGGACTCGTAGAAGTTCGATGCTCCGGAAAGCTCCTCGGGGAGCCTCTTCCACGGGGCGCCAGCCAGCTTCACCAGGTTGTTGAAGGCCTCCTGTCCCCTGATCTCATCGGCCAACATCAGGAGAACGTCCGGAGGCAGCGGCGTCTTCAGGGCATCGGAGCCCTGGGAGAGAAGGCGGCCCTGGGGCAGAGCGAGAAGAACAAGCGGGAGAGCGTAGACCGCTAAGAACGGCAGGCGATGCGGGCGCATGAGGCACCTCTCGGAGGAGTATTCCGGGTCTGGATCTCTTCAAGGAGAGGCAATGTACGAAAAAAGACCGGGGGGGGCTTCAACCGTTTCGGTCATTCAGGAAGGTTCGGGATTCTCCTGCTCCGACCGGGCCGGAGCCTCAGGGGCGGAAGTCGCCGATCAGGCTGGATCACCTTTCTCCAGGCCGTAGCGCCTCACCGTCTGGACACC
>JBDHCH010000303.1:0-5281 GCA_039592115.1 Gemmatimonadota bacterium | reverse complement strand
ACCCCCCTGACTTTCATCGCCTTTCTGACCGACCAGGAGCCCATCATCCGAATCCTGGCCATATCGGAGAACCCCCTTCGCCTCCGCTGATCCACCCCGCCAGGGGACCGCCTCAGACCGAACTCGACATGGGGCCCGGCGGTGGACAAGCAGACGAGGTCGCCCAGGAATCCCACCCCGACGACCTCGACCAAACGCCCGAGTTCGATCCCGCCGAGCCCGAGCCAATTCCCGAAGACGACTTCGATCAGAGTCTGGGCGCCTGACCCCCATCCCGCTCCAGCCTGGCCGAAGGCGCACCCAGAATATCCAAACCGCCTCCCCCAACCCCGAAAACCCCACCCCACCTGCCATTCCTGACCCGTCCCGTCCGCCCTCTCCACATTCCCACGGTAGGCCAGGGGCTCATAGGGTCCTTAGATTTCCTACCCTTGGCGGCGGTCTTTTCCAGCCCCATCAACCCGGCGGCCGTACACCGGGCCACGGTGTTTCCCTCGCGAAGGAGCTGCCTCCAGACCTTCCGGGCTCCGTAGAGCTCGAAGTTCTCCTTCCACACCCGCCGGATCTCGACCTTGAGCACCTCATCCCGCTTTGCCCGGGCTGAACGACGGTTAGGGTCGGCCTCCATCGCCTTCTGAGCATGGTAGGTAAGAGGAAGGTGAGATGGCAGAAACCAGCCCCACCCCCGGTCATCGGATCCCCAGCAGAAGCCATTGTCCACTCGACTCCCATCCAGCCTCCGGGGGGAACACGATCTTCGACCCGTCCCCCGCGAAAGCCTGGAGTTCCACCAGGACAGACCAAAGGCCGCTCTCGAACTGATCTCGGCCGATGCGAAATTCGAACCCCTGAAGTGGGCGTACCACCCTCCTCAGCATCTCCTGCCCACAGATCCCCATGGCGAGGAGGCTATCCCTCTTGCTCCGGTTCCAGGTCACCTGATTGGCTTCCCAATCGAATTGCGTTGTTGTCCCCAGATACGGCTGATCAGAATCAGCGAAGGGTACCACCCCATCCGCCCGGTAGCTCGAGACATGGAGGTGGTAGGTCTCCGCCTCCTTGGGACGGAGGAAGAGGTCGATCACGGGCACTTGAAGGTCCGGGCATTTCACACCGAGATACACATCACTCTCGTAGGACTTGATCAGGACCTGGATAGACTCGGTCCCGTCGAGGACCACCGCATCCCCCCATTCTCCCTCTGAAAAGAACCCGTCGATGAGGGCCGGTCGATCGCCTTCAGGAACGGTCACCTTGTTGGGCATCAACTGGGCCCGACCGGGAACTGTCCATCCAAGGGTCAACGCCAACATCAACCCGAGTCTCTTTCCGGACAGGGCCCGTCTTCGCGACGAGCCCCTCCCGGAGGCCGTCTCGTTCGTCGCAGTCCCATCATTTCGTAGCTGCATGGATCTTCTCCCTGCCCCGAAGCCCGGAATGGCACAGCGCGGGCATCCGGCTTTCGGATGGATGATTAGCCCCCGTCGATCCTCTGCCGCCACCGGAGGCACTAGTTTCCAAGGTCATCCGCCCCTGCCCAAGACGACCTCCCCCCTGCAATCAGGTGGTATCTATGTACCTGTGGTTGCAGTGGTCGTCCCCCTGCATGAGGGTCTTGGTCCGCTCCATGCGGAAGGAAGGATCGAAGGCACGGGGCCAGGCAAAGTCCATGTTGCAGACCATGGCATGACCGATCTCGCCGCCGCAGCCCATCTCCTTGAAGATCGTGGCATTCGCGCACTCCGTGACCCGGAGCTCGAAGGTGTCCTCCGTGTCCACCACAACCTCGTGCCTTAACAGATCCGAGAATTTTGGTGGCCGGAACTGGGACACGAAGTTCTGGAAGGTGGTTTCCAATCCCCGGGCCCGGAGATCCCGAGCCTGCCGTTCACCGGTTTGCCGCCCGACCTTCTCGGAACCGGCGTTGAGCAGCCGGATGGTCTCCGAATCACCGAGCTCCTCCTGAAGGGTCCCGATGAAGCGGACCCACCTTCTGAACTCCAACCGTCTGAGGGACCTCTGGGTGAACTCGGGATGGTTCTCCAGGACCTCGTCGAACCTGTCCCGGGGTTGCTGCTGCGGAGGCCTCGCCTCCTGGGCCAGAAGCCCGACCAGGCTCGGGGGAGCACCGAGGCCCAGGCAGGCCATGGCGCATGCGGGAGCCGTCCTGGTGAGCAACTCTCGCCGGTTCATCTTCTTTTCCATTCCGTTCTTCATCTTCTCATCTCCTCTTTGAGGGCATGGTCGCACTCGGTGTCTGGAGACCGGTCGAAGTCTCGTCGCAGAGAACCAACGGAGGGGACGAGGGGAATTCAGTCAGTTTTCAACACCACCATGGGATCCGTTCGAGAAGCGTTCAGGGCCGGAACCGCTCCACTGAGGCATCCCCCGATGAGGATCCCCAGCCCGACGACTACGAAGGTCATGGGATCGTTCGCCTGTACCTGATAGAGGTAGGCTGTGAGGATCTTCGTGAGTAAAAGGGCAATCAGGAGGCCCGACGCCAATCCGAGTGAAACGAAGCGGAGTGCGCGCAGGGCCACGGTCTTCAGGATCCTCTCGCCTGGAGCGCCCAGGGAGATTCGGAGCGCGATTTCCTTCCTTCTCAGGACCACATGGAAGGCAAGCACTGCGTAGAGACCGCTCAGGGTCAGTAGAAGGGCAAAGGAGGCGAAAAGGGAGAGGGCCATGGTCAACACCCGGTTGCCGGAGAACGACCGGTGGATAACGCCCTCCATGGCCACGACCTCCGAAAATATGGCTCCCGGCTCCTTCTCCAGAACGATCCGGCGAAGGTCCTCAACTACCCCAGGGATGCGTTCATCTGCTTTCACCATGAGGTTCATGCGGTTCGATCTCATGCCCGGGGGCATTGATCCGAAATGGAAGTACATCTGGAGGGGAGGCATCTCACTCACCGACAAAATCCGCATATCCTCCACAACTCCGATGATCTCGAATTGGCGGACCTCACTCATGACCATGTTTACCGACAGGCTTCTGCCCACCGGGTCCATGTCCGGATATAGAGCCTCCGTCATCGCCTGGTTGATGATCGCCGTAGGTTGGGAGTTCTCAGACTCCCGAGCATCGAAATCTCTGCCCTGGGTGATGGGGAGGCCCAGAGTTTCGAAGTACTCGGGCAGTACAAACCGGGCATACGCATTTCGGGGCCGCAGGGAGGGGTCAGGGGGGGCTTCCGGATTCCACACGTCCCAGTTCGAGTACGGATGTCGAATCGGCGCCTTGTCGATCAGAGAAGCGGAAGTGATCCCAGGGACTCTCCTCAGGTCATCCAACAGCTCTCCAAAGAACTGTGCTCTGGATGGGACATCTGGATAGGTCAAGGGATCGACAAAGAGGTTCCCGACATACAGGTCTTCCCAAGAAAAACCGACGTCGGCAGCCTGAAGGTTGGCAAGACTTCGAACCAGCAGGCCTGATGCCGAAAGTAGAACCACAGAGAGGGAAATCTGGGCCACCACCACGCCAATCCGGAACCGGCTCTCCCCACCGGTCGACGAGCTTTGGCGGCTTACCCTCAGGCTCTCGGCTGAACCCAGGCTGGTCGCTGAAAGGGCGGGTCCCACGCCAAAGAGCAATACCGTAGTCAGCGAGACGACCAACGCCGCTCCCAGCATGGGGCCGGAAAGCCCAATCTCTGTGAGCCCGATAAAGTCCAGCGGGAAGAGGGCCAACACCACCCGCTGGATCCCCAGAGCCATGAGGGTCCCCAATCCTCCCGCTACCACCGCGATGAGGAGCTTCTCCGTGATTAGCTGCCGAACGAGGCGTAGGCGACCCGCACCGATTGCCGTTCGAAGGCCCATCTCGCTCCGTCGGGTTACGGCCCGGGTCATCAAAAGGCCGGCTGCATTCCCGCACGAGATGAGAAGGAGGAGTACCGCCGCACCCATGAGGAGGAGAAGGGCGGGTCGATAGCCTTCCGCGAGTGCCTCACTCAGGGGAGTGAGAAGGAGGCTCTTGTTCTGGTGGGTATCGGGATACTCCGAGGCCAGCTGGGTCGTGATGACGTCCATCTGGGACTGGGCTTGTTCGAGCGTGACTTCAGGCCTCATGCGCCCCAGCATCACCCAGGCATGGTTTTCCCGCGGCTCGGTATCCGGGCCACCGGCCCCCACTGGAAGCCAGATGTCGGTGGGGCTTTGAAAGTAGAAGCCCCGCGGCATGATCCCCACAACGGTTCTGGGAACGCCAGCAACGGCCAAAGTGGCCCCAATCGCCCCCGGGTCCTCCCCGAACCATTGCAGCCAGAACCCATGGCTGATCACCGCCACAGGTGGGGCTCCCAGTGTGCCCTCCTGGGGGAGGAAGCCCCGCCCCATGTATGGCTCTACTCCGAGAGCCCTGAAGAAGTTGGCCGAGACCTCTCCGGGCAAAGCCATCTGCGGGCGGTCCCCACCAGTGATGGGGCGAGCCATTCCAGCCGGTTTGAAAAGGGCCAGGGTCTCGAAGCCGTCGGTTCCATCCCGAAAATCCACATAGTCAGGGTAGGATCCATGTGGACTGACGGTAGGATCCATGTGGACTGACTCTTCCACTGAAGGTCGTGCGCCCCATCACCAGGCGATCCGATTCCGGGAATGGAAGGGAGCTGAAGAGAGCGGCATCCAGAACGCTGAACAGAGCCACGGTTGCGCCGATCCCTAGGGCCAGAATCAGGGACACAGAGAGGGAAAACCCTGGGTTCTTGGACATCCTCCTGAGTGAGTAGCGTATATCCTGAGCCAGGTCCTCGATCCCCCTTCCACCTCGTTCGTCTCGAACGCGTTCCATGGTTCGGTCCAGCCCACCGAAATCCACTCTGGCCCGGCGGCGGGCCTCAATGGGATCCATCCCGTTCCTGATGTTCTCCTGAATCTCCCTCTTCAGGTGATACCTGAGCTCCTGATCCAGTTCTTCTTCGACTCGACTCTTTCTCAGGATGATTTCGATACGCCACCAGAGTCTTCGAAGCCAATGCATCCTAATCTCCAAAGAGGGGATCGGGTCGGAGGAGCACCCGTCCGGATCCTCGATTCAGGTGGTCTCAAGGATTCGTTCAACCGCGCCGACGAACAGCCGAAATACGTCCTGTTCCTGGGCCAGGACCTCCTGACCGGCAGAGGTGAGCCTGTAAACCCGCACCCGCTGGTCTCCTTCGGAGATCTCCCACTTCGATATGATGAGGCCCCGGTCCCGAAGTCGATGGAGGGCTGGATAGAGGGATCCCTGACCCACGTTCAGAACATCCTCCGAAAGGAGCCGGATCCGCTTGGAG
>JBDHCH010000302.1:0-6632 GCA_039592115.1 Gemmatimonadota bacterium | reverse complement strand
CCGCCCGGTGCACTCTCCTTTCTGGTGAAAGACGAGCCAGTGTTGGTTCCGGACGAGATCTACATCGCGTACGGCATCTTCATTTCCCGAGGCCTCACCATCGATGCCAAGCAGCCCGTGAATGTGTTCGGTCAGATCGACGAAGGCCTCGATGAGCTGAGGGAGATTGGAGCGCGGATCATCCGGCATGGCGCGGAGATGGTTCGGTTCAGCCCAAGCGACTGACGGAAGGACGGGGTTCATGTGGAAACGGATCGCTTTGTTCTCGATGGTGTCTGCATCCGCCTTCGGCGGTTCCGTGGCACAAGCTCAGGAAGAATCTGATCTGGAGGAATGGAACAACCAGATTCGGCGTGAAAAATTCGACCTGGTTCTGCCCGAGGTCATGAGGAAGAACGACGTCGATATGTGGATTCATGTGATGCGGGAGGCCGTCCCGGATCCGTTTGGCGCAGAAGACCTGGGAAGCACCTCGGGTGTCTTCGTCTTCACCGACCGTGGAGGTGACCGCATCGAACGAGCGGTTCTCGGACGTCGGTGGGGAGCGTCCCACGCAGGGGAGACGTGGAGGGTGACGTGGGACACCCGGTCGGTGGAGGAATCCGGCGCCTATGAGATCATCCAGGATGCGGTTCTCGTGAAGCAACCGCCGGGAGGCCCAGAGACCGAGTACGACTATCGATTCCAGGGCCTGGGGGAGTTCGTCAAAGCGCGGGACCCTGGACGCATCGCCCTGAATTTCAAGTTGGAGCTGGGCCCCTATCCGACCACAACCCGAGCGCAAGACGGCCTGTCGCACACGGACTACCTCCTGCTGGTCCAGGAGATCGGTGAGGAATACGCCAGCAGGATCGTCTCGTCCGAGTATCTGGTGATGGAGTACATCGCCACGCCGGTGCCGAGTGAAGTGGAGTTGATCAAGAGGCTGCGTGAGGATGAGGTGGAGCGGGTAGCGGCTGCCTTCGCGGAGATCGTTCCAGGCGTAACCCGGAATCGTGACGTGGGGCTCACGGTATTCCGCCGGAGGGGCACGGGGGTTTCACAGAGGGGCCGGACTTCCGGCCATGAGAACGTCGTGATCCAGGGAGGCGACGTGGTCGCCGCACCGAGCCAGGGCCTGTTCGCCTATGTGCTCCGGGAAGGCGAGACCGAACCGCCGCCGGATATGCAGCGGCTCTGGGCGGCGTACCTGACCGTCGACAGAATCCTGGCGGAGAGCATACGGGTGGGGCTCACCCCTCGGGCGATCGTGGAGACATATGAGGCGCGGCTCGAGGAGGAAGGGTTCGTCCTGAGGGACGACCAGCTACACCTGTTCACCCCGAGGAACAACTTCTCGGCCTATTCCGAAGGCTTCGATCCCGAGAAGACCCACCTGAATATCGACTGCCACGCGATGGGAAAGGGCGCCCGGGAACGAAAGTTCGAGAACTACTTCGGACCCAGGATCGGCTCAAACGGTCCCGAATGGATGTGGGATATCCCTCTCCCGCCGAGTCACCACTTCGTGCTCGAGTATTTCATCTACCTGCCGTGGCCGTCCGACGAGCACGAGGACCAGTACCTGTTCTGGTGGAACCACGAGCAGGCCATCGCAACCGAAGCCGGAGTCGAATACCTGTCGCCGCCCCAGGAGGAGCTCTTCCTCATAGGGTGAGATGGGGTGAACGTGGCAGGGATCAGGACCCTCTGATCTTCAAATCGCGTTACTTCGGTAACAGCACTTCGGCCCGATGTCCCGGCGTGGCCTGGATTTTCCGGTCGAAGGTCAGGAGGGGAGCGGGCAAGGCTTCGGCCAGGGCCACGTAGGCGGCATCGTAGGCGGTGAGGTTTCCTCGAAGGGCCCAGATCCTCGGGAGGAGAGGGACTATCGGGACCCGCCGGAGTGGAGCCTCTCCCAGGAGCTCGAGCATCGCCCGGCCCCTGGCAGGGGTAATGACGGCCTGCAAGTTCAATCGTCGTGTCACCTGGGCGACTTCCACATCCAGGTGTGCCGGCACATGGATCTCATGACCCTCTAGCGCCCGCCCCACCGCTTGACCCCGCCGACCTCCGATCAGCCACTCGATGATGGCCGAGGCATCGGCGACGATCATCTGGAATCCCGCTCAGCCCGCACCAGGTCGGCCATCGGCGGAGCGTTCTCCACGGGTTCCAGGAGCCGGATCCGCGCACCGATCTCCGCCACGGTAGGCCGTTCCACTGCTTCCCGAAGAGCCATGAGGGCAAAGTCCGAGAGGGTGATCCCCTGGAGGGCAGCCCGGGCTTTGGCGGCCCTGTGGACCTCGTCGGGGACGTTCCTGATCTGGATCATTGTAGACATGTGATAATGATGGGTTCATCAAAATCACATGTCAAGAATCAGTGGCCTCCCGGCCGAAACGCGGCAGCTCGGCCAGGAACGCATCGATCAGGGCCTCATCGGTGAGCCAGGAGATCACGTTCAACCTCAGGGCGAAGCCGCCGGGTGCGGGCGCCGCCGAAACCCAGAACCGGCCCTCCCGCTGGATAATGTCGGCGATCCCTAACTGAAGCCGGTCTCGCTCCTTCAACGCCCCGCCGGCTCCGGTTCCGCCCTCGGCGACCGCCCCACCGAGGGCCGCCGGCTCGTAACGGAATGTCACGATGGCGGTGGTCGGAGGGACGGCGATCTGCCAATCGGGTAGATCGGCGATCACATCGGCGACCTTTCGGGTCAGTCGCAGCTGACGGTCCACAACCTCCGCGTACCAGTCGGCGCCCAGGTGCTTGAAGGCCATCCAGACCTTCAGGGCATTGAACCGGCGGGTGCCCGCGAGGCCCTGTTTCAGATAGTCGGTGGGAGGAAGGTCGGCGGCTTCACTGGGGGGGATATAACCGGCGGCGTTCTCGAAGGTATCCTCCGCGAAGCTGCGATCACGAAACAGAATTCCGCCGGCGACGAACGGCACGAAGAACCACTTGTGGGCGTCCACGGTGACCGAGTCCGCGCGCTCGATGCCCGTCAGGATGCCTGGATACTCACGGCTGAGCCCGGCCGCGCCGCCGTAGGCTGCATCGACATGGAACCAGAGGCCCGTGTCCGTGGCGAGATCGGCCAACTCCGACAGCGGATCGACGGCACCGGTGGCAGTGGCTCCGGCGATCCCAACGATGGCGAACGGATCCATCCCCGCCTGCCTGTCGGACTCGATGAGCCTGCGCACGATCTCAGGATCGACGGTCGCGTCGCTGCGGGTGGGAACGAGCCGGAGGGCCTCCCGCCCCAGTCCGAGCACGTCGACGGATCGCTCGATGCTAAAGTGGAGCTGATCGGAGGCGTAGATCGTGAACCGGCGGCCCGCCGCGAGAAGGCCGTGGTCGCGGACGTCCGGTGCCGCCCGGTGGAGCGCCAGCTTCAGCCCGGTCATGTTCGCGACGGTCCCGCCGCTGGTCAGGTGGCCGTGGCAATCGCCCCCATATCCGGTCGCCTCCCCCAGCCATCGGATGACGACTTCTTCGACGACCGATCCGGCCGGGCTGTGGTGGGAGGCTGCCTGGTTCTGGTTGATGAGGCTCGTCAGGGCATCGGCGAAGATGCTCAGGGTCACTGGGGTCGGGTTCATGAGCCCGAGATATCCGGGACTGGTGCTCACCAGGGTGTTGGGGACGATCCGGTGGGTGAAGAGGTCGAGGATCTCCTCGTGGGCCGTCCCCTGTCGAGGAAGGGGTTCGTCGAAGAGGGCACGCAGGTCCGCGACTCCGGCCGAACCGGTGATGGACTGGGTGGTCCTAAGGGCCAGACAGTCGGAGATGATTTGCGTGACCCGGTCGCCGATCTCACGCACCAGCGCCGGATTGGCCTGTCCCGAGGCCTCTCCAACATCTTCGCTCATTCGGCCCCCGGGGGCTCGACCGCGAGGATCGACTGTCGTTCACGGTTCACGTGCAGGCGGACGACATCGGGCCTCGAGTAGTGACCCGACGGATCGAAATTCTGGCGTTCCTCGTACACCGTACTCAACGGCAGCTCGGCAACCAGGAGTTGCTCGCGGCCGTCGGCGGGCTCCACGATCCACTCCCCGGTAGGTGCCGCGATGCACGAGCCGCCATCTGCCAGCGTCTCCGGGACCGAGGCCACGATGACGTCCCGATGTGGAATGCCCTCGGGAATATCCTCCCTGGTCAGCACTCCGGAAACGGAGAGCACGAATGACCTACCCTCCAGCGCCATGAATCGGGTGATGTCCCGGGTGAGCCTCGGGCTTCCGGGCCACACCGCCACGTGTAGGTTCTCCCCCTGGGCATGGAGGGCGGAGCGCAGCAGAGGGATCCAGTTCTCCCAGCAGTTCAGCCCTCCCACCGTGAAAGGACCGATTGGGAAGACGCGCAACCCGTGACCGTCGCCCATTCCCCAACTCAGCCGCTCCTCGTAGGTCGGCATGATCTTCCGGTGAACGTTCTGAATCTCTCCTTCAGCATCGATCAAGACCAACGAGCAATACCCGGTGTGCCCGCCCCGGTCTCCGGCGCGCTCGAAGCAGCCGAGCATCACGTGTGGCTTTTTGCTCTCCCCCGCAGGGAATCCAGGTGGCCGGCGTCGAGATCCACGGCCTGATCCAGATAGTGGGCGTGAATCTCCTTCTGGAGCTTGGAGTCGAACTTCGCCCCGCTGGTGTGGGCCAACCAGAACGGATAGCCCGGCACGAGCGTTTCGCCGAATGCGACGAGATGCGCCCCCCGACCAGCTGCCTCGTCGATCCATCGGGCGATCTTTCTCACCGTTTCCTCCCGGTCCAGCCACACTGGTGAAATCTGCGCGAGGGCAACGGTCAATCTTCCAGTCGACATTGGTTCTCCTGTCGTCCGCATCGCGTGCCAGCAGGGAGGATTGGGTCTGGGGCTCTCCTGGCTGGAGGTCGGGGACGAACATGTTGAACGGATCGGGGATGCGCAAAAGGAGAAATCCGCCTGGGCATGGCAGTGTGCCTGATGATCTCCGCGGCCACGCCCTCATGAAGGCGGTGGAAGAGCAGTTGGGCGGGGTGCTGACCTCGTGGCCCATGATATGCCGCTTGCCCCACTTGTGCAGGCCTTCCCTAAGGCGTCGCCTCCAGCAGGACCGGCATTCCCATCATAGGCCAGACGACCCAGACGAACAGGGCCAACACGACCATGAGGAGGGCGCTCGCAGGAACGCCCGCAGTGAAGAACTCCTTGGTCGTGAACTGCTTCGACGCATACGCGATGGCGTTGGGAGCGGCCCCCACCAGAAAGAGGAAGGGCATGCCCGCTGTCACCAGGGACGCGAAGAGAATCACCTCCGGCGCTACCCCCAGGTAGGGGGCCATAACCAATGCCACCGGCATGGTGATGGCGATGGCCGCCACGTTCATGATCACGTTGGTCATGACCAGGACGAAGCCTGCCATGCCCAGGACGAACACCAGCCAGTGGGCGTTCTGGAAGAGGGTGAGCCACTTGATGGCCAGCCAGGATGCCGCCCCCGTGTCCCGCAGGCAGAGCCCGATGCTCATGGCCCCGCCGAAGAGGAGGATGATGTTCCAGGAAGTGCTCTCCAAGTCGTCGATGGTGAGGATCCGCATCACGAAGAAGAGCAGGGTGGGCACCAGGATGATGGCGCTCTTATCGATGGGCTGCAGAACCGGGAAGAATGTTCTCAGGCAGAGGACGGCGATGGCGCCCAGGACGAACACCAGGGCCAGGATCTCGTTCCGAGTAATGGGTCCGAGCCCCTGGTAGAGGCGGTTCACTCGCTGCCGAAGCCCTGGAATGGTCTTCTTCTCCGGGGGATAATAGACCATGAAAAAGCCCCAGAGCAGGACCGTCATGAGCGCACCCACGGGAGCCATGTAGTAGGTCAGCTCGAAGAATCCGATGGCTCGGCCCTGGATGTCGGCGAAGAATCCGATGGCCACGGCGCCCCGGGCCGCCCCAAGGAGCGTGATGATGCTTCCCGCCCCAGCAACGAAGGCCATGCCCATGAAGAGGCCCTTCCCGAACCGGGTTGGCTCCGTCTCGTCCGTGTAGAGGGCATACACCGCCAGCAGGAGCGGGTAGATGGTGGCCGCCACCGCCGTGTGGGCCATGATCAGCGTCAGGGCCGAGGTCATGGTAAAACAGCCCAGGTAGATCATGCTGGTTCGCTCCCCCACGAGGGAGAGCATCTTGTAGGCCAACCTCCTAGTCAGGCCGGTCTTGGTGAAGACCATGCCGATGATGAGGGAGCCGAAGATGAACCAGACCGAGGGCACCATGAAGTTGCTGAAGGCGTCTTCGGCCGGCCGGATGAGGAACAGCCCCTGCATCACCCCGATGGCAATGCTGGTGATGCCAATGGGCACGACCTCCGTCACCCACCAGGTGGCAGCCAGAAAGAAGAGCCCCAGAGCCGCCTTGGCCTCGTGGCTCATGGGGTAGGCCTGCCCCTGGGGATCGATGGCCGGCCCGGGCAGGGGTGCGAAGTACACCAGGAAGAAGAGCGCCACACCCAACAGGACGAAGAAGGTCCGTTTTCCATCGGACTTCTCCCTATTGTCCTCAGCCTTGGGGGGATTCGCCCGGATCGGACCCGTGGACCCGGAGTCAGAAGAGGCCTCCGTGTCGGCGACGGTCGTGGTCACTTCGTGTGATCCATCTATGGTCATGACGTG
>JBDHCH010000301.1:0-4638 GCA_039592115.1 Gemmatimonadota bacterium | reverse complement strand
GCAGGTGGCCACCATCGGCCCGGCGGGCGAGAACCTCGTGAAGTATGCCATCATCTCCTGCAACCTCGCCCGGGCCTGCGGCCGCACGGGAATGGGGGCCGTCATGGGCTCCAAGAAGCTCAAGGCCATTGCCGTACGGGGGAACAGGCCGGTCCGTCCCGCGAATCCAGACCGGTTCGACAAGGCCTGCGCCGACCTTCTGGCTGCTACCGAAGCCCACAGGCAATTCGAATCCCGGCGGCTCTATGGCACTACCCGCATCATGGACTCCCTGGCGGACTACGGGGTTCTTCCGGCCTATCACTATCGCAGCGCCGTCTTCGAGGACCTGGAGAAGGTCTCCTCCGAGGCGCTTCGGAGGGACCACGTCGTGAAGGCGAAGGCGTGTTACAACTGCACCGTGTATTGCTCCCGCTACAACTACACGAGCTATAGCGAGGGGGAAGGTCCAGAGTACGAAGCCCAAGCTGCGTTTTCCGTCAAGGTAGGAAGCGCCGACCTGGAGCTTGCGGTCCACATATCGAACCTGGTGAACCGACTGGGCCTTGATTGCATCAGCACCGGCGAGGTGATCGCTTGGCTCATGGAGTGTCGCCACGAGGGAATCATCGGCGACGAAGACTGCGATGGCATCGACCTCTCCTGGGGCTCCAAGGAGGCTCTCCTCGAGCTGCCCCAGAAGATTTCCGCCAGGGAAGGAATCGGCGACCTCCTGGCCGAGGGCACGAAGTTGGCGGCGAAGGAGTTCGGGACCGAGGCTCGGCAGCTCACCGCCGAAGTGAAGGGGCTGGAGCTCTTTTCCGCCGACCCCCGGGGAATCAAGGGGTACGGTCTCATGAATGCCGTGAACTCACGGGGCGGGGACCACTACAGGGGCGAGCCCATGATCGAGCTCACAGGGGATGAAGAGTTGGCCATGCGAAGGGTGGGGAACCGACAGGCGGCCCATCGGCTCAGCGAGGAGGGCAAGGGTGCGCTGGTGAATTATGCGGAACATATGGGTCTTCTATCGGACAGCATGACCATCTGCAAGAACATCTCCTGCTGTATGGACGTCGTTGACTTCGACCTGGCCGCGGAGGCCTACTCGGGCCTCCTGGGAGAGGACATCACGGCCCACGACCTGTGGACGGTATGCTCCCACGTGAGCCAGGTGGAGAGGGACTTCAACCTCCGAGAAGGGCTGCGGCCCGAAGACGACACCTTGCCCGAACGGTTTGTGGGCAAGCCCATCCCCGATGGGCCGGCCGAGGGCACGGTGATCAACATCGATCGCCTGGTGAAAGACTATTACGATGTGAAGGGATGGGAGCGGTAAGCCCGAGATTTCTTCCCTCCAAGGAGACGAATGTTGATCCTCATGGTTGCGGCTGGTGGCGCCCTCGGGGCCGTTGCCCGATATGGCTTGAGCGGTTGGGTGCAAGGCTTTCTCAGCACCAGCTTCCCCCTTGGCACACTGGTGGTGAACGTGCTTGGGTCCTTCCTCCTGGGCCTCTCCTTTTACCTTCTGGAAAGCCTGGCCCTCTCCGCAGAGGCGCGCTCCATGGTGACCATCGGCTTCCTGGGCGCCTTCACCACCTTCAGCACCTTCTCCTACGAGGCCGTCGTCTTGCTGGAGGGTGGAGAGTGGGCTAGAGGCGGGGTTTATGTCGGAGGCAGCCTGCTTCTCGGACTGGTGGGCGTGGTGGTTGGGATGTCTCTGGGGGCGTTGATACTTCAGGCAAGGGGGTGATTCCATGACCCACAGATTCCGCGGCGAACGTACCCTCATGCGGATCTTCATCGGGGAAGGGGATCGGGTGGAGAAGGGACCCTTCAAGGGGAAACCCCTTTACATGGGGCTTCTCCTGACGCTCCGGGACCGAGGGTTCGCCGGCGCGACCGCGCTCCGTGGGATCGCAGGGTTCGGCGCGAGCGCTCGCCTCCACACTGATCGTGTGTTGCGGCTTTCCGTGGACCTTCCCCTGGTGGTGGAAGTGGTGGAGACGGAGGAGAAGATCCAGGAGGTCCTTCCGGAATTGGATGAGCTCATCGGAGGTGGGCTGGTGACTCTGGAGAAGGTCCGGGTGCTCCTGTACAGGCCCTCCGATGTTCCGGAGACCGAGCGGTCGAAGCACCGCATCGAGGGTTTGGAGGCGAATGGTGTCGGGGCCGGGGAATGAGATTGGTCCTCCTCACTGTGGTACCGTTCTTGACGCTCCCCTTCTTCACACTGAACCCCGCCGTCATAGGCGCTTCAGCCGGCGGGGTACAAGAGCCGCCCGTTGTGGACACACTCTGGTTGGCTCGGATCTCGGATGCTCCTGAACCGGCTATAGCCTTCTCCGATTGGCGCTCGCTGGCCTTCGGGGGCGACCGGGGTGAGACCCTTTACACGCCCGATACGGTTCTTGGTCGGCAGTGCCTACGGGCCGAGGCTGTGGGGAGCGGGTCGGGTATTATTAAACCCCTTGATGAGGACCTGGGTACCCTCTCCAGGGTCCGATGGAGTTGGTGGGTGGCTGGTCCCGTGGCCGGGGGGGATCTCTCCCGAAAGGAGGGAGACGACTTCGCCGCTCGAGTCTATGTGAACTTCCGCTTTGAGCCGTCCCGGGCCGGTATTTTCCACAGGCTGAGGCAACGTGTCGCCGGCCGGCGCTTCGGCGGAGAAGCTCCCGGAAAGGCTTTGGTCTACGTTTGGGGGAATCGGGCTCCGAAAGGGACCGTGGCCCGGAGCGCCTATACCGATCAGGCCGCTCTCATCGTTGTCCGAAATGGCTCAGAAGGCGCGGAGCTCTGGTGGACCGAGGAACGGGATTTCCGGGCGGATTTCCTGGAGGCCTTCGGACATGATCCTCCGGGCCTTCACAGTGTTGCCATCATGACCGACGCCGACGACACCGGGACGACCGCCACGGCGTGCTACGGGGACATCCTGCTGCTCCCGCCCGGGGATTGATCTCGGATAGCGGATCATCAGGGGCTGATGGAGGGAGCTTGGCTCCAGGCCAACACCGGAAGGTCCGCAGCGGCCTGGGCCCTTTCTTCCTCGCGGTTGGGCCCGCTCAAATATCCCCCAAGAACTCCTGAATGGCCTGACTCACCTCACCTGGCGCGTCCTCCTGGATGTAGTGCTTGGCGTCCAGCCGGACCGCGCGCGTGTTCGGGAAATCTCTCCGGAAGGTGTCCATGAACGCTGGCGTGTAGGCGAGATCCTCCACCCCCCAGGTGAGGAGCAGGGGGAGATGGCTCAGGTGCCTTCGCACTCCAGACTCGAGTTGAGCGAGCCAGTTGGAGGAGAGGGTGAGCTGCCGCACGAATTCCGCCGTTCCGGCCCTGCTATCCACGGTGGGAAATGGTCCCCGATACTGCTGCATCACTTCAGGTGCGAGTTCGTGCTTGACGCCCACCGGGAGCATCCGGTCCACGAAGAGGTTCCTTCGAAGGATCAGGCCTTGAACGTATCCGGTGGAGAGTATCCAACTGAAGGCCTTCAGGTGCAGGGCCTCCGTAGGCCAGTACCAGGTGTTCCCCATGACCAGAGCACGGAGCCTGCTCACATCCTCCAGAGCTACCTGCATCCCGATGGGCCCGCCCCAGTCGTGGCCCATGATCGTGAGGCTCCGGAGATCCAGCTTCACCACCAGAGCCGACATCGCTTCGGCATGCTCCTCCGGAGTGTATCGGTAGTCCGGAGGATGTGACGACAGGCCAAAGCCGGGGTAATCCGGGGCAATGCACCTGAACGACTTCCGAAGGCGGATGATGATGCCCCGGTAGAGGAAGCTCCAGGTGGGGTTTCCGTGGAGGAAGAGGATCGGGGGTCCTTCACCCTCGTCCAGATAGTGGATCTTGCCGACTGTACTGTCGAACCACCTGGACTCGAAGGGGAAGAGTCGAGGATCGGGCTTGAAGACGGCTGGGTCCATTCTGGGGGAAAGCTCCAGGTTCAGTGTCTGAGGAGGGCGGCCACATACTCACGGGCGGAACCGGACCGATGGAGACATGCTTCGGTCACAGCCGCTCGAGGTCCTCCACGGTTCGCTCGTTCCTGATGTTCCCGGTGTTCAATGTCGACGCTGGCTCGAACATTAACAGGTGAACCTCTTCCCGTGCGACGGGGCGATGCTCGGTTCCCTTGGGCACGATAAAGAGCTCACCGGGCCCGAGGGTCACCTCTCCGTCCCTGAACTCCAGGCGAAGTTCTCCATCCAATACGAAAAAGAGCTCGTCCTCGTTTTCGTGGTGATGCCAGACGAACTCGCCCTTCACCTTGGCCAATTTCACGTGCTGTCCGTTCAATTCTCCCACGATTCGGGGATTCCAGAAATCGTGGATCTGGGCCAGTTTCTCAGCCAGGATGATCGGTTTTCCAGACAGGATGGCCTCCTTTCTTCATCGGTTCGGCACGGATTCGACGGAACCTCTTCGTGGAGTATGGCTCGATCCGGCATCTTCCATCAACCATGGTGTGCCGGGTTTCCCCCTGGCGACGCCAGCAAGGCGGGAGGCTGATCCTTGACGCTCAACCCCTCTTCCCTTTCTATTGGCGGATTCCCAAGACGTTGGATTCCATGGGTTTACTGGACCCGTGCTCTGGGCAGATGACGAACCCTTTCCGAGATCGAGGGCGATATGCAGCAAACTGACGGCGGCCAA
>JBDHCH010000300.1:0-4654 GCA_039592115.1 Gemmatimonadota bacterium | reverse complement strand
AGGAATACGGATTCCCCCTCACCGATGACGATCTCCTCTTCGAGCGCCTCATCCTGGAAATCAACCAAGCAGGTCTTTCCTGGCTCACCATTCTGAAGAAGAGGGACGGATTCCGGGAGGCATACAGCGGATTCAGTGTCGAAGCGGTCGCCCGCTACGAAGAAGAGGATCGAAACCGTCTCCTGGCGGATCCCGGGATCATCCGGAACCGCTTGAAAGTAGAGGCGGCCATCTCCAACGCCTCCACGATCCTCCGCCTGCGAGAGGAGCGTGGATCGTTCGCGGCTTGGTTGGATCACCACCACCCGCTTCCCAAGCCGGAGTGGGTGCGCCTGTTCAAAAGGACGTTCAAGTTCACTGGTGGAGAGATCACAGGTGAGTTCCTTCTCAGCACCGGATACCTCCCGGGCGCCCATGTCCCTGAGTGCCCCGTGTATCAGCGGATCGCGGCGATGAAGCCCCCATGGCTCAACGCACGTCTGGAGGGAGGGAGATGAGGACCCGGTCCGCTTTCCCGACCTCTCGCTTCCGGCCGGCGTGGTGGTTACCCGGAGGTCAACTCCAGACGCTCGCCGGGAAGTACATGCGCCCTGAGATGCCACTGCCTCTCCGGAGGGAGCGGTGGGAGACGCCCGACGGGGACTTCCTGGACGTGGATTTCGGGCCGGAGCTTGGGGAAGACGCTCCCCTGGTTCTGCTCCTCCACGGGCTGGAGGGGTTCTCGGAGCGACCGTATATGCTCCACGCCATGGCGGTGCTCGCGGGACAGGGTTTGGCGAGCGTCGGCCTGAATTTCAGAGGATGTTCCGGCGAGCCCAACCGTCTGCCACGGTTGTACCATTCCGGCGAGACCGGCGACCCCTTGTTCGTTCTGGAGGAACTGAGGGCTCGGTGGCCCGGACGTTCCCTTGGCGCCCTCGGGTTCTCTCTGGGCGGAAACGTGCTTTTGAAGCTCCTGGGAGAGCGAGACGATGGTGGAGCCGGCCTGATCAACGCATCAGCCGCCATTTCGGTCCCTTACGACCTTTCGTCCGGGGTAGCGTTCCTGGAGGGGAGCCCAGCCGGGAAATTCTACGCCAGGTACTTCCTCACCTCCCTGAAGCAGAAGCTCAGACTAAAGGAGGCGATGCTGGCCCCCCTCATCGACATGGATGCGGCACTCTCCAGCGAGTTGCTCAGTGGGTTCGACGACGTGGCTACCGCGCCGCTGCACGGTTTTGTCGGGGCTCAGGACTACTACGAGAAGTCCAGCTCGTTGCAGTTCCTGGAAGGGATCAGGGTGCCGACGTTCCTCGTCCACGCCAAGAACGATCCATTCCTCCCGCGGAAGGCTATCCCCTCCGAGGCCATGGCCGCGAATTCCCAGATCACTCCGGCCATCTCGAGAACCGGTGGTCACGTCGGGTTCATTACCGGTCTCCTTCCGGGACGGGCCCACTTCTGGGCCGAGGGACAGATCGCGGCGTTCCTCTCCGCAAACTTGACCTAGGAGCCTGTCCCGGTAATGGGGCGAGCCCCTTGACCTGCGGCACGGAGGCGGGAGGACCCGGGACGCCTGACACAGACGGGACGGACAGCGGGGTCGGAGGCGATGCCTCCGACCCCGCTGCATTATGGAATCCTGCCGGACGACAGGCCCATCGCCTCGGCCCGCCTGAGCGGGCTTTTCGTTACTCCACCCCCTCCGTGAGCCTGTGGATGGGGCCCTTGAAGAGGACGAAGAGGATCCCGGATCCGATGACGATGGCCGCCACGGTCCCAAACAGCTGGGTCAGCGGCAGGGTTTCCATCTGCCCCGCCACGAGGCCTGCGATGAGGTTCCCCAGAGCGGCGCCCATGAACCAGATCCCCATCATCTGCCCCACGAGGCGTTTCGGCGACAGCTTCGTAATGGAGGAGAGACCCACGGGGCTCAGGCAGAGTTCGCCGCTGGTGTGAAGGAAGTACGTCACCACCAGCCAAGCAGGACTCACCTTGGTCTCCGGGCTGGCATAAACGGAAGCCCAGGCCATGACGAGGAACCCGATCCCCAGGAGAACGAGCCCCAGGCCGAACTTCATCGGGATGGAAGGATTGCTGGAGCCGAGGGCCACCCAGAGCCACCCGAATACCGGAGCGAAGATGATGATGAAAATGGGATTGACGCTCTGGAGCCAGCTGGCCGGAGCTTCCCATCCGAACACCACTCGATCCGTGAGCCGGTCCGCGAAGAGGTTCATGGAGGAACCGGCCTGCTCGAAACCAGACCAGAACAGGGCTGCACCGATGAAGAGGAAGAAGATCACTACCATTCGCTTCTTCTCGGTGTTGTCCAACCCGCCGAACATCAACTGGTAGGCGAAGTAGACCACCGCCAGCCCCACGATGAACGCACCTGTTGCCCCGGCGGCCCACTGGAGGCTGAATGAGGTGATCCCACGGGTCTGGAGGAAATAGAAGGCGGCGCCGATGGCCAGAACCCCAAATGTGACCAGGAAGAAGGTCTGATTGGTCCTCTTTCGCTCCTCGGGCTCCAGCCTCGGCGGCCCGCCCAGGTCGGAGAGGCCCGCACCGGCACGGTACTGGATGAGCCCCAACACCATGCCGGTCCCGGCGGCCATGAAGGCGTACTTCCAGGCGATGCTCTCACCCAGCGCCCCGCACACCAACGGGCCGATGAAGGCACCCAGGTTGATCCCCATGTAGAACACCGAGAAACCGGCGTCCCGTCGTGCACCTCCCTCGGGGTAGAGGTCCCCGACGATGGCGCTGACGTTCGGCTTCAGAAGCCCGGTACCCAGGACGATGAGTGCCAGCCCCGAATAGAACCCGAGGGGCGTGGTGGCGCCGAATGCCAGGGAAAACTGGCCGGCCGCGATGAGGACACCCCCGGAGAAGACGGCGTTCCGGGCTCCCACGATCTTGTCGGCCACCCAGCCCCCGGGCAGGGCCATCAGGTAGACACCGGCGGTGTAGAGGCCGTAGATGGCCGCTGCCTTTCCGTCGGTCATCCCCAGGCCGCCGGTCTGGATCGCATCGACCATGAAGAGGATCAGGATCCCCCGCATGCCATAGTAGGAGAACCGCTCCCACATCTCGGTAAAGAAGAGGGTCGCGAGACCCCGAGGATGACCGAAGAACCCCCTCTGGTCAGGGTGCAGGGGGGGTTGGGCGGTATGGGTCATGTCGAACTCCTTACTGCGGTTCCAGATCGGCCCGGCCGGGGCCGTAGAGTCCGAGGAATATCCCCGGGGAGGGGTTCGGAGGCAAGGCAGATGCCCTCAGATGGCCTCAGATGGGTGATCCACGTTCCTTCCGGCACCCATCTGTGTTGCCCCGGGGGCCCAAACCTCCGATCATGTCTCGGCTTGCTTCAGGGAGCGACGATGCTCCCCTGACCCTTTCTCTGGTTTCTGGATCAGATCATGGACCCACAACGCATACTTCGTCCGATCGTCCTCTTTGTTCTCTTCCTCACCTTCCCCGCGGTCCTGGCCGCACAGACGGGGGAGAAGAAACCTCTGGACCACGACGCTTACGACATCTGGAACCGAATCGGCGCCCAGGTGATCTCCGATGACGGCGAATGGCTGTTCTACACCGTCGTGCCCGGTGAAGGCGACGCGACGCTCATCGCCCGGAATCTCGAAGATGGTGCCGAGATCTCGATTCCCAGGGGGTCCGGCCCGAGGATCACCGGAGATTCCCGCTTCCTGGTCTTCACGATCGAACCGATGTTCACGGTGGTGGACTCCCTGGAAGGGGAAGGAAAGCGGGGCGACGACCTCCCGAAAGACTCGCTGGGGATCGTGGACCTGTCCCAGTTCCAGGGTGGGGAAGCCGTATCCGATCCTGACTTCTTCAGAGTCGCGCGGGTGAAGTCCTGGCAGATTCCCGAGGAGGACAACGCCTTCCTGGCCTACCTCCTGGAGAAGCCGGAAGAGGCCCCGGACTCCGCCGCCGAAGGTGAGGAAGAAGAAGAGGAGGCCCCTCGACGCCGACCAGGTGGGAGGGCCGGAGCCATGGGGATGCGCCCGGGAGGTGCCGGTGGCCCCGGTGGCAGCGATGACCCGAAGGAGAAAGAGGACGGCACCGAGCTGATCCTCCGGGACCTGCCTTCCGGTCAGGAGACCAGCTTCGAGAACGTCATGGAATATGCCTTCGACGAGAAGGGAACCTGGTTGGCCTATACCGCCGAGAACGAAGACGGCGACGCCGACGGAGTCTTCGGTGTGGCGACAGCCTCCGGCGAAGCTTCCCCGGTCCTGACCGGGGAGGGCAAGTATGCTCGGTTGACCGTCTCCAAGGAGGACGGAAAGGTCGCCTTCCTGACGAACCGGGACGATTGGGAAGCCGACGACCCGGCCTATGCCCTTTACTACGCAGAATTGGGGCAGGGCGAGGCCCGACTGGTGGCCAACAGCGAAACCCCGGCCGTACCGGAGGGATGGGAAGTGAGCGAGAACGGGAACCTCACCTTTTCCGAGGAGGGCTCCCGCCTATTCTTCGGTACGGCTCCCACCCCCCCACCGCCCCCAACCGATACGCTCCCGGATGATGAGCAGGTACGGGTGGACATCTGGAACTGGAAGGATCCCCTCATCCAGCCCATGCAGCTGGTAAACGCCAACCGTGAGCGGGATCGGACCTACCAGGCGTACGCTTCCACCGACGA
>JBDHCH010000299.1:0-5042 GCA_039592115.1 Gemmatimonadota bacterium | reverse complement strand
CAAGTGGGGTGCGGCCGCGCACAGGGGTGTTCGCCTGCGCAGTGCTCGGCGGTCTCGCGGAATTGCTGGCGGAACCTGCCGTCACGAGGGCCGCTCGGCTGCGAGTGCCAGACAGGGAAGGACGACGAAAGCGATGCCAAAGCATCGGAGAGGAGTTCTGACGCCGTATGGCGCCGCAACCCCCCTGTGCCCTTCGGGTTACGCCGGCACGGGGCCATCTGCAGCGTTGGGGCTCCTCGACGTAGCGCTTGGCTATGCCGTCGGAGCCCCGCCTTCCATCTGGCCCCGTGGCGTGCGATATGCTGCTCGCCCCGCTTGTGCAGACCTTCCCTAACAGTGACCTGGATCCCGACCCCCGGGGGCGAGAGCCCCGGGGGTCGGCTGTCTAACGGGCGACGCAATCCCGCATTCGGTCCTCTCAGGACCCTGTGGAATCTGGACGGGCTTCCCTATTCATGATCTCGATGACGCCCTCCGGATCGACTCCCAACCGGGTGGCCTCTTCCCTCAGTCGTGTGTCCGGATCGACCTCCACTCCCCCACCGGTCAGAATCCCGAGAATCTCCTCGAGGTCGTAGCCGTACTCCCTGGCGTACTCCCGGAGGGTCATTCGGCCCAGGCCCGAATACGGGATCCTGAAGCGGAGATCGGTTCCCCCCGGGACAAGGGCAGCCAGAGCTTGCCCCGGTGAAATGGGTTGGGCCACCCCCTGAATGATTCCCGCCAAAGCCTGGGGCGTGGTCCCGTTGGCCCTCGCGATGTCGACGAGGCGTTCGTCCGACCCAGCCACGGCCAACCCCTCTGCCCTCAGAGCCGCGACAGCGTCATCGCAGTCGATGGAAACCAGGCGCTGGTTCTCGATCCTCTCGAAATCTTCCATTCCCCGGCAGAACCGGGACAAGGGATTCTCCTCCGCATGCCCCCAGGGAGGGGCTCCCCTCACGGATTCCCAGTAGGCCTTCACGTCCTCGCCAGCGTCCAGGAATTGCCTGAACGGGGGGAATCCGAGCAGGGGCCCCAGGACGAAGAGGAGGACCACGGCGAAGGCGATGGAAGACTCGGGAGTGACGATCCTGACCTCTCTGGCCCGGTTTTTCAGGTAGCCGGTTATCGCCCTCCAATTCAGGACGATGTGCCAGATGCCAACGACCAGGAAGAGGACCATGAAGGTCGTATGGATCGCGCTGTACTGGTCCTTTTCCAGCCCGAGAAAGGTCCACCCCGCCCAGTAGGCTACCCGACCCTGCGGGCTGAAGAACAACATGATCCCCGAGAGGGCCAGACAGAGGAAGGAGAGGAAGACGGTGAGGGTGATGATTCGGCGGATTTTCATTTCTATTCATCAATGGTTGACGGTTGAGTTGACGCGGGGCGAAGGCCGTCCCCGGGGGCCAGCTCGGGCCTCCACGTGACAGCGTCGAACCGGACCTCCGCGGCCCATTTCTTGATGCATTTCAGGTAGCGATTTGTTAAAACGCCGGCGGTCTGCCGCGGGGAGAGTCAATCCCGTAGATTTGTTCCACAGTTGAGGATCCGATATAGGAGATTGAATGAATGGTGCCGTAACCCACGGAAATGGGATCCAGGAACGATTCCACACCCTCCTCCCGGACCCGGCAGATCCCCTCTCTTCCCTCATCGACCAGCTCCAGCGGGCCGTCCTGGACGATGCGTGGCCTCAGGTCCTGGAGGTGAGGGTATTCGCATCCGCCGACGCGTTCGATCCGCTGGTTGAACGGATTCGTGAAATTCCCGGCTCTCGGGAATGGCCCCTTTCTCTCCTGGACGGCTCTCCTTCTCCGGACGGAGGAGTTGCCGGCCTCCAACTTCACCTCGTTTTCGGCGCGCCCGTCGAGACACTCCGTCTCGGAGACGAGGTGGTGGGCCGGGCGTTTCAGACTCAGGAGGCCAGATACTGTGTCCTTGGGGGGCTGGGACCACAGGATCCCCAGGCCCACCCTGCGGACCAGACCATCAGCACCCTGGTTCGGATGGAGGAAGCTCTGAAGGGCCAGGGGATGGAACTGACAGACCTCGCACGAACCTGGTTCTTTCTTCATCACATCTTGGGGTGGTACAAAGAGTTCAACGGAGCCAGGACCCGGATCTACCAAGATAGGGGAATTTTCCAGGGGTACGTCCCGGCCTCTACGGGAATCGGGGGAAGGAACCACCGGGGATCCGCTCTCCTTTCGTCGGCGCTGGCTGTGAAGGCCAGGGACAGTGATACCCGGGTCCGGGAGGTGCTCTCCCCCCTCCAATGTTCGGCTGGGGATTATGGCAGCTCCTTCAGCCGGGCAGCAGAACTTCAGAGCCAGCAATCTCGGCGACTCTTCGTCTCGGGAACGGCCAGCATCGATCCGCGGGGAGATACGGCCCACGCGGAAGACGTCAAGGCCCAGATCGGACTGACGTTCCAGGTGGTGGAAGCCATCCTGGCATCCCGGGACATGGGATTCAGCGACGTGGTCCGGGGCAACGCCTACTTCAAGGATGCCGCTGACGCTCTGGCCCTCGGTCCCGCCCTGGAGAGCCATGGGCTGGCCCCAGAGCAGGTCGTGGTTTCACGGAACACAGTTTGCAGAGAAGACCTTCTGTTCGAAATGGAAGTCGAGGCGTCCCATTCGGTTGCTGGAGAGTGAAGTACGGTGGCGACACGGGGCACAGGGGTGGATTCCCAGGAGCGACATAGATGGCCGGACCTTCGAGTGATTCGGTGAAGAAGAGCGGAGAAACGAAAGCTGCCCCACCTGAAGGCAAGTCAGTTGGGAGCCGCCTGGCCGTGGTGGGAGGAACCGCCGGAGTAGTGGCGATTCTCTTCGGGCTCATCCTCTTGCTCCGGTCCGGAGGGGGGGAGATCACCCTGGTCTATCCCTTCGAAGGGTCTCTCTTTCCTCCTGAGATCATCCCCCCCACGGTCGTATGGGAGGACACCAACGACGGAGCGAATCGTTGGGAGGTCACCGCAGCCCTCTCGGATGGTACCGAGGCCGCCCGTTCGATGGTGGACACTGCCGTCTGGACGCCCACCGCCACGCAGTGGGAGGTCATCAAGGCCGGATCTGTGGACGCCCCCGCCACGATCTCGGTGGCCGGGAAGCGGAGCTTCCTCGGCCTGGGACGGACCCTCGCGTCGGCTTCCGTGTCCATCGGGACCTCACGAGACTCTGTGGGTGCGCCCATCTATTACCGGGACGTCCCCCTTCCCTTCCGGTATGCGCTTCGGAACGTCCCCATGATTCGGTGGCGACTCGGATCGGTCTCCTCACCCGAACCGCCGCCGGTGGTTTTGGAGAACCTGCCGGTTTGCGGAAACTGCCATTCCTTTTCAGGAGACGGAAAGTACCTCGGGATGGATGTCGACGTGGGGAGCGACAAAGGGGCCTATGCCTTCACGCAGTTCGCTTCGAACACGGTCCTGGACAAGAGCGACCTCATCAGCTGGAGCGACTACCAGCGGGGAAGAAAGGTCCCCACCTTCGGGATGCTGCCGCGAGTATCCCCCGACGGCCGATACGTCCTGGCCGGCGTGAAGGATCGGGCGGTGTTCCTTCCCAGGGAGGACATCCTGTTCTCACAGATCTTCTTCCCGGTCATGGGGATCCTGGCCTACTACGACCAAGCCACAGGGGAGATCCGGGAGCTTCCTGGCGCCGACGACGAGGCGTTCGTCCAGAGCAACGGGATGTGGAGCCCCGATGGGGAGTGGGTCGTATTTGCCCGGGCGAAGGCGGCGGTTCTGGAAACCGAGAGCCCGGTGGACGACATCCTCCTCACCCTGGAGGAAGCTGCAGAAGTCCTGGGGGGGGAGGAACACCTCTTTTCGGCTCAGGAGGGGGGGGAGAAGTTCCTCTTCGACCTGTACCGCGTACCCTTCAACCGGGGTCGCGGAGGGCAGGCAGAACCGATACCGGGCGCCTCGAACAACGGCGCGAGCAATTTCTTTCCCACCATTTCCCCGGATGGGAAGTGGCTGGTGTTCACCCAGGCCCACTCGTTCATGCTCCTCCAGCCGGATTCCAGGCTCTTCATCATGCCTGCCGAAGGGGGTGAGGCCCGGTTGATGAGAGCCAACACCAACCGGATGAACTCCTGGCACTCCTGGAGCCCGAACTCCAGGTGGCTGGTCTTTTCCACGAAGGTCTTTGGGCCCTACACACAGCTCATGCTCACCCACATCGACGAGAACGGGGTGGACTCCCCTCCCGTGCTCCTGAGGAACTTCACCGCTCCCGACCGGGCCGCGAACATCCCCGAGTTCGTCAATATCGACCCCGAGGAGACCCGGGTCATCGAAGAGCGAATTATCGACGACTATTCCTATTTCAGAAGTGGAAGGATCTATCAGCAGTTCCACGAATACGACAGGGCTGAAGAGGAGTTCAGGAAATCCCTTCAAATGAACCCCCGGAACCCGCAGACCCTCTTCTCTCTCGCCGAGATCTATGCCGAGGAAGGGGACTTCAGAGAAGCCAGAGGTTCCTTGGAGGCCGTCCTGGAGGTGGATCCGAACTCCTCGGCCGTCCACGCCGAGATGGGGAATCTTCATTTCCTGCAGGAGGAGGAGGCGGAAGCGGAGCTCAGGCAAGCAGTCGGGCTGGATCCAGCGAACGTCGAGGCCCAGTTCAACCTGGGGGTGGTCCTTCTCACCAGGGGAAACATCCAGGAAGCTCACCTCATTCTCCATCGGCTACAGGCCGGGGGATTGGAGCCTGAGGCTGCAAGGAGGGTCCATGAGAGGCTTTCCGCCATCCACATCATGCAACAGGACTACCAGGGAGCGGTGGAGCACCTGGAGGCGATCCTGGCCGTGGATCCCGAGAACCTCGACGCCCACTTCAACCTGGGTCTGAGCCTCATGAGCCTGGAGGACCTGGAGGCCGCCAGAGACCAGTTCGAGGCGGTCACGAGGTTGGATCCCGAAGACGCAGCGGCCCATGGGCGCCTCGGGGAGGTCTACGCCGCCATGGGGGACCGGGCCGGGGCGATGGCCCAGTTCGGGCGCGTCGTCGAGTTGGAGCCCAGAGACGTCCAGGGCCTGG
>JBDHCH010000298.1:0-5859 GCA_039592115.1 Gemmatimonadota bacterium | reverse complement strand
GATGCCAAAGCATCGGAGAGGAGTTCTGACGCCGTATGGCGCCGCAACCCCCCTGTGCCCTTCGGGTTACAGCGGCACGGGGCCATCTGCAGCGTTGGGGCTCCTCGACGTAGCGCTTGACTATGCCATCGGAGCCCCGCCTCCCATCTGGCCCCGTGGCGCATGTAACGCGGCTCGCCCCACTTCTTCAACACCCTTCTAAGGTGTGATGATGAGCCACGATCGGATATCGAGACGCCAGTTCCTCGAGCGGAGCGTATGCGCCGGAACTGCACTGACCCTGAGCGTCTCCGGGTGCGCCCCGGAAAACCGCACCGGCAGGGAGGCAGGCAAGCCCAATGTTGTCTTCGTGCTTACCGATCAATGGCGAGCCCAGGCCACCGGGTATGGCGGGGATCCAAATGTGAAGACTCCCCGTCTTGACTCTCTGGCTACCCGAAGCGTCAACTTCGAGAACGCCGTCTCGGTTTGCCCGGTCTGCACGCCCTATCGCGCCGCTTTGATGACGGGCCGTTATCCCCTCAGCACGGGGATGTTCATGAACGACCTCTATCTCCCGGCCGAGGAACTGTGCATGGGGGAGATATTCAAGGAAGCCGGTTACGAGACGGCGTACATCGGGAAATGGCATCTCGACGGGCACGGACGCGACGCCTTCATCCCCAGGAGCCGCCGTCAGGGCTTCGATTACTGGAAGGTGCTGGAGTGCACCCACGAGTACAACGAGTCTTTATACTACGCTGGCGACGACCCGACCAAGCGGAAGTGGGATGGCTATGACGCCTATGCCCAGACGCGAGACGCTCGGCAGTACATCCGGGAACATGCGAAAGACGACAAGCCGTTCCTGCTGGTGATGGCCTATGGAGGCCCTCATTTCCCCCATCGATATGCGCCGGAGGAGCTCAAACAGCAGTACCCGGTTGAGTCCATCGAGCTTCGGCCCAATGTCCCGGAAGTGATGGAGGAGATCGCCCGGGAGGAAGCACAAGGGTACTACGCTCACTGTACAGCGCTGGACCGTTGCGTGGGGGAGCTCCACAGGACCCTGGAAGAGACCGGTATCGCGGAGGATACGATCTTCGTCTTCACCTCCGACCACGGTGAAATGCTCGGCTCCCAAGGGCAGTCACCCAGACGCAAGCAGCGCCCCTGGGACGAATCCATTCGCGTTCCGCTCCTACTGCAGTATCCTGCGGTGAGCGGCCATGAGGGGCGCTCGGTGAGAACGCCGATCAATACGCCGGACATCCTGCCTACTCTTCTGACGATTGCAGGGATCGAGGTGCCAGGGACGGTGGAGGGAGAGGATCTCTCGCGGCTCATCCTCGACGAAGAGATTCAGGAAGATCGGGCCGCCTTGTTCATGAATGTCTCCCCCTTCGATTCACCGGACCGGGAAGCGTTCAGGGGCATCCGCACCGCACGCCATACGTATGTCCGCAAGCCGGATGGCCCATGGCTACTCTATGACAACGAGGCCGATCCTTTCCAGATGGAAAACCTGGTCGGCGTGGCTGAACACGCCGGGTTGCTGGAGAGACTGGACGAGATGCTCCAATCCGAGCTCCGGAAAACAGGCGATGAATTCCACCCAAAACAACACTACCTGGACGACTGGGGCTATGACGTGGATCGTGGAGGCGCGATACCCTACTTCTTCCAAGGCGACAGGCCCACCGATTTCAAGGTCCAGAGCCCCATGCACAAAACGAAGAGATCCCGAGCGGGCAGAGTATGAAGCCAATCCCGCCACCTTCCCAAGAGCTGAAGAACGTGCAGAAGACCGGCACCGTTTCCCGGCGTGATTTCGTCAAGACCAGCGCGGCCACCTGGGGCATTTTGGCCCTTGGACCGTACGCTGGGTGCCGGAGCCCGGAACCGACTCCGGGCATACCTGTCGACGGATTCCGGTCGCCCCCTCTTTCGGCCCGGCCCATGGTTTTATGGGCATGGCTGAACGGACACTTCGACCGTGGGCAGATCACCCGGGAGCTGGAGGAGATGCGGGCCAAGGGGCTCCGCGGTCCGATCATCTGGGACGTGGGTTCCATCGCGGACCCCGAGGGCACCATTCCTGCCGGTCCGCCCTTTCTCGGGGACGAGTCCGTCGATGCGATCCACCACGCCCTGGACGAAGCGTCGCGCCTCGGTCTCGAGGTGGGCCTCTTCGCCTCCAGCAGCTGGAACGCGGGCGGTCCCTGGATAGGTCCGGAGCTGGCGAGCAAGCAGCTCCTCTGGGCCGAACAAAGGGTATCGGGGCCTGTGAGCTTCTCGGAGGTGTTGCCGCTCCCCGATGGCTTGGGAGCGTCGTTCACCGAGGTTGCGTTGCTTGCAGTCCCGGACATGGAGGCCGAGGCCGGACCGGCTGAGCCTGCGGACCTGGCGGGTCGGATCGACCAATCCGGGAGGCTGTCGTGGGAGGTCCCGCCGGGTGATTGGACGATTTTCCGTTTCGTCTGCTCCGGGACAGGACAGACGCTGGAGGTTCCGAGCCCTGCGTCCGACGGACTCGTGGTCGACCACATGAGCGCTGCCGCCACTGATCGTCACTTCGAGGTGATGCTCGACCGCCTCTTCCGTAACGGGGAAAAGCCGGGAGCCCTCACGCTCATGATGTTGGACTCCTTCGAGGTCTGGGACCGTCCGGACTGGAACCCTGGCTTCGCAGCCGAGTTCAGACAAGTCTTCGGCTACGACCCTCTCCCGTTTCTCCCGGTCCTCGCCGGCCGCAGGATCCACCCCCCCGAAATCTGCGACCGCTTCCTGCACGACTACCGTGTCCTGGTCTCGCGCCTGATGATCTCCAACCACTTCGCGCGGGCGGCGACCATGCTCGAGGGGCGCGGCTTGAGCTTACTGGCCGAGGCGGGCCACGGCGGATACCCGCGCGTCGATCCTCTGGAAGCTCTCGGCGTCTCACATATACCTATGGGTGAGTTCTGGAACGGCATGCAGTTCTGGGTCACCAAGGAAGCGGCCAGCGCTGCGCACATCTACGGCCGCCGGGATGTGGCCGCCGAGGCGCTAACGGGTTGGCGTCATTGGCGGGACGGCCCGGCGGAGTACAAACGACTCTTCGATATCGCGTTCTGCGCCGGGTTGAACCGTGGGGTGTTCCACACGTTCGCCCACAACCCGCCCGAAGCCGGCAAGCCAGGATTCGCCTATCACGCGGGCGAGCATTTCAACGTCAACTCCACCTGGTGGGAACAGGCGGGGCCCATGGTAGAGTACCTGTCCAGGTGCAGTCACCTCTTGCGGCAAGGCCGGTTCGTCGCGGACGTGTGCTTCTACTACGGTGACCAGGCCCCGAATCTCGTCCCCTCACGGCGCATTGATCCAAAGGCCACCTCGCCCCATGACGAGGGAGAGTGTCTGCACTGTGGTCGGCCGATGCCGAACCGCATTGACAGCCTCGGAGCCGGATACGACTACGACTACGTGAATCGCGACATCGTCCTGCGGGACATGGAGGTGCGCGACGGGCGCCTGGTGTTGTCGAGCGGGATGGAGTACCGGATGATCGTCCTTGCCGATCGTGACGACATCGCCCTGCCCGTGCTGCGCAAGCTGGAACAGCTGGTGCGGGAGGGTGCTACGCTCGTGGGGCGACCTCCCCTGCGTGCGAACAGCCTGGAGGGCTATCCTCAGTGCGACGAAGAGGTGCGCGACCTCTCGCGTCTGCTGTGGGGAGAGGGCGGTACTCAAGGCGGGCACCGCCACGGAAAGGGCCAGGTATTCCCGGCTGTCTCCCTGCGCGACGTACTGAGGGGGATGGGCGTGCTGCCGGATTTCTCGGTGGAGACTCCTTCAGAACACCAGCTCGACTACATCCACCGCCGCACGGATAGCGAGGAGCTCTACTTCGTCGTCAACAGCGCCGACGAGCCGGTGGACGCGGTGTGCTCGTTTCGGGTCGGGGAAGGAATGAGTCCGTTCCTGTGGAACCCCGAGGACGGCAGCGTGAAACGGTACCCCGTCTATCGCCGTGAGGGTGGCGTTGTCCGGGTGCCGCTGAAGCTTGAGCAGATCTCCTCGGTGTTCGTGGTATTCCGGGCCGAAGAAGGGGGCGACCACGTGGTCGAACTGGGCCACAGGGGTAGCGCCCCGCCCGCGCTGATCGACCCCGACGTCGAAGTCTTGGCGCTTGCGCCGACCATTGCGCGAGTCAGGGCTCAGCGAAGTGGACATTTCGAATTCCGGACAGCCGAAGGGGGAGCCGCGTCGATCGAGATCCCCGATCTGCCGGCCGACATCGTGGCAGCTGGCACATGGAGACTGGAGTTTCCCGAGAATCGTGGCGCACCTGCATCTCTCGAGCTGGACGAGCTGCGGAGCTGGACCGATGTGGAGTCCGAGGGCGCGCGGGCTTTCTCCGGAACCGCCCGCTACACCACGACCTTGCAGGTACCGGCCGGGTATCTGGATGGGCCGTATGCTCTCCGACTCGATCTCGGGGAAGTCGCCGAGATCGCCGAAGTCTCGGTGAACGGCAATCTCTGGCAGAACCGCATCGTAGGCGACTTGAGGTTCCCGGAAGCAGGTGAGTTCGCCCTGACCAACCTGAAGCATAAGTTCACCGCAGACATGGACCTGCTTCCGTCAGGGCTCATCGGACCCGTCGTGCTTCGACCCACCGTCGAAGTCGATGTGCCGCTCTGATGAGGCGATGCCGAAGCGTCCTTGGAGATGTTATTCCCCAGGATCGGCCGGTTGCTTTTGCAGAGTTGTCAGAGGGAGACCGGCGGATCATTCGAGGTAGGTATCCAGGTCTGGGATGAACCTAGGATAGATTGCGAGGACTCACATGACAGCGCGCTATGAAGGCCGCAAGGCATCTCTCGCAGGCATCCTGCTTCTCACCATTTCCAGCCCGATGAGCCTGGAGACGGCCCTCTCGCAGATGACCCCGACGCGTTTGCGTACCGAGTATGCGGTCGATCCTGTCGGGATAGACGTACTGAGGCCTCGTCTGAGCTGGGAACTGCTTTCCGCGTCCAGAGGGGCCATGCAGTCGGCCTATCGGATACAGGTCGCATCGAGCGTCGAAGCCCTATCTGCCGGTACGGATCTACTCTGGGATAGCGGCAGAATCGACTCGGATCGGTCCATTCACGTGGAGTATCAGGGGCCTGCACTCTCCAGTGGACAGCGATGCTACTGGCGCGTTCGGATCTGGGACGAGAGCGGCCACAACGAAGACTGGAGCCGGCCCGCGTTCTGGGAGATGGGTCTGCTGGAGACGAGCGATTGGCGGGCAGACTGGATAACGCCAGATGTGGACGAAAACCCCGACCTGCCCCAACCGGCCTGGATGTATCGGAAAGAGTTCAGACTGGACGGATCCGTCGAGTCGGCCAGGGCCTATGTAACGAGTCTCGGTCTCTACGAGATGGAGCTCAACGGCGAGGTCGTAGGTGATCAGGTATTCACTCCGGGCTGGACGAGTTACGGTCACCGACTCCAGTACCAGGTATACGATGTGACCGAATCTCTCTCGCACGGAGACAACGCTATCGGGGTCACGGTCGGCGACGGCTGGTACCGGGGCTTTCTTGCCTTCGCAGGACGCAGGAATCTGTACGGCGACCATGGGGCCCTCCTCTTGCAGATCCAGGTCACCTATGAGGATGGACGCCAGCGACTCATCACGTCGGACGGATCGTGGGACGCGGCCACGGGCCCGATCCTGATGTCGGACATCTATATGGGTGAGACCTATGATGCGCGTCTGGAGCGCGCCGCGTGGAGCCGCAGCGCCTATGACGACGAGGGCTGGATCGGAGTGCGGATCGTCGACCATCCGAAAGACATACTCGTGGCATCTGAAGGCCCGCCGGTCAGAAGAATCGAGGA
>JBDHCH010000297.1:0-4719 GCA_039592115.1 Gemmatimonadota bacterium | reverse complement strand
TACCATGTCCTCGATCAGTCCGGCCGATTCCTTCACGATGGCCAGCACGTTTCTGATCTCGTGGGTGGTGCTGGCGGTGATCTTCGAGATGAAGGCCGCCTCTCGATTCTCGTCTTCTGTCACTGCGCTCACCCTTTTTACGGCTCCACCTGACCGCCTACGGAGGCATTAGAGAAACATATCACGATTTCCTGCCTATCGCCCAAGGAGCCGGGCCGCCCCGGTGGCATGCCACGGAAGGCAAATCCTATGACTCTGCGGAGATTCCCTCCAGGAACTCCACCACTCCCGTGTGGAGATGGTAGACGGCCCCAACAATGCGTAGCTGACCCGCCCTCACCTTGGCGCCTAGGACCTCCGACTCCTCCATCAGAGCACGGCAGGAAGCTTCCACGTTGAGGCGAGCGGCCCGGTCGATCTCCGCGGGTCCGGGCGGGGAGGTCAGAGGGGCAACACCCGCCAGCGCCGCAGAGATGCGGTCGGTGATGGCAGCCAACCCCGGGGTCGGCGTCCGTCCATCCGCCCCGGGAGCCCCCAGAGTGGCGGCCACGGCGCCGCACCGGGTATGGCCCAGGACCAGGATGAGGGGAACCCCCAACTCCTCCACGGCGAACTCGAGACTGCCTCTGGGGCTGAGTGTCGGCACGTTCCCGGCCACACGGACCACAAAGAGCTGCCCGGCACCCTGATCGAACACTACCTCCACAGGCACCCGGGAATCGGCGCATCCGAGAACCGCAGCAAACGGCTCCTGTCCGGCGGACAAGTCTTTGAACGTGCCATCTGCTTCCGCCAGCCGGGACCCGGCGGCGGACCCCTGCTTGTATCTGAAATTGCCTTCGCGAAGGCGGCTCAGGGCCTCATTCGGCGATGGGATCGGCATGAATCGGTCTCCAGGTGCCGACGATCACCTGCACGGCATTGCGATCGAGTCACAGATGCAAAAGGCGTGCGCGATCCGCAGAATCTTCCCTGCGAAGGCGCCGATAGTAAATCAGGCTAAACATGGGGGCAATACGCCCCACAGCCCTGGGATATTCCGCCCGAAGGCACGGGCCGGGAGCGTTTGTTTCTGAGATCCGAGGGCCGGACCCCCTTGGCCCTGTGCCGGGGAACGGGTCAAGCCGATGTGATGCGGTGTTGCACGAGCCAATTCCGGCCCAGTTCGTCGGTTCTGACCCGGTAGAGCAAGAGATCTCCTCCAGGCCTACGTCCGAGAAGGCTGGTAGTCCGAGGTCCGGTGGACGTTCTAAGTATGGGGAGGGTATCCGAATCGAAGCGAGGAGGCCCACGACATGAAGCAGGAGGAGAGCATTTCACGCAGGACCTTCGTTAAGCTCGGCACCAGCAGCGCAGTGGCTCTCGGATCCTGTGGCTTCATGGGTGGATGTGGAAAAGAGCAATCGGCTGTCGCACCGGACACGGACCCCGAGGTCCAAATCAACGCCACGGTGGCGGCGGTGCGGGGGAATGACCTGGACTCGATGACCAGAGACGCAATTGAAGCCGTGGGTGGGATGGGTTCGGTTGTGAATGAGGGAGAGACAGTGTTCATCAAGCCCAATTTCGTCTCCTTCAATCTGGCCGAATTCCGGGATTGCTTTCACAACGGTGAGTGCACGAAACCCGAGATTCTCATTGCTACAGCGGAAGAATGCCTGAAGGCCGGGGCCAGGGAAGTCATCATCGGGGATGGATCCCAGAAGATCACCTATGACTGGCAGTACTCGTATACCCTGGACGGTAGCACAAATCTCGTCGAGGAAGCGGCCCGGTTGAGCAGTGAATATGCCGGAGATGTGTCCCTTGCCTGCCTGGAAGCGGATTACCCCGGTAACTATGAGATTCCATCGCAAACAGCCCACGGACGTCTGTTCGTCTCGAACGTCTACGCGAAAGCGGACAGGATCATCTCCATTCCCGTCGCCAAGACCCATACGGCCGGTCAGCTCACATTGGCCCTGAAGAACTTCATCGGTGTTCTCTCGATCGCGAAATATGGGGTGTTGATCGATAACTCCTACTGGGATAGGGGGGCAGGAATCGACCATTCCAGTCCGGAGATCCTCGCCCAGGCTTTTCTGGATGTGGTGGCTGCCCAAAAACCCGACCTTGCTCTCATCGACTTTTCTATTGGGGTCGAAGGCGATGGCCCTACTGCGGGTGGGTCGTACGGCAAGACTGTCGATGTGAGGGATCGTCTGGGCTCGTGGCTGATATTGGCGAGCACTGACATCATGGCCGCCGATGCGACAGCTGCACGAATCATGAGCCATTCCGTACCCGATGTTGCTCAGCTCACCAGGGGTTACGCCATGGGCCTGGGTGAAATCAATGAAGAATCGATCGAACTGGTTGGCGAGAGCCTCTCCGACATCAGAATGCCGTGGCTGAAGGCGACACCACTGTTCTCGATGGGAATGCAGGCATCGGCCAGCCCGATCGCGGAACAGTTCAGGGGAATGGGAATGTGTGCCAGAGGAGGTGCGAGCCGCAAAGGGGGGATTTCATGAATGCCTCTGGACGTTTCCGTATCCTCCTCGCGTTGCTGACGGTCCTGAACTCGGGCTGCACTTCGAACTCTCAGCCCCAAGCCCCCGATGTGAACGAAGGAGAAGATCCCTTCAGTGGACCTGTTACATGGGTGTCATCGGCCGGGCCCCAAGCCGGCAGATTTCGTATCGCAAGGACAACGAGCAATGGACGAACCTCGGAAATCACCTACCTGACCGACTCGGCCTATAGCGACTACAAGCCCGTAATCAGCCCGGACGGCTCCAGGATTGCCTTTTTCAGAGCATACAGCCAGCCAGCCGATGTCAATCGCTGGGAGACTTCTATCTGTGTGATGAATTCCGACGGTAGCGATCTTCGGGAGCTGACGGATCACGACTACATGAACTCCGAACCCTACTGGGCACGTGACGGTTCGAACCGGATCACCTGGACACGCACGATCCACGCGGCAGACGGCCGTCAGGGAAGGTACGTCTACTGGACTGCTTCGGACGCTCAACCCGGAGACGAGCGGCAGATCTCGGCAACCGATGCCGAATTCAGCAACAGCAACTTGCAGGATGGTCGCATAATCGTCAGCCGGGGAGGCTATTACACCTTGATGACCCCCAATCCGGGCGGGGAGCCGTCATATGAGATGATCGGCTACCCGGATTCGCACCACATACTGCACAAGGGAACGGTCTCTAACGACGAGACCATGATCGCCTACATGAAGTGGGACCCGGCCGGCACCGACCCGTACATGCAGGCCGAGCTCGTTCTCGCCGACTTCGACGCGTCCATCCCAGCCATCGCCAACGAGTTCACCTTCGTTCCAAAGAATGAATCAAAGCTCAGCTGGTACCCAGGCATTTCGCCCGACAACCAACTCCTGATTTATGCCGAAGACGGCAAGATCATGCTGTACGACGTCGGAGCCAGGAGAACGAGACAGATCTCGACGATGAATCACGTCTACTACGCTTATCCCACCTTTCTGGGCAGTGTGAAGTGAGCGATTTCATTCGCGGATGATCTCTCTTGGCCAACGGGATGGCCATTGGCCGGCGCCGGGAATAGAGCTGGGGATGGGTGCCGGAGGAGATCTTGACGGCGAGTTCGTGTCTCCAACCCGGAAAGAGTTCCTTGCGCGCCGTTTCAACGGAGACGACCCTTCGGGATCAACCCTCCAGGTCATACCAGGGTTTTGAACAGGGGGCCGGACAGCCGCTGGAGCAACCACCTCCTCGGCCCCGAACGCCGCCCAATGAGCTGCCAAGCACCGTCCCGAGCGTTTCGCACGGCCGGACGAAACCATGCATCGAGGCGCGGAGTGAACACGGGCCAACCCATGACACTGCCACCGGACGAGGAACTCGTTCGTCGCCTCCGGGCGAGCGACGAAAGTGCGTTGGAGATTGTGATTGTCGCGTTCTGGCAACGGTTGGTCCGATTCGTGGAAGGGATCCTCGGCAGGGAGGGGGGAGGAGAGGACGTCGTTCAGGAGGCGTTCATTCGGCTTTGGATGCGGCGGGCGGAGTTAAGGATCGAAGGATCGTTCAGAGCCCTCCTCTACACCTTGGCCCGGAACGCGGCGATCGATGAGCTGCGACGGGGGGGGAGGCGAATGGCCCTGAATACGAAGGTCGATCCTCCCTCACCCCAGCCGTCTCCCTTGGCAGCGTTGGAGGAATCGGAGCTTCGAGAGGTCGCTGAGGCGGCTATCGCGTCGCTGCCACCCCGCCGGAGGGAGGTCTTTCGCCTGGCTCGAATGGAGGGTCTTAGCTACAAGGAGATTGCCGAGGTCATGGGACTTTCCCCACAAACCGTGGCCAATCAAATGAGCAGGGCGCTGACGGCACTGCATGAAGCGCTTGATCCGATCTTCAACGGCAGGAGGTCCGGTGACCATGATCGAACCGCGGCAAACGGGTAGGACCCCAGATCCTCGCTGGCGAAGGTGGTAGGATTGGAGGCCCCAGGTCGTGTCTCTGTTGAGAGACCTATCGAGAGGCGGAAGGGAATACACTCTTGGACGAGCTGATCATTCGGGTTTTGGCTGGTGACGCCACCGCTGAAGAATCCACAAAGTTGGCAGGGTGGCGTCAAGAGGCTCCCGAAAACGAGGCGAGATATGAGGCCGTGAGGCGTGTCTGGGTGGCCACCGAGTCCGAGCCTCTCTCCGGCGCGGTGGACCTGTCTGTCGTCTCCACGATCGTG
>JBDHCH010000296.1:0-4739 GCA_039592115.1 Gemmatimonadota bacterium | reverse complement strand
GCCACTCTGCAGAGGATCTGGGAGCGGGAGTTGGCCTATGTGAACCGGGCGTTGGAAGGCTTGAGGCTGGAGCCGCTGGATCCCTGGGACGAGACGACGAAACTGGAGGCCCCGCAAGGCTAGGCCTGGGAGCGGTCGGCCGCGGCTCAGGCCGCCGCCGCCCTCTCCGGATGATTACCGTTCAGGTCTTTTGCGCGCTCGAGCGACTGGAATACCATGATGCCACATAGAATGTTCAGCCCTTTCCCAACCTCGCGAACCGCGGCTCTGGCGATCCTGATCCTCCTCCTTACGGCCTGTGCGGGCGAGCCCCCATCCTCCCAGGCACCGTCTGACGATGCAGAGACGGTCTTCCCTGCACAGAACCGCCCCGACGTCCGGGGGGTCCGGGGTGCCGTGTCTGCCGGCCACCCCCTGGCCGCCGCCGCGGGGTACGACGTCCTCAGTCGGGGTGGGAACGCCGTGGACGCCGTGGTGGCCATGGCCGGAGTCCTGGCCGTGGTTCGCCCTCACATGAACGGCGTGGGGGGGGATGCCTTCGCCCTCTTCTACGACGGTGAGACGGGGGAGGTAGAAGCCCTGAACGGTAGCGGCCGATCCGGAGCCCTGGCCACCCCGGACTTCTTCAGGGAGAGCTTCGGAGGTGAGATCCCAGGGAACGGGCCCGGGGCCGTGTCCGTGCCGGGGGCGGTGGCGGCCTGGGTGGACGCGCTGGAGCGGTTCGGGACCAAGGAGCTGGCCGAGTTGCTGGAACCGGCCATTATCCATGCCTCGTTCGGGTTTCCTGTATCCACGAGGTTGGCCCGGGACTTCGCCAGCCAGGGCGGGGCACTGAACGAGGTGGGGCGGGAGCTTTATCTGCCTGGTGGCTCTCCGCCCCCAGTGGGGAGCCTGCTCCGGAACCGGGCCCTGGCGAGGACCCTGGAGCGCATCGCTCGGGAGGGGAAGGCAGGTTTCTACGAAGGGCCCGTGGCCGAAGCACTGGCCGGATTCCTCGAGGCCGAGGGCGGATACCTCAGGACGGAGGACTTTGCCGACCACACCTCCACCTGGGTGGAGCCCCTCTCGGGCGAGTACCTGGGGTATCGGCTCCTGGTGATGCCTCCCAACACCCAGGGGGTGGCCCAGCTCATGTTCGCGGAGATGGCCAAGCACCATCCCCTGGAGGAGATGGGCCACAATTCCGCCGACTACCTCCACACCCTCATCGAGTTGAAGAAGCTGGCCTTCGCCGATCGGGATCGGTGGGTGGCGGACCCGGAGATGGCCGATATCCCCCTGGACCGTCTCCTGGATCCCCAGCGACTGGCTCAGCGGGCCACGCAGGTGGATCCGAGCCGGGCGGCCGCCGAGGTGGAGCCCGGAGGTCTTGAGGAAGAGATGGCGGGGCGGGAGGTCGGTGGGAGGAGGGGAGGTACCCCCAACGATTTCGGGGACACCGTGTACCTCACAGCGGTGGACCGCTGGGGGAACGCCGTCAGCTGGATCCAGAGCCTCTTCTCCGGGTTCGGATCCGGGTTGGTGGAGCCCGAGACCGGCGTGCTCCTCCAGAACCGGGGAGCTCTCTTCACCATGGAGGAAGGGCATCCCAACCAGGTGGCCCCAGGGAAGCGGCCCTATCACACACTGACGCCCCTCATGGCACTCCGGGAGGACGGGGTGCTGGGATTCACCCTGGGCACCCCCGGCGGGGACAGCCAGACACAGAGCCTGCTCCAGATCATGAACAACATGATCCTCTTCGGGATGACGCCTCAGGAGGCAATCGAAGCCCCCCGATTCAGGAGCTACGAAGATCTCCGGGTGGCCATGGAGGACCGGGTACCAGCCCCGGTCCGAGCTTCCTTGGGCGGGTTGGGCCACGAGATCCGAGTCATCCACGGATGGACATCCACCTTCGGCGGAGCCCAGATGATCTTCGTGGAACCGGACTTCGGAACCCTCACCGTCGCCTCGGATCCCCGCCGGGAGGCCTACGGCTTGGCGTATTAGGCGGTCCCATCCGCACCGTGTTTCCACCGGTAGAACGCACGATCTATGGCACTTTGCAGGAGACCGGGACTGCCTCTGCCTGTTTTCCTCAGCCCGAGATCCGGCCGAAATCGTCACGTGAAGTAGGCCTGGTCTCTTGGGACGTTCACCGGCGGCGCGCCCCTCAACCCGAAAACACCCCGACAGCACCCGATTCCACCCTCCCCTCCTCCAAGCCCGGCCTTACCCCGTCACCCTTCCGCATGTTCTTCAGGGGACTTGAGAACACACCGGGTACGGAAATTGCCCTTCCTTCCAGAGGCATGATCTGCTCTGCATGACGATCGGCCATGGCGCAAAAGTGATTGGGTCTCCACCCGGGTCCGAAGGCTTCTTCTCCCACCCGGCCCGAAACTGAAAAGGACGAACGTTGAACGATCAAGAATTCGTGGATTTCTACGAGGTCCTCCAGCTCAGCCAGAGCGCGGACACCGAGACCATCGAGCGCGTCTTCCGACTCCTGGCCAAACGCTATCATCCCGACAACCAGGAGTCGGGCGACGAAGAGAAGTTCCGACAGGTTCACGACGCCTACGAAGTCCTGACCGACCCAGAGAAGAGAGCCCGGTTCGACGTCCGGAACGACAGCGAGAAGAACACTTCTTGGCAGATCTTCAGGGACGCTACGGCCCTGGGTAGCCACGAGGATGACCGGCGCATCATGAGAGGAGTGTTGAATCTGCTCTTCAGCGCCCGTCGACGTGATCCTGAGCGGGGTGGCATCGGGACCTTTCAGATGGAACGCCTTTTGGGGGTTCCGAGGGAGCACCTGGAGTTCCCGCTCTGGGTCCTCAAGAAGCGGGGCTGGATCGAGATTCAGGATAACGGGCAGCCGGGCATCACCATCGAAGGTGTGGACCAGGTCATCCGTGACGGCGTGGAACCTGAGGCCGATCGCCTTCTTCCTGAGAACGGGTCCGTCCGGGAAGATCTGGAACAGGTGGCTTGAGGCTGAAGAGTCCGTCCCGTTCGCGCTGCCAGGAAAAACCTCACGCAAAGCTTCAGGAAGCTGCCGGACCCCGGGGCTTCCTCTCTTGCCGATCTGCTCCAGGCTCTGGAAACGGCCTTCCAGGGCTGTGTTCAGACGGGACATGAGATCGCTCAAAAGCAACCGTCCAGCAGGCGTCCCATCCCGTCATGTGGCTGCCCGCGCCCGGGGGGCAAGCTTGCGGGTGTGGAATCGGTGATTGATATTCGTATGGGAGTAGGGTTCAAGATATATGGGTACCCATATGAAGACTACCATCGAGCTTTCCGACGCTCTGTTGGAGGCGGCCAAGCGCCTCGCCCAGTCCCGGGGGACCACGCTCCGCGCCGTGGTAGAGGAAGGCCTTCGGACGGTGCTGGATCGTGAGGCGTCCACGGGCACCTTCCACCTCAGGGACGCCAGCGTAGACGGCAGAGGGCTGCGCCCCGAGGTCCGGGAAGGTGGTTGGGAGCGTATCGCCGAGCTGGTGTACGAGGGGCACGGCGGATGATCGCCGTCGACACAAACCTCCTCGTCTACGCTCACCGCCGTGACTCGGACTGGCACGGCCCGGCGGCAGAGGTGGTGAGGGGACTCGCCGAAGGTCGAGACGCATGGGCGATTCCCTGGCCCTGTATTCACGAGTTCCTCGCCGTGGTTACCCACCCCCGCATCTTCGATCCGCCCAGCGGGATGGCAGCGGCCCTGGACCAGGTAGCGGCCTGGATGGAATCCCCCTACCTGACCCTCCTTTCGGAGGGGCCCGGGTATGCGGAGCGCCTCGCCGATGTACTGGCGACCTCCAGAGTCCGGGGATCCCGGGTCCATGATGCCCGCATCGCATCCCTGTGCGCGTATCATGGTATCCGTGAACTCTGGTCCGCGGATCGAGACTTCAGCAGGTTCCCAGGCCCGGTCGTGAGAAACCCGCTGGTGGCCTAGGCCGTCCAACCGGCACAGCGTAGCCATCTCACCGCCATCGCTTGGCTTTTCCAGGCGGTAACGGCCCTCCAGGGCTGAATTCAACCCTTCGATCATAAGGTCCGTCTCTCAGGTGGACTCGGGATTCCTGCCGGGGATAAGGGACCAATCACGCCATCGCGACGCCGGCGGGCACAAGCCCACCTTCCTCATATGCGGCTGGCGGCGTAACGCACCCTGACCTGCCTGAGTCACCAGGCCATCGCGACCCCCTGAAACAATCTTTTGCGCGGAATCGTCCAAGAGAGGTAGTGCAACCTGACAACGTCGGGAAAAGAGAGACTGCCCGTGTCGAAGAACGCCCTCGGAGAATTTGAAAAGCTGGTGATGCTCGCTGTGTTACACCTGGGAGAGGCGGCGTACGGAGCGCCCATCATCCAGGAGCTCGAGGAGCGAACCGGCCGGACCGTTTCGGCCGGGGCAGTCTACGTGGCCCTCCGACGCCTGGAGAAGAAAGGGTTGGTGACGTCTCAGCTGGGGAGCCCCACCCCGCGGCGAGGAGGCAGGCCCAAGCGGTATTTCTCGGTGCAACGAGAGGGAATTGAGGCCCTTCGGCGGGCCCAGGAGGATTGGAGAGCCATGGCACACGGCCTGAAGGAAGTCCTGGAGCCTGGCAAGTGATGGATCCCCGCCCTCCCCGGATCCCCCAATGGGTTCTCCGTCTGCTGGCTCCTCCACGGCTGAGGGAGGAGATCCTGGGTGACCTGGACGAGCACTATGGGGTCCGGTTCGAGCACCTGGGCCGTCGGGAGGCTGGACG
>JBDHCH010000295.1:0-5132 GCA_039592115.1 Gemmatimonadota bacterium | reverse complement strand
CCACGCAGGGCAGCGAGAGATTGGGGACGGCGGTATCCCATCCCCGTACAGTGGGGGACCTGATAGAAACGGTTGGGGGCCGTCACCGGGCCAATGGGTACAGGCTCGAATAGGATGTCGAACCGGGGATCCCGTGGCATCTATTCCTCCATTTCGCGGCCAGAGGCGGGTCACGTATGGTGGTCGTGGACAGGCCGGTGCCGACATCGGATCGACTGGGCTTCGGAGTTGATCCTCCGGACCGAATCGCCGCCCTGACCCGACCCCACGTTCAGGGTAATGTCTTATCTCCCTCTTCTAGTGCTGACAAGGGCGCGTTCAGGCCTGCCTGATCGGATCTCATCCACAAGACTCCACAGCAGCGCCCACAGCAGCGCCCAGCATCCGATGAATGAACGACTGAGCCGGGAATCCAAGCGGCTGCCACTGATCTGGCCTCACCTCAACGTGAGCCGGAGTGAGGGACAGGAAACAGAAGGACCCTACGAGCCGCTGAGGCTGTTGGAAAAATCGATATGACCCGGACCCAGGGCTGCCCTGGAGTTGACCTGACCAGGGGGGCCGGGACCGGAATGAGGGCATGTCCCGGGCGTTGGAACCCTCGTTCGGCCCCTACCTTCCCTCCCCCCTCGGTGTAGCATCGGCATCGAGATCGCCCAGGGCATACTGGATTCCAGCCAGCCAGTGGTTCAGGATGGTGGGGTCGGTGAAGATCTCGAACCGGTGGCCCAGGGAAGAGTAGAACACTCGCCCGGAACCCTCCTCCCGGATCCAGCTCACGGCAAAATCCAGGTCCGCACGTTGAACCCCATCCCGTTCCAGATCGAGGTCAGCGGTATCGAGGGAAATGAGAACCCGTTGACGCTCCCGGGAGTATGGGTCGCGAAACTGGTAGATCTCGTCGGCGACGACGTAGCGGGAGTCGTCGAAGGACGCCGTGATGGGATGACCAGCCTCTTCGATCAGGAGTGTGACTGATTCGTTCCAAGGGTGGTTTACGAAATAAGCGCCCATCAACTCCCCGAACTCGGGCCATTCGTGGAAACCGTCCGTGGCCGCGTGAAGGCCGACCACCCCGCCGCCATCCCGTACAAAGGCGAGGAGGCTGGCGCGAAGGGCCGGGTCACTGAACGGCTCGCCCGTGGTGTTGTTGAATAGCACGGCGTCAAACTCTCCTAGACGGTCGGCCTGGAACATGGTCGTATCGCTGCTCACAACAGCTCTGAAAGCCCCGCTCTTCTCACCCATTCGGGCGATGGTGAAATCCGCCCAGGGGATGCTCTCATGAGCAAACCCCTTGGAGAGATTGAAGATGAGCAGGGACCGCTCCTGCCTCGCCGGTACGGGAGATCCATCGGGAAGGGCCTCTTCGATGGCGGCCCGCTGGGCCCGTGTAATCCCCGATTCGGAGGCCGGGGCATCGGCAGAATTCGCAACATCGGCGGCGGGCGGGGCCTCTGCTCTCCCGCAACCAGCCAGCATCACGGTGACTCCGAGGGCGACCACTCCGGAGAAGCGTGGGACTCGTTTCATAGGGAACCTTCCGGTTGGTTACTTGTCGAACTGGGCGTCGAATGCGATGTCCGAGGGTGTGAAGTCGACCGCACGGACGAAGTCGCACGCCTCGGTGGCCCCTTCGACGCGGTCCATGCCGGCGTCTTCCCACTCGACGCTGAGCGGGCCGGTGTATCGGATGACATTCAGGGCACGGATAATGCCCTCGAAGTCGACCTCTCCGCGTCCGAGACTGCGGAACATCCAGCCACAGCGCGGATCGCCGAGGTCGAGGTGGCTGCCGAGGATGCCCGACTCGCCGTCGAGCTGCATCGCTGCATCCTTCATGTGGACGTGGAAGATCCGTTTCGGGAATGCCTGAATGAACTTCACCGGATCGACGCCCTGCCAATACAGGTGCGAAGGGTCGAAGTTGAACCCGAAGGCGGGATGGTTCTTGACCGCCGCCAGCGCGCGGCGCGTGGAGTGGATGTCAAAGGCGATTTCCGTCGGATGGACTTCGAGTGCAAACTTGATCCGGTTGGCCTTGAAGACGTCGAGGATCGGTGCCCACTTCTTGGCGAAGAAATCGAACCCGGCCTGGATGTCGGCTTGGCTGGCTGGCGGGAAATTGTAGACCATGTGCCAGATCGAGCTGCCGGTAAAGCCGTTGACGACCGGGACGCCGAATTTCTTCGCGGCCCGAGCGGCGTTCTTCATCGACCGGATGGCCCACTTGCGCTTGGCCTCGGGATCGCCGTGGGTTTTCGCCGGCGCGAACTGATCGGTCCGCCCGTCGGTGTTAGGGTCGCAGACGAGCTGGCCCTGCAGGTGGCAGCTGATAGACCAGCATCCGAGGCCATATCTCTTGAGCAGTGCTCGGCGGTCGGCGCAGTACGTCTTGCTCCTGGCGGCCTTGTCGATATCGAAGTGATCGCCCCAGGTCGCCAGCTCGAGGCCGTCATAACCCATGTCGGCGGCCATCTCGCACATCGTTTCAATGGGCAGGTCGGCCCACTGTCCGGTAAAGAGCGTAACCTTGCGTGCCATGATCGTCTCCTGAAGACGAGGTGAGTCAGAAGAACGCCGCTAGTTGATGGTCACCCATTTGCCCTTGGATTTCACCACGGCTTCGATGAACCTCATCCCTGCCACGCCGTCGTGGACGGTGGGGAAGTCGAGTGAGAGCGGATCGGCCTTTTTTCCCGCGATGCGGGCGCGAATGGCTTCGCCGGCCCGCAAATAGAGATTGGCGAAGGCTTCGATGTAGGCCTCGGGGTGGCCGGTGGGGATGCGGGTATTCAGCGCGGCGGCTGGCGAGGCGTCGGCCACATAGCCCGCTCCGCGCTCCCAGGTCTCCTTCGGCGCGTCGATGGGCTTGACGATGAGCTGGTTGGGATGCTCCTGGCGCCACTCCATTGAACCGTTGTCGCCGTAGACCCAGATCGCGAGGTCGTTCTCGTCACCGACCTGTACCTGGGAGGCGGTCAGAACGCCCTTGGCGCCCTTGTTGAACCGCATCAGGACATTGCCGTCGTCGTCGAGTTTGCGGCCTTTGACGAAGGTGGTCAGCTCGGCGCAGACCTCCCGGATCTTCAGACCGGTAATGTACTCGGCGAGGTTGGCCGCGTGCGTGCCGATGTCGCCCATGCAGCCAGCCGATCCGGCGAGTTTGGGATCGGTGCGCCAGGTGGCCTGCGGTTGGCCGGTCTTCTCCAGCGCGCGCATCAGCCACCCCTGGTGGTACTGCACGATGATCTTGTGGACCCTGCCGATCCGCCCGGCGGCGACCAGGTCCTTGGCAAGCTTGACCATCGGATACCCGGTGTAGGTGTGGGTGAGCATCAAGATCTTGCGTGTCTTGCGGACCAGTTCCTTCAGCGCGAGGGCCTCCTCGACGTCCATGGTCATGGGCTTTTCGCAAACGACGTGGAAGCCGGCTTCGAGGAAAGCCTTGGCGATGGGGTAATGAGTATTGTTGGGCGTGGTGATGGAGACGAAGTCGATGCGTTCGTCCTCCGGCAGGGAAAGCTCGCCGGGGATCATCTCCTGGAAGGTGTCGTAGACGCGTTCTTTGGGTAGGTAGAGCACGCGTCCCATCTTCCGCGACAGTCTGGGATCGATGTCGAACGCGCCGGCGACAAGTTCGATCTCGCCGTCCATTCGGACAGCCTTGCGGTGAACTTCACCGATGAATGCGTTCGGCCCGCCACCGACCATGCCCATGCGGAGTTTTCGGCTGAAGATTGCGTGTCTCTTGGCCATACCGATCTCCTCTCTGGTCGCATGGCATGAAGGAATCCCGCGACCTTCGGCTGCCTGCGAGTTGTGCCACCAATCCAATCTTCTCTGACGGACTTTGTGCAATATCAGGGGGGTATGCGACTTCGCACAAACGCGGTCGGGTGGGTCACCGCCACCGGGCTCGCGGGAGCCGTCAGCCCGAGGATCCCCTGGCCTTGTGCGGATCCTCTCCGGGCCTGAGGCAGGGAACCGGCCTTCCTGGAGCTTGCCATGGCCAATCGGCCGGAATACGATTCCGCCAACCCACTTCGAAATCACGAACGGCGTGCCCCCAGCCGGACCTGCCGGGGGCCGATGCAATCCGAACCGGATCAGGAGAGAGTCATGAAGACGCGACGTCACTTCCTGCGGGACTCCAGCATCGTTGCCGGCGGGGCCCTCGTATTGCCCAACATCATCCGGGCACAAGCGTCGGGGGTTCCACCAAACGATCAGATCCGCGTCGGCCTCATCGGGTGTAACGGCATGGGCTACCAGAACCTGCGCTCGATCCTCAAGGTGCCGGGAGTCGAGTGCGGGGCCCTCTGCGACGTGGACGCTTCCGTTCTGAATAGACGCGCCGACGACGTCGAGGAAGAAACCAACCTTCGCCCCACACTCTACTCCGACTTCCGGAGGCTTCTCGAGGATCCAGACATCGACGCGGTGATCATCGCCACACCGGACCACTGGCACTGCCTCATGATGGTCGCCGCCTGCGAGGCCGGAAAAGACGTATATGTGGAGAAGCCTCTCGCCAACTCCATCGGTGAGTGCAGGCTGATGGTCGAGGCGGCGGGGCGATTCGGCACGGTGGTGCAGGTTGGGCAATGGCAGCGGAGCGGGGGGCATTGGACCGAGGCCGCGAAGCACGTCCAGTCCGGCGCCATCGGGCGCATCCGCCTCGTCAAAGCCTGGGCATATCAGGGTTGGATGAAGGCCATACCCGTAAAACCCGATGAGCCGGTCCCGGACGGGGTCGATTACGACATGTGGCTCGGGCCGGCACCCACCCGACCGTTCAATCCGAACCGCTTTCACTTCAACTTCCGCTGGTTCTGGGACTACGCGGGTGGGCTGATGACCGACTGGGGCGTGCACATGATCGACATGGTGCACTACGCCATGGGCGACGCCGGCCCGAAGAGGGTAACGGCCAACGGGGGCAAGTTCGCCTACCCCGACGATGCTTCCGAAACCCCGGACACCCTTCAGGCGGCGTTCGAATTCGACGACTATTCCATGCTCTGGGAACACGCCACCGGAATCGATCTCGGACCGTACCAGCGAAACCACGGCGTCGCGTTCATCGGAAACCAGGGCACGGTCATCGTCGACCGGGGCAAATGGGAAGT
>JBDHCH010000294.1:0-4771 GCA_039592115.1 Gemmatimonadota bacterium | reverse complement strand
CCTCTGGGGGATCTCCTGGCCGAACAGATCCCGGCTCGGGTGCGGCCTCCGGGGGAGGCCTCATCCTACTCGAACCATGCCACGGGGATGGCGGCTCTCATCGTGCAGGAAGCTGCAGGAATGCCCTGGGAGGATTTCATCCAGAATCGGATCCTGGATCCGTTGGGGATGGAACAGTTCTCGGTGGCTCAGCCTCTTCCGGAGCATCTGGCCGGGGACATGTCCAAAGGGTACGTGCGGGGCGGGGGGACCTTTCGCGAGCAGGATTTCGAGATGGTGCCCCTGTTTCCGGTCGGTGCGGCTGCGGCCTCGGGTGAGGCCATGGCCAGGTTCATGATCGCCCACCTCCAGCTCGGGGAATACGGCGGGGCCCGGATTCTGGAGGAGGAGACGGCGAGACAGATGCACTCCGAGCTGTTCAGGATGGCCCCCGGGGTAAACGCGATGGCCCACGGGTTCTACCAGATGGACGACAACGGGGAGTGGATCATCGGCCACGGCGGGGACACCTTCTGGTTCCATTCCGAGTTGGCCCTCTTTCCGGACCGAAACCTCGGCGTGTTCGTCTCCTATAACTCGAGGGGTGGAGGGGCCGCAACGGGCGAGTTCATCGACGCCTTCGTGGATCGCTACTTCCCTGAGGAGGAGACCATCCCGACCCCTCCCGACGGGTTTTCCACACGTGCCCATCGCTTCACCGGGACCTACCGGTCCAACAGGTACTCCCACACCTCCCTCGCGAAGTTGGGCGCTCTGGCTGGGACCAAGGTCAGCTCGACGGACCGGAACACGCTCAGGGCGTTCAACTCCGAATGGGTGGAGGTGGCCCCACTGACCTTCGACGAGAAGTTCGGGGATCGGACGCTGGTTTTCCGAGAGAACGACTATGGGGAGATCACCCACCTCTTCTTCGCACACCTTCCCATCCTGGCCTATGAGCCGGTTCCATTTCTGGAGAACCAGATCTTGCATGCGACCCTGGCGATCCTCGCCGGCATCCTCGCGGTCGGGACCTTCCTGGCGTGGCCCCTGGGTTGGGCCGTGAGGCGGTGGCACGGAGTGAAGCTGGAGCCGGAGGGTCGGATGCCTCGTGCCGCTCGTACGACCCTCTGGTTGGCGGCGACCACCTTCCTGCTGTTCGCCGCGGGGATGGCGATCACCCTCAGCGATCCCGCCGTCATCACTGTGGAGATCACGGCCGGGCTTCGGTTCGTCCTCCTGATCCCCCTCGTAGGGGCTCTGTTCACTTCTGGTGCCGTGTTCTTCGCATACCGGAATCACCGCAAGGAGGCTGGCCGAAAGACCTCTCGTGTTCTCTACACAGCAAGCACGCTGTTCTTCTGCGTGTTCTTATGGCAGCTGCACGTCTGGAACCTCCTGGGGTGGAGGTTTTAGCCGGGAGGGCGCAGGTCCCTCATCAACCGTTCCCCTGGAGCACGGAGGCCGATTCCACGATCGCGCCTGCCTCCTCGAGAAGCTCCCGGTACCATCCAACGGCCTGGTCCCTCTGTTCCTCGAACCCCTCGGCGCCCCAGACGACGGTGAGGGTCCAGGTGGTATCTTCCCCGGTCTTGATCCGTTGCGCGTCCTTCACCGGGTTCCCGCAGGGGCCCTCGGCGTCATACAGGCAGATGAGACCCTTCAGGGACATCTCCTGACCCGAGGCGTTGAAGACGTAACTGCCGTCTTCCGGGCCCGGTGCCACGCGGAACGGCGGGCGGGCTCTGTCCAGGTCGGCCAGGGCGATGGGGAAACCGCTATGGAGGGAAACCACATTGCAGACATCCACCGCCAGATTGATGCTCCCCAGCTCCCCTCTGTCCACCGCCCGGACCAGGTACTCGGAGGCCGGCTTCCCCCTGCCGGCAGGCTTGTGGCCCCAATGGCGCAGCATGTCTCTGACCCGCATCCGGAGCGCTTCGTCCCGGTGGATGGGCGCATCCGACTCCAGACTGAGGAGGTCCAAAATCCATCCAGGGGTGGCCAACTCCCCCAGAGTCCGGGGGAATGTGGTAGTGAAGGCCGCCGGTCGAAGGAGGGGATGGGGCTCCACCTCGATTTGAACTCCTGAAGTAGTCATAGCCGAAAAATGAGGAGATTCCCGGGCCGAGCCAACCGGGCGATGGAGATTGGTGGCCCTTCTGAACCGGCGGTGGCAGATTGGGGTGGCGATCGGCCGGCACGGCCAACACATCACGGTTCATTCCCGGGGGCCGAAGATGCTCAGAAGCATTGTTCTGAAGTTGATTCATTCCCTGGCCACATCCTTCTTTACCGTCCTGGAGGTCACGGGGCTCCCTCGGGTCCCGGCGGACCGAGCAAACGGGGGTGGGGGATGACCGGCGTCTCGGACCTGACGAGCCGGATCCCCTTGGGCCGGACGGGGAAGGCGGTCTCGAGGCTGGGGATCGGCGCCTCTTATGGCGTCTCGAAGAAGGCCTGCCTGGAGGCCTATGACGCTGGAGTGAACTTCTTCTTCTGGGGGTCGAGCCGGACCCCGGGAATGGCCCTGGCCCTCAGGGAGCTGGGATCGGCGCGCCGGGAGGACCTCTGCATCGTGCTGCAGTGCTATGCCCGCAGGCCCTCCCTCGTGTCCCGGAGTATCCGAAAGGGGCTCGATGCCCTGAAGACGGACTACGCCGACGTGCTCCTGCTGGGATGGCATGAGACGCCTCCGGGCCGGGCGACCATGGAGGCCGTCGAGGAGGAACGGACCAGAGGGACGTTCCGCTACCTGGGTGTCAGCAGCCATCAGCGCCCACTCTTCCGGGAATTCCTCGCCGATGGCCGTTACGACGTCTTTCACCTGCGGTACAACGCGGCGCACATCGGAGCCGAAACGGACGTCTTCCCGTTCCTGCCCGATGCAGGGGGCCCCGGGATCGTGGCCTTCACCTGCACCCGGTGGGGCGATCTCATGAACCCCAGGAAGATGCCCGTGGGAGAGGCTCCCCTTTCAGCCGGGGAGTGTTATCGGTTCGCGCTTTCCGATCCCCACGTCCACGTGGCCATCACCGGGCCGAAGAACGATGCCGAGATGCGCCACGCGCTGGACGCGATGAGGGACGGCCCCCTGGACCCGGAGGAATCCTCCAGGATCCGGGCCATCGGGGACCATGTCCACAACCAGAAGTCCGTGGCGGACTGGTTCAGGTAAGGGGGGCTCAACCCTCTGGGCCGGCCCCGGCCCCGCACCCACCGAACTCCTCCCAGTACTGCCGGAGATAGTCTCCAAGCTCCTCCCGGGCGAAGTCCACCTGGTAGCTCGGGAGGGATCCCTGCCGCGGACCCTCCGTAAACCGGAGGTAGAGGCCGCCCACCAGGCCGCACTCCACGGCGCCGGCCGGGCCTTCCCGAGCCTCCCCGACACTGAAGAGAAGAGACTTCGCGAACAGGTCATCCAGAGGCCCGGGCTCCCCTGGCTCCGTCAGCGTGCCCGTCTTGGCCAGGACCCGTGAGGGCAGTCCCGCGCTGCGCCAGGCCGACCTGAGGCCACGTGCGGTCCCGTCCCGGCCGACATCCCCGAGACCTGCCAGGAAATCGGGATACCAGTCCAGGTCCTCCAACCCCAGGTGCTCATCGCCATCGGCCCCTCCAGGGGCAGAAGAAGGGTCCCGACGAAGGAAACTCAGCTGCACCCGACGATCCGACACCACGCGAGCGAATGCAGTCGTGAGATCCAGGAGGTTCCACTGGTTCTCCCAAGCCCCGTAGGCATAGCGGTACAGAAGGCCCAACTCCGTTCCGTTGCCGGATCCCGGAGCCAGGAGAGCGGGACGGGACTCGGACGGGAGAAGCTCGTAGGGGATGGGGACCGGGGTTCCGTCGGAGAACGTGAGCCCCCTCCAAACCCTTCTGCTTCTCCCCGCAGAGTCGGCAATCACCGGATCGGTGGGGAGGTCGAAGAGCTGGTTCATTCCCTCCGACAGAGGGCTTCGCAGGAGGGTCCCCCTCGGCACTCGCCCCCGTTCCACGGGGACGACCGCCCGACCGGATCGCCGGGTGGCCTCGGCCTCGGCGGGCTCCAATCCCGCCACCAGGAGTGAGGCGGCGAACTCGTTGTTGGAGCAGCGGAGGAAGTAGCGAAGATCCACCTGTCCGTCTCGGGGCGATGAGCAGTTCAGAGCGGTGGCGAAGGCTCGCCTCGGAGGCACATTGGGCATGCCCATCACCGATGAGACGGAACCGGACCTGGCGGGGATGGTGAGGTCGGCCAGCCCGGGTCGCTGGGAGAGGATGGCGGCAGCAAGCAGCGGTTTCACCGCCGACCCGGGGGCGACTCGTTCCAGGAGGGAGCTTCTCCCGCGGGTTCTCCGCTCCCCTACTTCCGCCACCGCGACGATCTCGCCGTCGGGGATTCTGGCCAGGACCATCATCCCGAAGTCGAGGGGGACATCGAGCTCCGATCGGAGAAACTCGGCCAACCGTTCGGTGAGATCCGCGCTGGCCTCGGCCCTGACGGACAGGTTGATGGATGCGGTGGGGGATACATCGGTGTCCAGGGAAGAAGTGCCCCAACCCAGTGCCGAGAAGAGGTCGAAGGGTGGGGGCAGCTCCGTTCGGCGCCGCATCCGCCCGTTGACCCATTGCCGGCTGGAGAGGACGCCTTCCCAATATTCACCGAAGACGACCGGCTCGAGGGGGTTGAGCCGGAGGACGGTCCCTTCCGGAATCCCTACCGAGTCCCCCGACCGGATCCGCTGGCCGTCCACCCAGAGGTCGTCCCAACCCGCCACGGCCCAGCCAGGCGTGCGGTCGTCCGAAGCCAAGC
>JBDHCH010000293.1:0-4811 GCA_039592115.1 Gemmatimonadota bacterium | reverse complement strand
GCGGACAGGACTGAGGCCTCGGGTCTCTGGCCGTCGGACCACACGGGGTTGTTGGGGAGCTTCAAGGTTCCTTCGAGCTTGTTCAGGGGTTACTAACCTCTGGCTAACTGGCGGTGACTGTCCCGCCTGTCCCCGGGGAGTCGCCGCCGAACCTGTTCTCCCTTCGGCGATCCCGAGTCAACCTGCCCGGCGGGCTCTCATGAGCCTGCCGGGCAACCTGCCCTCTCCTAGATTCCTCTCAACCAGCCACGGCCACTGCAACAATTCCTCTCCGGGAGTCATCGAAGAGTAGAGGTTTGCCCGGTCCATGCGATGGTTCAGTTCAGATTCAGAGGAGCTCGATGGCCATGTTCAAGAAGATCGCAAAAGCGGGGTTGCTCTTGGCGTTCGTCGGCTGTTTCACCGGGAGCCAGGTGAAGGCCCAGGAGGACACCTTTGAGTGGTCAGGCCGCCTCGGAGACGGGCAAGTCCTGACGGTGAAGGGAATCGTCGGGAGCATTCACGCTGTGCTCGCCTCCGGAAACCAGGCCGAGGTAGTGGCCCGGAAGCGGGGCACGAGGGGGGATTTCGAGCAAGTGGCCATCGAGGTGGAGGAGGTCGATGACGGCTTCATCATCTGTTCGGTGTACGGGAGCTGGAACCACGGTGAGGGGAGATGCCTCCCGGGCCGACAGGATTGGGAGGACGATGAAGACAGGGACCGTCACCGGGGTCGGGACATGGATGTGGAGGTGGAATACGAGGTCCGGGTTCCCGCAGGGGTAGAGTTCAACGGAGGAATGGTCTCCGGCGAGATCGAGGTCCGAGATCTCCGCTCCGAGGTGGACGTGAGCACGGTCGCGGGAGACATCTTCGTCTCCACTTCGGGGATGGCATGGGCCAACTCCGTGTCGGGTGATATCGAAGTGGATATGGGTGATTATGAGTGGGACGACATGGATTTCAGCACGGTGAGCGGAGACATCACCCTCTGGCTCCCCGATGACTTCGGTGCGGAAATCGACTTCAATTCACTGTCCGGGGGTTTCGACTCCGACTTTGATCTGACCATCCGGAAGGAGAAGAAGAGGAAGTGGATCGGGACCGACCTGGAGGCAACCATCGGAGACGGGGGAAGGGAGCTGAACCTGGACACCCTGAGCGGCGACGTGGAACTGAGGCGGAAGAGAGGCTAAGGTTCTCCACAGAGGCGGGCGTACCGGACCCGGTCGTTCGCCACCCCAGAGAGTCGGGCCCCGGGGGGCTGCCCCCGGGGCCCGACTCTCTTCTTGGCCTGCGCCGCCTGGATCCGAAGGCAGCTGGGCTCTCAGCCTCTCGGGTTCACCATGATTCCATCAATCCGGATCGTAGACGGCAGCATGCAAGGCGGCGATGACGTGGCCTACCCAACCCAACAACCCGAAAGAGAACAGGTGGATTGCCCCGGCCAGGAGGAACATGAAGAGAGCGGCGAACAGTCGCCCCTGGATCAGTTGTCCCAGTCCCGGGATGATGAAGCTGGCGATCGCGGCGATCACATTTCCGGTGGAGCCTTTTCCTGACGCCATTGGTTCCTCCGTCGAATCCAGAAGAATGCCTCCTCCCTCCCTACGGAAGGAGGAGGCATTCAGGTTTCGAGATGAGGCTGGGGCCGCCGCCAACCTACCTGCTCGCTGCGTGCCAGGCCGCCAGCACCTCTGCCTCCCGTTCCGCTGTGATGCCCGCGCGCAGGGGATCTTGCTCTTCCGCAGGCCGGGCGAAGTGATACTCCAGTGTCTCGAGGGCGGTAACCGCCAGGGGTCGGAAGGTGAGCCCACTCTCCACCTCAGGAGTGAGGTCGAAACGGGCGAATCCTTCCCGGCCCGGCCCCGGCGGCATCCAGACCGGCATGTGGGAATAGGGTCGGATCCCCTGCTCCGTGAGGAAGGGCTCCGGGACCCACGTGAAGGTTGTTTCGGCAGTGGTGACCGCCCGAATGCCGTACAGGAGCTGCTCCATGGGCCGCGGAACGGCGGGCCCCACGCCGTTGTACACGCCGGTGGTCCCATCCTCCGCCATTCGCACCATCCACTCGGTCAGGTCCCGAACGTCGATGATCTGGACCGTATCCGAGGGGTTTCCCGGTGAGAGGACCTCCCCACCCCGGTGGATCCGGACGGGCCAATAGGTGAACCGATCGGTCCTGTCCCCGGGCCCGATGATGAGGCCCGGCCGGAAGATCGTGGACCTCCCCGGAAAGGCCCTCTGGGTCTCCCGCTCGCACAGAGCCTTTTGGAGCCCATAGGGAAGACGCTCGGCCCCGGGCTCCACACCGGCCGTTTCGTACGTGAAGGTCGGCGCACCGGAATGCATGGGGATCGCGCTCAGGTCCGAGTAGGCCGACCGGGAGGACACGTAGAAATAGAGCCCCACCGAGTCCTTCAGGAACTCAGTCGAATACTCCACCCAGTCGATGTTGGAGGCGTTATTGTCCATGCAGACATCCCACGTCCGCCCCCGCAGAGACTCCAGATCGTCGTTTCGGTCACCCACCAGCTTCTCCACTTCGGGAAAGAGGTGGGTATTGCTTTGCCCACGGTTGAAGAGGGTGAGCTCATGCCCTCGGCCAAGCGCGTAGCGAACCATGTGGGGTCCGATGAATCCCGTGCCCCCCAGGACGAGGATCTTCAGCTTCCGGGGCGGGGCACCCCGACGGCTGCCCGCCGGTCCGGTTGCAGATTCTCCGGCCAGGGAACCGGGGGTGACACCCAGCCCCAAGGCCCCTCCGGCCAGTGCCGATGCCTTCAAGAAGTCCCGCCGCGTAGTGGCACTCCGTGTCATCTCTTCCTCTTCTCTCTCTGTATATTCCGGATCCCGCCCGGCGTTCGAGTCCTCTCTCCGTCACGGGAGAATATGACCGTCGGGGAGAATCCTCAATTTCCCGCCCATAGCAGAGGCGGAGGAACTGGCCGGAAACCGGCTCCCAGGAAGCGAACCGCGGGATTCTCAGCCCCCCGTCCGATTCAGTAGCCCACCGCTGCGCCACCCCTCCTCAGGTCCGACGCACCGGCCAGACTGCCGTCCGGAAGCCGCATGATGGCCTGGATATCCCCGATATGGGGGTACACGTCCCCACCCCGATAACGCTCCTCCACCGTGTGGCCCATGGCCTCCAACGTGGCAATTACCTCCGCGGGAAGGGAGGCCCGTTCATATTGGATCCGATCCGGCAGGTGCTGGTGATGGAGTCTCGGAGCGTTCACCGCCTGACGGATACCCATTCCGAAGTCAACCACGTTCGAGATCTGCTGAAACACATTGGTGATGATGGTGGCGCCCCCAGGGGACCCCAACACCAGCAGAAGCTCGCCCTCCGGGTCCACAACAATGGAAGGCGTCATGGCTGAGAGCATCCGCTTCCCGGGCTGGATGGCGTTGGCCTCCCCCTGGACCAGCCCATAGGCGTTCGGATATCCGGGTCGGGCGGAGAAGTCGTCCATTTCGTTGTTGAGAACGAACCCGGCCCCGGTCACCGTCACCTTGCTCCCGAAGAAGGAGTTGATGGTAGTGGTGATCGATACGGCGTTGCCAGCAGCGTCCACCACCGAAAGGTGAGTCGTTTCCCCTTCGTCGGCGGGACCCAGGCCGGGGCCGACCTCGAGAGAGGGAGTGGCCATGTCCAGGGAGATTCCGGCCCTCCGTTCCGCTCCATACTCATCCGAGATCATTCGGCTCAGCGGGATATCGACGAAGTCGGGATCGGCCAGGTAGGTGTTTCGGTCGGCGTAGGCCCGTTTCCAGGCCTCGGCCAGGAGGTGGACGTGCTGGGTGGAGTGCCACTCCATGGCACCCAGGTCGAATCCTTCCAGGATCTTGGCCATGGCCGAGAGGGTGGCTCCCCCACTGGATGTGGGGGGCATGGAGATGATCTTGTGGCCTCGGTAGGTGATCTCCACCGGCCGCCGCCAGACGGCCTCCATGCCCGCCAGGTCCTCATGCGTCATGATCCCGCCACTACGCTCCATCTCCGCGACGACGAGGTCCGCGGTTCGACCCAGATAGAATCCGTCTCGGCCTTGAGCGGAGATCCGGTCCAGCGTTCCCGCCAGGTCCGGCTGGGCGAATACGTCCCCCGCGGCCGGAGGAGCGCCTCCTGGCAGGAAAGTGGCCGCCGTGTTGGGGAACACCCGCAGGTTCTCCTCACCCATGGCGATCTGGCGGGCCTGCCGTTCCCTCACCTCGAACCCTCCCGCCAACGCAACGGCCGGAGCGACCAGTTCGGCCCAGGGCAGCGTCCCGAACCGCTCATGGGCGGCCCAAAGCCCGGCCACGGTTCCCGGCACCCCGCTGGCGAGAGGGCCTTCCCGATACCCCTCGCGAAGCTCTCCGGACTCGTCCAGGTACATGTCGCGATGAGCCGCCAGAGGGGCCCGTTCTCGATAGTCCAGGCTGGCGGTGGTGCCATCAGCGAGGCGGATCACCATGAACCCGCCACCTCCGATATTTCCGGCCTCGGGGTTCACCACGGCCAGGGCGAAGGAGGTGGCGATGGCGGCGTCCACGGCGTTCCCGCCGGCCTGGAGGATTCGAACACCGGCCTGACTGGCGTACTCGTCGGTGCTGACGACCATCCCGCTCGGGGCCAGGACTGGAGCGTCGTCAGCTGGAAACTCCCAGCCGTCCGGGAAGACGATGTCCGCCTGGGCATCCGTGGCCCCCTCACCGATGCAGCTCGGAAGGGAGAGGATGGCCGCAAGGAGCAGCAGCCTGGACAAGGGCGTGGCCCATCTGCGAGAAGGAAGTGTCGGGAGGAGGTGAAGCATGGCCGGGGCTCCCCTGGAAGCCTGAGCGGT
>JBDHCH010000292.1:0-7896 GCA_039592115.1 Gemmatimonadota bacterium | reverse complement strand
CCCATTACCCGCTTCTCGAGGTGTTCCATGGCCGCGTCCCGCGCCGTTACCGGCAGGAGGCCGTTCAGGGAGGCGTTGAGGTAGACCTGGTCCTCCGTACCCGGGAACAGACGTCTGGCATCGGCAATATCCATGACACTCAGCTCACTCGCTTCGATTCGGAGTGGGAGACGATGGAGGTCCCCACCATGTCTCCCATGACGTTGATGGTCGTATTCCCCATGTCGACCAACCGGTAGATGCCGCCCACGATCGCGGCCACCTCCAGGGGGAGGTTGAAGGCCTGCACGAAGATGAGGGCGATGACCAACCCCCCTCCGGGGATCCCTCCTGAGCCTTCCGACAGAAGGAGCCCCACCAGCAGGATCGTCACCATCTGGGCCAGAGAGAACTCCACTCCGGCGGCCTGGGCGGTGAAGAGGAGCACCGCCGCCAGCATGATGGACGTCCCGTCCTTGTTGATCTGGGCCCCAAGGGGAAGGGTGAAGGAGTAGACCGGACGCGGGAGCTTGATCTTCTCAGCCATCTCAAGGGCGACCGAGAGGGAGGCCAGGCTCGAGGTCGTAGCCACCGTCGTGGCCCATAGGGGACCCGTGCTCTTGAGGAATGTCCAGGGCCGGCGGTCCGTGAGCAGCACCAGAAGGGTCATGTAGACCCCCATCATCAGCAGCTGGGTGCCCCACACACCCAGGAGGAAGCGGGCCATGGGGCCGAACAGCTCGGCCCCGTAGCGGCCCACGGTCACCGCCATGAGGGCGCCGATCCCGAAGGGGGCTACCACCAGAATCCCATCCACCAGCCGCCGGAACAGCTCAGCCAACGCCGCGTAGGCCCGGCGGAGGAGGTCTCGGGATCCAGTGGGGAGGAAGAGCGTGGTGATCCCCAGCATCACCGCCACGACCACGATCTGGGCCACATTCCCCTCGGCGAACGCCCGAAACACGTTGGTCGGGATCAGCTCGAGGAGGATTTCCGTTACGGCCGGCACATCGCCGATGGCCGCATCCACCGGCTCGGTGAGGGTCATCCCGACGCCGGGCCGGATCAGATGCATTGCGACAAGGCCCAGGGTCAGGGCCGAGGCGGTGGTCACCAGATAATACGAGACGATCTTCACCGAGAGGCGGCCGAAGGTCCTCAGATCGGTGAGGGCCGTGAGCCCGGCGAGGAGGTTGAAGAAGACCAGGGGGATGGCTGCCATGAGGAGGAGGCGAATGAACAGGTCCCCCAGGGGTTCGACGAGCTCGGCTCCCTCGCCGAAGATGGCGCCCCCCGCGGCGCCGAGTATCATCCCTATGAGGATCTGGGTGCCCAGCCCTAGCCGCTTCCGTGTTGGCGGCGGGGGTGACCCGCCCCCCGGGGTCGACGTTGGACCCACGGTCACCGACCCACCTCGAATCCCACTGCGGCCAGGTACCGAAAGGCCTCTGCCAGGAGGAGGTCGTAGTACTCACCGGCATTCCCGGCGGTGAGGGGGAGGGGGTGGGTCACCTGGGCCGGATTCCCCTCGAGGATCTCGCCGTTTGGCCGGATGGTGTGGCCGATATTCCACATGAACCCCACGACGGGCTGGTCCGTCCCGGGATAGGTGAGAATCTGCTCCCACTCCCACGTGTTGGAGTATCCGCCGGGTGGCATTCCAATGATGGGGCCGAGCTCGTTGTCCCCGACGATGCTGATGAACTGGTCCAGATGGGAGCCTCCATTTGGACCGGAGAGCACCACGAGGGGACCGCGAAAGTGGACAGGTGCCGGCTGGAGGATCCCGTCGGACTCCTTCGGGGCGTGGGCCGACTTGAAGGGGACGGGATCGGTGACCTCCCTTCCCGCCGCCAGATCGTCCAACACCTCGTTTTCGAGCCAGTCCATGAGCCAGGTGCCGTCGTCCACGGTTTCCGGCCCTTCCCCGTCGTAGACCCGGCGATTCCTGAAGGCTTCCTGCCGCTCGGCCACGAAGGGCTCGATGACGTCGGAGATCTGAAGGGTGCCGAACGTGGTCTTGAAGGGTCGCGGCTGGATACGCTGCACCGCATAGGGGCCCAGGGAGCCCCCGCCGCTCCGGGTGGCATCGAAGAGGACGGCCCGGTCCAGGAGCTCTTCCTCCTGGGCGAACTCCATCAGGCGATCCACGTCGGCGATCAAGCTGGCGGAGAACCGGTGCCACCGGAGGAGAACCAACCGTCTCCCGTCGTCGGGGAGGTAGAGGTCGTAGGTGGGGGTGGACCACACCTGGCTGAAGCCGGGGTAGGAAGGTTCGGCCCAGCCAGTCCAGTCCAGCTCGGCGCCGTCCACGAAGGGGAGGATGTAGGTGTTTCGGGTCCCATCTGCACTCTCCACCGCGAGCGCCAACTCTTGCCCCCGGAGCTCGGGCGGGAACAGCGCCGTGTTGAGCGTCATGGCCTCAGCCAGTTTCCAGCGGAACCCCACCATGCTGGAGTGCCGGACGTAAGGCATGGTCGCCGCTTCGTACTCCGCGACCGACATCCCGTTCACGGAAGCGATCCGTTCACCAAGAGACGGGGCTTCGGCAGGGAGGTCCACACCCTGCACCACATCCGCTACGAAATACGCGGCTCCGTCCTGGCCGTAATCGGGCTGGATCCTGATCGGAGCCCGGGTCGGGGGCGGGGCAGGTTCCCTGACCCATGCCGGGAGCCCCGCCTCGTCGGCCAGGGTCAGCCCGCCAGGGACCAGGTAGACCGAAAGATGCCGGTCCTTGCGGGCGTTGCTCAGGCGGAGGAGAGCGTAAAACAACGCTTCCTCAGAGTCCGCGTTCACCACCTCGTCCCGGAGGGACTCCATGGCCTCCAGAGGCTCGAGGCCTCCAGAGGCTCGAACCCCAGCGCCGCATTCTTCGCGGGCGAAAACGCCGCTCGATCTGCGGTCCAGGCGAGTATGGAGTCGAATAGTGCTTCTCTGAGCTCCGGTGTGCCGAGGGCAGCGGGTGACCGCGTTTGTGAGGGGCCACAGGCCTGGGATAGCACGGCCAGGAGGAGGATGCCGACAATGCGTTGGCTGGCACCATACATGGGTCACCATGGGTCACCGGTCCGGTGTGGAGGAGCAGGGGCTCTTCATCGGCTGAAGCTGCGGACCCGGAAGGGCCCCGGCAAGAAGACCTCGGGAGAGAGAATGACGGAATCCGGGGCGTCGACAGATTGCCAGGGTGGAGAAAAAGTCGGATCATGGGCCGGGTCGCGGAGGACACTTCCTACGCGGATGCAGGCGGAACGGACGGGGAGATTGGTCAAGTGACATCGTATCGCATCGCCGTGATTCCCGGAGACGGAATCGGAGTGGAGGTGGTCCCGGAGGGTCTCAGGGTGCTGGAGGCCGCAGGCTCGCGGTTCGGTATCTCTTTTCACTGGGACGAGTTGGACTGGGGCTGTGATCGGTACCTCAGGACAGGGGCCTTCATGTCCGAGGAGGGGCTGAGGCCCATTCGGAGCCACGACGCCATCTTTCTCGGAGCCGTGGGATTCCCGGGCGTGCCGGATCACATCTCCCTCTGGGGTCTTCTGATCCCCATCCGGCGGGAGATGCACCAGTGGGTGAATCTCAGGCCCGTCCGTCTCATGCCGGGGGTCCAGACCCCGCTCCGGGATCGAGGCCCGGAGGACATAGACTTCGTGGTGGTGAGGGAGAACAGCGAGGGGGAGTATTCGGAGGCCGGCGGCCGTTTTCAGGAAGGGACGGACGCCGAGCGCGTGGAGCAGCTCAGCATCTTCACGAGGAAGGGAGTCGACCGGATCCTCCGGTTCGCGTTCGAGCTGGCCGAGAGCCGGCCGAAGAAGCATCTCACCTCCGCCACCAAGTCCAATGGGATCATCCACAGCATGCCGTACTGGGACGAACGCTTCCGAGCGATCGGGGAGGAGTTCCCCTCGGTGGAGACGGACCAGTTCCACGTGGATATCCTCACCGCGAACTTCGTCTTACACCCCGATTGGTTCGACGTGGTGGTCGGGAGCAACCTCTTCGGGGACATTCTCTCGGACCTGGGGCCTGCCGTGGCCGGGACCATCGGCATCGCTCCCTCGGCGAACATCAACCCCGAGGGGGAGTATCCCTCCATGTTCGAGCCCGTCCACGGCTCGGCCCCGGACATTGCCGGGAAGGGCATCGCCAACCCCATCGGCCAGATCTGGTCTGGTGCCATGATGCTGGAGCACCTTGGTGAGGTGCAGGCGGCCGAAGCCATCGTCGAGGCGATCGAGGAAGTGCTTGAGGACGGCTCGGTACTCACCCCGGACATGGGTGGAAGGGCAGGGACCCGAGAGTTGGGCGCAGCGGTGGAGGCAGTGCTCCTCGGTCGATGAGAGGGCGCCTCCGCTGGTCTAAAGGTCAACCGTAGAGGAACGATGATGGACGCGTTAGCGGGAATCGTGCGGCAATGGAATGGGCTTCTTGAACCCTACCCACTTCTCCGGGCCCTCCAGGTCATCGTGGTATTCCTGTTGCTGGCTGCTCTAGTGGATCGTCTGATCAGCGGAATCACCCGGCGGATCGTCTCCCGGACCGAGACCCATCTGGACGATCAGATCCTGAAGATCCTCCATCGACCGATCTTCTCCTCGGTGGCGCTAGTCGGGCTGATCATCGCCCTCTACGAGTTCGACCTGAGCCCCGGGATCCTCCTCATCACCACCTCCCTGGTCCAGACCATCCTCATCGTCCTCTGGTTGGGATTCGGTCTGCGGTTTTCAGGAATCGTTCTGGGAGCTATGCGGGACTCCGAATCCCGGTTCACCATGGTGCAACAGACCACGGAACCGCTCCTGAAAAATGCCGCCGCTGTCCTCGTCTTCATCGCCGGAGTGTATGGGATCCTGGTCGCCTGGGACGTCGACGTCACGGCCGTGGTGGCTTCCGCAGGGATCATCGGGTTGGCCTTGAGCTTTGCGGCCCAGGACACCCTCGCCAATCTCTTCGCCGGTGTGGCGATCCTCGCTGATCGTCCCTATCAGATCGGCGACTACATCATCCTGGACAGTGGAGAACGGGGGCAGGTGACCCAGATCGGCCTCCGGAGCACGCGGCTCCTCACCCGGGACGACGTGGAGGTCTCCATCCCGAATGGGGTGATGGGTGCGGCGAAGATCGTGAACGAAGCGGCCGGGGTTCCCAACCGTTATCGGATCAAGATCAGCGTGGGCGTGGCGTATGGCTCCGACGTGGACGGAGTGATGGAGGCCCTCCTGGCCGTGGGGGAGAGCCACCCCGAGGTGCTGCGATACCCGGAAGCCAGGGCTCGCTTCCGGACCTTCGGGGCGTCCAGCCTGGATTTCGAGCTCCTCTGCTGGATCGCGGATCCCGCCGAGCGTGGGCGGGTGAGCCACGAGCTGAACATCCAGGTGTACAAGCGGTTCGCCGACCTCGGGATCACCATCCCCTTCCCCCAGCAGGATCTCTACATCAAGGAGCTGCCGGCGGGTTGAGTTGCCTCTCGCTGGTCTCTCCCAGTGCTGCGGATTGCAGGACACTAGATCCTCGCCTGGACCGTGTAGAGCTGGTGGTACCGGCCCTCCCTTGCGATGAGGTCGTCGTGGCGCCCACGCTCTACGACCTGGCCGTCTTCGATGACCAGGATCAGGTCTGCTCGCCGGATGGTGGAGAGGCGGTGGGCGATGACGAATGTGGTCCGTCCATGCAGGAGCTCCCCGAGGCTCTCCTGGATCAGGGCCTCGCTCTCGGTGTCCAGACTGGACGTGGCCTCGTCCAGGACCAGGATTCTGGGATTAGCCAGGATAGCCCGGGCGATGGTCACCCTCTGGCGCTGCCCACCTGAGAGCTTCACGCCACGCTCGCCGATGACCGTGTCCAGTCCGTCTGGAAACCGATCCGTGAACTCCAGCACGTGGGCTCTACGAGCCGCCTCCCGGATCTCGGCGTCGGTGGCGTCGGATCGGGCGAAGAGGAGGTTCTCCCGGATGGTGCCGTCGAAGAGGAAGTCGTTCTGCAGCACCAGGCCCAGCTGTTCACGGTAGCTGGCCAGGACCACCTCCCGGAGGTCCACTCCATCCACGATGACCCTGCCTTCGTCCGGCTCCAGGAAGGAAGCCGCCAACCCGGCCAGGGTGGATTTCCCCGACCCGGAGCTCCCCACCAGGGCGATCACGGTGCCGGGCTCGGCCTCGAAGGAGATCCCCTTCAGGACCGGTTTGTCTTCGTCGTAGCGGAAGTGGACGTCCTCGACCACCACGTGGCCCTGGATGGGGGGCATGGTGAGGGTCCTCAGAGGATCGTCGTCTTCCCTGGGCCACGACAGGAGCTCGGAGGTCCGGTCCAACCCCGCGAACGCCTCGGTCATCTGCGTGCCGATATTGGCCATCTGGACGATGGGCGCGATCAGGAAACCCAGGAAGAGGGTGAAGCTGAAGAGGTCGCCTAATGTGAGTTGACCCTGGACGATGAGTCGCCCTCCGTACCCCATGATAAGCACACTGGCGGAGCCCACGAAGAAGGTGCCGAGGCTGGTGACTCCGCTGCTGGTGGTCAGGGTCTTCTTGACATTGTCGAAGATCCGCAGGACCCCCTGGAAGAAGATCTCCCCCTCTTTCTCGACGGCGTGGAACCCCTTGATCACCCTGATCCCCCCCAAAGCCTCCGTGAGCCTTCCGGTGACCTCGGCCCGGATGGCGCCACGTTCCCTGAAGGCCGGCCGCAGGGTTTTGAACGCTCGGGTGGACACCAGTCCAAAGGCGGCCAATGGGACGATAGCCATTGCGGTCATGATGGGGTCGATACGGATCAGGAAGATGAGGGCCACCAGGGCGGTGACGGTGCCGCCAACGAGCTGAACCAACCCTGTCCCCACCAGGTTCCGCACACCCTGGACGTCGTCCATGATTCGGGAGACGAGCTCCCCGCTCTTGGCATCGTCGAAGATCCGAACCGGAAGTTGCAGGACATGTCGCTGGACCTGGCTCCGGAGCTGGGCGATGAGGTGCTGGGCCTCGACGCTCAGGATCATGGTCAGGGTGAATGACGTTGCGGCCTGGACGGCCACCGCGCCTCCTACCAGGGCGAGGAGTTGGTAGAGGAGCCGGATGTTGCCGCCGGCGATGACGTCGTCCACCAGGTACTTGGTGGACGCCGGCAGCACGAGACCGGCGAGGCGATTGATGAGGATCAGGAGAAGGCCCAGGGCCACCAGCCTCCTGCGAGGCCAGATGATCTCCTTGAAGGCATGGCGGAGGCTGGCTCCGGAGATTTTGGTGGATTTGGACATTGGCGCCGAGGACCGGGAGGGGCGAGACAGGCTCTGTTCAGGCCCGCGGAAGATAAGCTGACAGAAGGGGAGCTTGGAAGGTGTCGGGTCAACGCAGCCGAACCAGAAACCCGGCCTCGTCCAGGTCCCGATCGAATTCCTGGACGAACCGGCTCACTTCACCTTCGAGTGCTTTCCGCACCACACCTGGGAGAACCGGGCGGCCCCGGCTTCCCAAACCCCGACCTGTGATGACGTGGACCACCTGGCCTTTGGCGATCCGGCTCTGGGTCACAATGAAATCCCTGACGCGTCGTTGGGCTTCCAGTGCCGTGTCGCCGTGGAGGTCCAGGGTGGCCACGGGAGTGGCGTCCAGGAGGTCGCCGAAAAGCCCGAATTCCGGGTGTCTCCCGCCGCCACGTTTCTTCTTTCGAGCCAAAGGGTCCCCCTGTCCTCCCTCAGGGCCCCCGCCGAAGGGCTTTCACGAAGGCGTCCACTCCATCCGGCTCGTCATCCCAGAAGTCCAGGCGGATGCGGCCATCCTCGGTCTCAGTGACGCGAAAGGGGCCGCGACCAGGAACACGGGTGCCAGGCCCCGGATCGTATCACGCACCGAAAACCTCCCATGCCGGCCAACTCTGCCACCTGCCCCGGGTGAAGTCGGGGAACTCGATGGGGGCGCTCCC
>JBDHCH010000291.1:0-4878 GCA_039592115.1 Gemmatimonadota bacterium | reverse complement strand
AACCCCCTGCTGGCCGAGGAGAGGGCGCGCAAGCGAGAGTCGCTGCTCAGGGCCACCGAGGCGGAGTTGGAGAAGATCGCGCTGGCCACACGTCGGGCGAAGCGCCGCCTGGTGGGTCGGGACAAGATCGGGCTCCGGGTGGGCAGGGTGCTGGGCAAGTACAAGGTGGCCAAGCACTTCGTGCTGGAGATCGACGACGACGGATTCTCCTACCACCGCAACGAGGAGCGGATCCGGGGGGAAGCCCGCCTCGACGGGGTCTACGTGATCCGCACCAGCGTGGGAGCGGACGCCATGGGGGCCGAGACGGTCGTGCGCAGCTACAAGGATCTCTCCCAGGTGGAATGGGGGTTTCGGGACCTCAAGTCCGTTCAGCTGGAGGTGCGCCCCGTCCGCCACCGCCTGGAAGAGCGGGTCCGGGCTCATGCTTTCATCTGTATGCTGGCCTACTACGTGGTCTGGCACATGCGCCAGGCCTTGGCACCCCTTCTCTTCCAGGAGGACGATCCGGTCGGTGCCCAGGCCGCACGCCGCTCCGTCGTGGCGCCCGCCCAGCGCTCCGCCAGCGCCCGGCGCAAGGCAAGCACAAAGCGGACCGACGAAGGGCTTCCGGTCCACAGCCTCGAGACCCTTCTGGACGACCTCGCCACCCTCACGAAGAACCGGATGCGTTTCGGACGAGCCACCTTCGATCAGGTCGCCCAACCCACTCGACTCCAGCACCGCGCCTTCGAGCTCTTGAATGTTCCCTGGCGACCCTGACTGTTGCCAGTAACGTGAACCCGGATCCCATAGACAATCCCTTCTCCCACAAAGGATCCAATATTCACACAGCGCAGGAACTTCGGCCTAGCCATGCACCAACGCCCCGAACCGGCGACCTCTGGCGAGCAAAGAAAGCTCCAGAAGCGGCTAATCCGGCGAGGACCACCGCATTCTGAGCCTCTTCCCGCCTTTTTCGCCGTCTCTGTCCGTGTCTCCGCCGGGTTTTGCCGTTTTCTGGGACACATTCGGGACACGGTCAATCTGGACCAAGCATGAATGCGTTAGTGCGCCACATCATCCGCAGACGCTTCCAGCAGGGCCTGGAAGCGGGGATGGCCGCGGAGGGGGTCCCAGATCGGGTCGAGTTCGAGGAGGTGAACCGAGAGCTGGGAGGGGGCCGGAAGTTCCTCCTCCAGGATGTCCATGGCCCGGTCATGTTCGTCGAAGTGGGCCAGGATTCGGGCAAGGAAGATGCGGTCATGGGACGCCGCAATACTGTCTCCGACTTCCCCTTCGCTTGTTGCTCCTCCTCGACTGACCTGAATTTCAGCCGCTCGAATTGCCGCTTCTTTTTCTCCCCGGCCTTGGTGGATCAAGGCAACCCCGAAATTCTGATTGCGATTCCTCCGAGGGCTTTCCTGGGCCACCAACGCCAACGAATCCCAGTAGATTCGAGCCCGTTCCTTCGATCCAACCTCTTCTTCATGAATGGCCTTGCGGAGGCAGGCAAAGACAAGGCCCGTGCAGGGCGATTCGAAGTATTCCGGATTGGCTTTCCGGTATTCTTCAAAAGCGACCCTGCGATCCTCGTCCGTGAGCATCCTCCTAAATACGCTCCAGAAGGTGCCGGGAATCCCCTGGTAGGGCCTCCATGACCCGACAGCCATCGCGTCCGCAATCCCCGCACGCGCCTCCTCGAGTTCTCCCCTCACGACATGGAGGACAGCTCGGACAACGATGGCGGAATAACTTGGGTACGTGTCCTCCCATTTCCTGGCCGCCTCCAGTGCGTCATCGAATCGATGGGCAAAGCGGTAACTTCTGGGCAACTCGGATAAGATGATCGGGTTGAACGGATCGAGTCGCTCTGCTCTCTCCAATGTGTTGAGCCCGCCCTGAAAATCTCCCAACCGTTGCTGCAATAGGCCGAGTTGAAAGATCGCCAGAGACATATTCGGGTTCTCTTCTTCAGCGGCCTGAAATTGACGCATGGCTTCCTGCGATTCTCCGGCCCGAATGCGATAGAGGCCCAAAGCAACGCGAGCCTCACCCAATCGGGGCATGATCGACAGGGCAAACTCGGCTTCGTGTCCTGCCCGTTCGAACTGGTACTCTCGGTTCGTGTGTGCGAGGGATAGAGCCAGATAAGCGTGAGCTGGTGCGAAGTTCGGGTCAAGCTCGATGGATTGGTCGAACAACCTGCTGGATTCGAAGTCGGAGAGTACCGTACCCATCTGACGTTCGCCGATATACTCTTCGATCCCCTGCAGGTAGAGGAGGTAGGCTTCGGTGTCGTCCGTGAGGATCCTGGCGACCCGATCCCGTTCTTCCGGCGTCAGGATCACTCCAATGGCATGAGCAACCTGCCGTGCAATCTCGCCCTGGACTTCAAATAGGTTCTCCGCTGTCAGCTCACGATCGTACTCTTCACCCCAAAGAACCTCGTCCCGCCTCGCATCGATCAACTGCACAGTCAGATGGACCTGACTGCCTGATACCTGTACGCTGCCTTCCACCAGACGACTCGCCCCCAACTCGTCAGCAATTTGACGACTGTTGGGGCGGCTCTCCTGGTATTTCATCACCGAGCTAGGGGAGACAATTCGCAGGGCGGAGATACCAGAGAGTTTGGAGTGGATTTGGCCCTGCATCCCGCTGGCGAGGAAAGCATAGGCCGAGTCGGTCCCGAAGTTCTGAAAGGGAAGTACGGCGATGCTGGGACGGCGATCCTCCGGAACGTCGGAGCGAGAGTTGGAGGTCGCCACGGTCCCGATAATGATCACGCCCACGACGCCGGCAACAATGGCTCCGACTTTCGAAAAGGGCAGACGTTTCGCCCTCGCAGGAGTCGTGGCCAAGGCCGGAGTCGCGGCCGCTTCACCTGTCGTCTCGAACCGATAGGCCGGGATCTCGGTCAGATCTCGGTTGTTGACCGCCGCCATCTCCTCGCCAACCGCTGGGCCACCCACCTCCCCCTCACTTGAAGCCCGAGCCACCCTGGAATCCCGGATCCTCGCCGCCAGATCCCGGCTCTCCGCGTCGGGCAGAATCCCCAACTCTTCTTCGAGTCTCCCGGCGAACCGTTCGAAAAACGCCACCGCCGCCGCGCGTGCACCAGCCTCGGCCAGGCCCTCTACAAAGCGCCGGATCTCGACCTCGTCGGTGGGCGCCAGGTCCAGGGCCCGTCGGCCCATGCGCTCCCCGTCGGCAAGGAGCCCCGCAGAGACGTAGCGGTGGGACAGTTCCCAGGCAGCCCTTGCCGCAACCTCCCTCAATCCCTGCCGCTCCCTGTCCAGCCACCGTTCGAACTCTTCGCAGCCCGCGACATGGAACCCTTCCAGCAGAGGGCCGCGGTAAAGCTCCAACGCCTCCTCCGGTCGCCCAGCCTCAGCCGCCTCCACGAAGAGCGCCACGTCCAGACGGAAGAACTCCGGGCCGAGGCTTACTTCTTCGTCCCCCCGGCTCAGGACGGCCTCCTCCCCCAGAGAGCGACGAAGATGATGGAGGGACTTCCGGAGGGCGGCCCGGGCACGGTCCTGATCAAGATCGGGCCAGAAAAGACTTACCAGCTTGTCGCGGCGGTGAAATCCTCGTGGCTTTGCGACGGCAAGATAGGCGAGAAGCGCAACGCGCTTCGGTTGAGAGAGGACCGAGAGGATCTCTTCTCCCTCCGAGCCTCGGAGATCCAGGGAGCCGAGCAGGCGAAGCTCGAACATGGGGATTCGTCCTCCAGCCAAGAGTAGGTTCCCCCCTGATCCTCCAAAAAGTACCCCCCCTTGAGCGGATCGGCCAACGATCCTGATGCGTGTCCCCTGGCCGTTCCCTGGCCCGGAACACCGGTTCAACGAAAAAGAGGGGGGTGTCTCCACACGTTGCCTCCACACGCGGCGAACGGCCCGCCCCGCATCAAGAGGCCGACTGAACCAAAGGAGGCAGATCATGTTCCGTCACGCTCATTCCATCGGTGCTCTCCTCATGCTGAGCGCATTCCCCTTCCTCGTTGCATGTGATGACGACTCGTCCATCCTGGGCCCTCACCAGAAACAGGAAGAGGTGACGCAGATGGCGATGCCCGCTTCGGTCACCCTGGAAGTGGGGCAGGCCATCCGGTTCACCCTGGCCGGTAGAAACCCAGACGGGACCAAGCGAGAAATCCGGTGGTCCAGCTCGAATCCGCAGGTCGCCACTGTTTCGAAGCGGGGCGTGGTTCGGGCCCTGTCCGAGGGCACTGTCATGATTGCCGCCGACTGCGGCAGCTACTGCACCTACGCCAGCGTGAAAGTGGTCCCGGCTGGGGACGGGCAGTGAGCCGGGTCCGGCCCATGCCGGGCCAGCTCAAGGGAACAACTCCCCAGGGAGAGTCCGTGCGAAGCTGCCCTCGCCGACGCTGACTCGAAAGAGAAAAGGGTTCGGGGGTTTCCAGCTGGGAATCCCCGATCTCATATCCGCTCTTGAGACAGCCGGGCGGCAGAGACAGGCCACTCTTTTGGCACCGACGGGTGAACGGCGGGGGCATCTTCAGACACTCGGCTGCTTGAGCTTGTCACCCAAGCAGTACTTCCTGTTCAAGGCGCGAGCCGCAGTGAGCTGGGCGTAAACGCGCGTGAACCTGGGAACCGGTATCAAATCACGGGATCAACCTCACCTGGGCGAGGCCGCCAGCATCGCAATCTGTCGCCCTGGACCAGTCGAGCCGGGGTGCACCTGAGCTCCCAACCCTCAATCTCCCCCGATCCGACCGGCTCAACATGTAGACAAACATGTAGACCCCCGATCGCTTCAGGTTACCGGAGGTCCATGTAACTGTATTATTCACAATGTGTTAGCTAAGTGGAGCCAGCCGTGCTCGAACCGGCGACCTCTGGCTTGCAAAGCCCGGTCAGACCAAAGTGA
>JBDHCH010000290.1:0-4887 GCA_039592115.1 Gemmatimonadota bacterium | reverse complement strand
CTGCTTGGCATCGATGGTGAGGCCTCGGGAAATGAAGATGCCGTACGCGATGTAGATCTCGTCCGGAACCAACACTGGCTCGTCTTTCACCAGAAAGGAGAGTGCACCGGGCGGGATCCCGGCCACTCGCTGATTCTCACGTTCCACGGTCAGATCGGGGGGAATGGCCACCATGGCCTGACCGGAGACAATGCTCTGCTGGAAAAGGTACTCGAACGGAAGGCGGTCTTTGATGGTCGCGCAGGTCCTGGGCGCCTCGTCCTCGAGCAGTCTCGCCGTGAACGTGCCCCCCTTTTCGAACTCGAGCTTCAGTGATGCCATGGTCTGCCCCGATTCAGCTCAAACTGGACTGTTGACTGCAGTATGCTCTCCTCGTCCCGGCTTCATCCCAACAGTTTCCTGCCCCACCTACTTCCTGTCCGCGACTCCGAGGGTCCGACTCTTCGCTCCCCATCCGGCCGAGTTGTGGAAATTCGCCACCGCCTCCCCGGGGGGCACCAGCTCGTCGCACGCTCGCCTCAGATCGTCCGGGAGCCGCATGTCGCCCACCGGCAGAAAGTCCTCCAGGTGGCCGAGGGTGCGAGGGCCGATGATGGGTGCGGTGATGCCTTGCTGGTCCTTCACCCAGAGAACAGCAAGCTGGATCGGAGGAATTCCTGCCTCCCCGGCGAGAGCTACGAACCGGTTGCCCACCCGGATGCCGGTGTCGTTGATCCGTTCAGCGTAGATCCCGCCCCTGGACGCCGCTCTTGATCCTTCCGGATAGTCTTTGGCACTCGCGTATCGGCCGGTAAGGACACCCTGGGCGATGGGGGACCACGGGAAGAGGCCCAGGCCGTGCTCCAGGCAGAGGGGCACCAGCTCGTTTTCGATCCGCCGGTCGAGGAGGTTGTAGGGAGGCTGCTCCGAGCAGTACCGGGCGAATCCCCGGCGATCGCTGATGGCCAGCGCCTCCATCACACGCCACGCAGGGTGGGTGGAGCAGGCGATGTAGCGGACCCTCCCCGACCGCACCAGATCGTCCAGGGCAGCCAAGGTCTCCTCCTGGTGCGTGTCCGGATCGAATCGGTGAATGAAGTAGAGGTCGATGTAATCCGTCTGGAGCCGGTCCAGGGAATCCTCGCACGCCTGTAGGACGTGCAACCTCGAGCTCCCCCGGTCGTTGGGCCCCGGACCGGTAGGCGGAAAGACCTTGGTGGAGATCAGCACCTGTCGTCTGAGGCCGGTGGCCTTCAGAGCCCGACCGATGATCCCCTCGGCCTCCCCTTTCGCATAGCTGTCGCCGGTATCGATCAGATTGATTCCCGCGTCGACGGCCCGCTCGAGGATCCTCCTCGCTTCCTCCTCGGGTGTCGGGTCGGCGAAGTTCGCCGTGCCCAGGGCCAACGCCGACACCCGGACACCGGTCCTACCGAGTACTCTGTATTCCATTGCCGAATTCTCCAGGGGTTCCTCGTGTGTTCATCGCCGGCCTTCACCTCACCTCGGAATCTCCCCCGCCGGCCCCTCCCATGGCCAGGATCGCTTCGATACGCTCCATCCCCCCCACTCGATGGGCCCAGTCTTCATAGACCCTCCGCGCAGCGGCTCGGAAGGGTGCTCGGTCAGGCGCGCTGATCCTCACCCCTGCCTCCCGGAGCCTTGTCAACGCCGAGTCCGCCTCCGCCCGGTACCAGGATCTCTGTTGCAGGATCATGGTACGGGCCGCCTGGTCAATCACTGCACGATCCCGCGCAGGGAGGCCGTCATAGAAGGACCGACTCATCACAACGTACTCGATCAGTCTGATCCATCCGACGCGCGCCCAATGGGGCGCCGGCTCAAAGAACCGTTTGGCAAAATAGTTGGGATCTGCCGCTTCCGCCCCGTCGATCACCCCCTGCTCCAACGCCGTGTAGAGCTCGCCGTAAGCCATGGGGAGGGGGTTGGCTCCGAACGCTTCGAAGGTGGCCAGGTGCAGGCGGTTCTCCATCGTCCGGATCTTGAGCCCCCTCAGATCCTCGAGGCGTTCGACCGGCTGCCCTGTAGTCATGATGTGCCGCTCCCCCGCGTCGAAGAATCCCAGCAAGCGGAGCCCGCGGCTCTCGAATGCGGGTGCGAGGCCCTGCCCGATGGAGGAGTCCACTGCCCGGTCGAAGTGCTCAGGCCCGTCGAAGAGGAACGGAAGCTCGAACAGATTCACTTCGGGGACGAAGCTGGCCATGACACTGGCAATGTTGGCCAACTCAACGCTACCCATCTGCAGCCCCTCGACCACATCCCGTTGATTCCCCAGTTGGTTGTTGGGATAGACCTGGACCCGTATGCGACCCTCCGTCCCCTCCCTGACCAGATCCCCGAACAGCCTCACCGCCCGCACCTGAGGCTCCGTGGGGTTTTGGGAAAGGGCAGCTTTGAGGATCGTGACATGGTCCTGGGATCCACATCCCGCGGTCAGCAGGCAAAGAGCCGTCACCCCGATCCACCTCTTCACGACGCGGCCATCCGGGGGAGCCATAGTACCGTGTCGGGCCAGTAGGTCACGACGACTAGCACCACGAGCATGGCGATCAAGATGGGCACCACCCGGCCGCTCACGGCTCGTACACTCTGCTCGGAAATCCCGCAGGCGACGAACAAGGTGGCACCGTAGGGCGGGGTGATGTATCCGATGGCCAGGTTCACCGTGGCCAGAATCCCGAAATGAAGCGGATCGATCCCGAAGTCGAGGGCCAGTGGAAACAAGATCGGCATGAAGACGATCACCGCGGAGAAGCTCTCGAGGAACATCCCGATGAGAAGCAGGGCCAGGTTCAGAAAGACCAGGAAAAGCGCACGGTCGCTGATGTGGGTTTGGAGGAGCGCACCCAACGCCTGCGGCACCTGGTTGACTGCGACCAGCCAGGCGAAGAGCATCGCCGTGGCCGCGATGAACAAGACCACCGCGGATCGTTCAGCCGCCTCGAGGGCGATGGACGGGAGGTCGCGCCAGCGGATCTCACGGTAGAGGAATAGCCCGACCACCAGCCCGTACACCACCGCTGCGGCAGCAGCTTCGGTAGCGGTGAAGACTCCTCCCAGAATCCCGAACACGATCAGGAGCGGCAGTCCCAACGCCGGGAGCGCCTTCCCTCCCGTAGCCAGGACTCTCCCCACGTCGAACGGCACCGGAGCGTCGAAGTCCGGTCCTTCCTTGAGGGCTTGCCGATAGGCGACGACCATGAGGCCGAGGCCGATGAGCACCCCCGGAACCACGCCGGCCAAGAACAACTGTGCCACGGAGGTCCCGGTCACATATCCGATGACGATCATCAGGATGCTCGGGGGGATGACCGGCCCGATGGCTCCAGCGGCGGCCTGCAACGCAGCGGCAAAACGCATGTCGTACCCCCTGCGTCGCATGGCAGGGAGCAGGATCGAGCCGACCGCCGCTGTGTCCGCAGTCGAAGATCCCGAGATGCCCGCGAACACCATGCTCGCCATCACCGCCACCATCCCGAGGCTTCCCCTCACAAAGCAGAGACATGCGGAGGCGAACTCCACGATTCGCCGCGACATGCCTCCCTTGTCCATCAATCCTCCCGCCAGCATGAACAACGGCACCGCCATGATCGGCCAGGAATCGAGGGCGGTGAACATGCGCTGGGGCACGAGAGTGAGGGGAAGACTCGGATCCACCAGGAGTGCACACAGGGCTCCCACGCCGAGGGCGAAGGCCACAGGCATCCCGATGACGATCAGAGCGAGCATGATCAGGACAAGCAGGATCATGCTCCCTCCCCATGGCGGTTGCGTCCTGATGTGGCCAGAAGCGACTCCATCACCATCAACCCACCGGCGATGGGAAACACCAGGTAGACCAATCCCATGTTCATCTGGATTGCGGGGGAGGTTTGAATCCACCCGATCATCACGAGTCGAACCCCCCAGATCAGGACCACCGCCGAGTAGATCGCGATCAGAGCACCGGTGAACGCCGACATCACCCTTCGCGCTCCCGGCGTGAGGGCCGGGCCCAGATAGTCGACCGCCAGGTGGCTTCCCTTCCGCACACAGATCGAGGACGCGAGAAGGATGATCCATACCTGAGAGAAGCGGGCGAGCTCCTCGGTCCAGGCCGGGGGTTGGTTGAACACGTACCGCGCGACGACCTGGAGGAACACTGCGACCGTCAGAACCGCGAAGAGGGTCACAATCGTGATCTCGACCGCCCGACGAATCGACCGCACCATCCGGTCAGTTGCTCCAGTCGACGATGATCTTTGCGCAGATCTTTATTGCGCGGATGTAATCCTCGACGTCCACCCACTCGTCATGGCCCCCTGCCTGTGTGAGGTCCCCAGCCAGGGGGCCGATACCGACCGAGGGGATGTCGCTGAAGAGCTTGGGGTTTCGGATGTCGCTGGCCGAGTGCAGCGGGTTCACTTCCGGCTCGACACCCGTCACCTCGACCACCGCTCGGTGTACCGTCTCATACAGTGGGTGCTCCCTGGCGACCTCGACGCCCTGCGTACCGAACAGCCAGTCCACCACGGGAGGGTTGTCAGCGAGCCACTCGTCACCTTGTGCAACTCGGTGAATGGCATCCAGGATCTCCCGCTGGACTTCCGGCATCCGTTCGTTCGGTGGGAAAGTGGCTGACCCCTCGATCACGCATTCGGTGGGTACCTTGGTCGTGCTGCCCGCCGAGCCACAGGCGACGTGGCTGGCCATCAGGTTGGTGGACCGCCCCACGGCAGAATCCAGGACGGCATGAAAAACCCTGCCCGCCCGGTACTCCCCCAGATCCCGGAGTCCCCCCAACACCAGGCCGGCCTTGTCGACTGCGCTCACCGCCATGTGGGCGAAGGCGGTTTGACCCGGCTCGGGGGTGTCGGGGGCCTGTCCCTGAACGGTGATCCGGAACTG
>JBDHCH010000289.1:0-5242 GCA_039592115.1 Gemmatimonadota bacterium | reverse complement strand
CCGGATCTGAAAGCAGCGTCGTCGCTCATGGAGTGTCCTTGTGGGTTGATTCACAGGGGTGTCGATGCGCCTCTGAACACCCTGCTGCGGCGGTTCAAACGCGGTTTCCTTCAGAGTCTATCGCCTACGGCAGCTCGATCTCAGGCTCCTCCGGATCCGGGCGGTAGAGGACCACCGTCCGACCGATGGTCTGGGCCACATGGACGTCTTCCAACTCCGCGACAATCCGGTCGGCGATCTCCCCAGCCTCATCCGGTGCCGACTCCAGGACCTTCACCTTGAGCAGTTCCCGTGTGTTGAAGGCTTCCATCACCGTCTTGAGAGGTGTGCCCGCTGCTTGGAGGTGAGATCGGTCATGGCCGGGTCCTCTTCCCTTTCTTGATGGCTTGGATGATCTCGTCCAAGCGCTGGAGGAAGTTGGAGCGGTCCTTCTTTTCGAAGGGAGCCGGACCGCCCGTCACGGCTCCCGCCTCCCGAAGATCCGCCATCAGCTCCCGAGTGGCCAGGGCCTCCCCGATGGACTCCGGTGTGAAGATCCGGCCACGGGGAGTGAGGGCCCGAGCACCCTTCTCGAGGCACCTGGAGGCCAGAATGATATCGTCGGTGACAACGATGTCGTCGGCCTCGGCGAGTTCGACGATGTGGTGGTCGGCGTCGTCCAGGCCTCCCGCCTCCTTCACCACCACCAGCTCGACCCAGCTCTCACGGGGGACCCGCATCCAGGTGTTGGAGACCAGGACCACGCGGGCCCCGTATCGCTTGGCGACCCGGTAGACCTCCTCCTTCACCGGGCAGGCGTCGGCGTCGACGAAGATCTTCAGCATGGGCCGGGCCCGGGGCGGGTCTGCGCCGGGAGGGTATGGCGGCGCCTGGGGGATGGGAGCCGGGGAGCCGGTGCGGTTGGGGACCGGAAAGGCCAAGCGCGGTTGGCCGCCCGTGGGCAACGCCGAGGCGTACCGTCAGCCCTCACCTCCTCAACCCCACGGATAGGCCTCCACCTCCACTCCCTTGGCCTCCAGGATCAGCTCCAGCATCCGGTGCCAGGAGTCCCAGCTGGTCGTGCGGCGGTAGACGTTGTTGGTCTTGTGGGCGATGACCAGATCCAGGGCGGGAAAGACGGCGATCCATTGACCCACCGCTCCCCGGGCCCAGTACGCGCCTTCGAAGGGCCCGGTGGCATCGGGCCCGTCGAGGATCCACCACATGTACCCGTAGCCCAGGTATCCGTCCCGCCGGCCCACGGGATTCATCTCCTCCAGGGGCGTCACGATACTGGTGATCTTCCGGGCCCACTCCTGCGAGATGATCTGCCGTCCGCTCCAGTTCCCCTCGTGGAGCATCAGGTGCCCGATTCGCGCCATGTCCTTGGTGGAGAACCAGATGGGGTAGGCTGGATACTGGGACACCGTGAGGTTCCCGGCCTTGGACTGCGCGCTCCGGTCCCACTCCTCGAACTGCATGGGAATGGCGAGCTGCGCCTGGATCTCATCGTAGACGTCCCGGCCCGTCAACAGCTCGAAGACGTACCCGGCAGCGTTGAAGTCCCAGTTGCTGTAGAGCATGTAGCTACCGGGCTGCTGGCTCCCCCGTTCCGGGGCCCGGGCCAGGTCGTCCCCCGAGTAGGAGGCGGGGTGGTACACTCCGGAGCGGGCCGTGATGAGGTGGTCGATGGTGGCCTGCTTCTCGATCTCCAGCAGTCCACCGATATCGTCCATTCCCAGCTCGCCGATGGTGGTGTCCAGATCGATGACGCCCTTCTCCACCCAGGAGCCGTAGAGCATGGCCAGGATGCTCTTCCGGCAGGAGGCGATGTAGGAGAGCTCCTCGATATCCCCGAATCGGAAGACGACCCGGCCCCGATCGACTACCACCAGCCCCGTGGTGTTGGCACTGTCCCGAAGGAATTCGGATGTGCTTCGGAGGCCTCCTCGGTCCCAGCCGTAGCCGGCCAGATCCTGGGGTTGGACGAACTCCCATTCCTCCCCGGGGAAGACGGTGCCGGTGGGCACCTGGGCCTCTGCCAACCTGGGAAGGGCCAGCGCGGTGAGTAGGAGGAGGATCCAGACGAGGCGGAGGCGGGACGGTTTACTGATCATCGGTGTACTCCTGTGGCCGGAGCGGCTCAGGGCAGCCAGATTCGCGCGTCATCATATGACCGGTCAACGTCCGAGCCCAGGTGGCTGTCCGCATGCGGTCCCGGTTCATTCGCGTGTCGAATGTACGGGGGGGTGGGGCGGGCTTCCAGGGTGGGGTGGGGGAGGGCTACCCGGCCGGCGGGTGGCAGCCTTTCAAAGCTGGCTAAACCTGGCCAGTATACGTGAAGCCCGGATCTGCCCGGGGCCGTACAATCGTCCAGAGTCGGATACGATCATTCGCTCGCGATCAACCCTGGAGGCCACCATGGCCCGTCGGTTCCTGCTCCTCGTCATATTCCTCTCGGTTTCCCCTTCTCTCCTCCCCGCCCAGGGCACTCGGCTCCTGCGGCAGCCCACGCTCAGCGCGGAGCACGTGGCGTTCACCTACGGGGCCGATCTATGGGTGGCGCCGAGAGACGGGGGGCTGGCCCGCCGGATCACGGCGACGTCAGCCGTGGAAAGCGACCCCCACTTCTCGCCGGACGGCCGCTGGATCGCGGTCACGTCCAACCGCTCCGGGGTCCCCTCGGTGTACGTGGTGAGTGTGGATGGAGGAAATCCCGCCCGGCTCTCCTGGTACCCGGCCTCTTCTTCCGCCCGGGGGTGGACCAACGACGGAGCCCAGGTCCTTTATGCCTCCACCCGTGAGACAGCTCCCTCCGGGTACGAGCGACTCTGGATGGTGTCCACCGAGGGAGGGCCGTCCTCCCTCCTGCCGGCGCCATGGGCTCACGACGGATCCTTTTCGCCGGATGGCCGGCGGATCGCCATCGACCGGGTGAGCCGCTGGGACTGGGAGTGGCGGAGCTATCGGGGCGGGCAGAACACGCCCCTCGTCCTCATGGACCTGACCACCCTGGAGGAGGTCCGCCTCCCCAACCCCGACCGCTCCACGGACCGGTATCCGGTGTGGATCGGGGAGAAGGTCTACTTCCTCTCCGACCGGGACTGGGCCATGAACGTCTGGTCCTACGACGTGGCCTCCGGAGCGCTGGAGCAGGTGACCCATTTCACCGATGCGGAGGTGAAGACCCTCTCCGGCAGCCCTGCCGGTCTCGTTTTCGAGCAGGACGGATGGATCCACACGCTGGATCCGGAAAACGGCCAGAGCCTGCGCCTCGAAATCACCGTCCGGGGAGACTTCCCCTGGGCCGGGCCCCAATGGGAGGACGTGAGCACCAGTGTATCCGGGGCATCCCTCTCCCCCACCGGGAAACGGGCTCTGATGGAGGCTCGCGGGGAGATCTTCACAGTGCCGGTGGAGGAAGGTGACGCCCGGAACCTCACCCGCAGCTCGGGGGCTGCGGACCGGGCCCCCATCTGGTCTCCCGATGGGGCGCAGATCGCCTGGTTCAGCGACACCGGAGATGGGTACGAACTGCTCATCGCCGACCAGGATGGTCTCTCGGATCGTCGCCGGATCTCCATCGGAGAGTCGAAGATGGCCTGGGAGGTCACCTGGTCCCCGGACGGCGCCCATATCGCATTCGTGGATGACGACGTCCGAATCCGGGTGGTAGACGTGGAGAGTGGGGATATCGCCACCGCCGACGTCGGTGGGACCACCCTCGAGCGGGGCGGGATGGGCATCACCTGGTCTCCCGACTCGAAGTGGCTGGCCTATGCCAAGACCTTCTCCAACAACTTCCGCCGGATCGTGGCCTGGTCGGTGGACTCGGGGGAGACGCTGACCCTCACCGATCCCCTGGCCGACGCCACCTCCCCCGCGTGGGACCGGGATGGCCGTCACATGTATTTCCTGGCCAGCACAAACCTGGCCCTGGGGTCCGGGTGGGCGAACACGAGTGCCATGTCCGCCGATCCCACTTATGCCCCTTATGTCATGATCCTCCGTGCGGACGATCCCACACCTTTCCCCCTTCAGAGTGACGAGGAGGAGGTCAGGGAGGGGGAGCCGGAAGACGCACCGGAGGAGGGGGCCGGAGAGGAAGAGGAAGCCGCTGAGGAGGTGGTCGTCCGTATCGATCCGGACGGGATCGAGGGACGGATCGTGGCCCTCCCGATGCCGGTGAGGCGCTACGGGATGGCCCTGGCAGGCCCGAAGGGGACGGTCTTCATCGGAGAGCGGGTGGAGAACGAGCCGGGGATGACGCTCCACAAGTTTTCCATGGAGGAACGTGAGGCCGAAGTATTCACCGAGCAGGTGTCCCGGGTGTCCATTTCCGCCGACGCCAAGAAGATCCTCTTCCAGTCCGGGGGGCAGTGGCGTGTGGTGGAAACCGCAGCACCTCCCCAGCCCGGAGACGGCGGGCTCGAAGTTTCCCTGAGCATGCACCTGGATCGATTCGAAGAGTGGCGGCTGATCTTTGACGAAGCCTGGCACTATTAGCGGGACTTCTTCTATGACCCGGGGATGCACGGCGCGGACTGGGAGGCCGTGAGGCGCCGGTATCGCCCCCTGGTCGAGCACGTCAGGCACCGGGCCGACCTGAACTACATCCTGGATCAGGTGAACGGCGAGATGGCCGTGGGCCACAGCTTCGTGGGAGGCGGGGATTATCCCGACGTCGAGACACCTCAGATGGGCCTCCTGGGTGCGGATCTCGAAGCCCACGACGGTCGGTGGCGCATCGCGCGGATCTATACCCTCGAGAGTTGGAACCCGGGCCTCTCGGCTCCCCTGGCCCGACCGGGGATCAACGTCGAGGAGGGCCACTACCTGGTGGGTGTGGACGGTGTCGAGCTCACGGCCGAAACCGATCCCTTCAGGGCTCTGGACGGAACGGCGGCTCGACAAACCGTCCTCCACATCAACGATCGCCCCTCCTTCGAGGGCGCCTGGACGGAGACGGTCGAGCCCATTCGGAGCGAGGGCCAGCTCCGTCAGCGCGCGTGGGTCGAAGACAACCGGCGGTATGTGGACGAGCTGTCCGGAGGCCGTCTGGCCTACGTTTGGGTGCCCAACACCGGTGGAGGGGGAACCGGCTCGTTCAACCGCTACTTCTTCGCACAGCAGGACAAGGAGGGCGCGGTCATCGACGAGCGGTTCAACGGGGGCGGTCTGCTGGACGACTACATGGTGGACTACATGACTCGGAGTCTTCGGGCCGCCATCACCAACGAAGCCCCTGACGGGCGACCCATGT
>JBDHCH010000288.1:0-5614 GCA_039592115.1 Gemmatimonadota bacterium | reverse complement strand
CGGTCGAACGCTCGGATGAGGACCAGGAGACGGTGAGTGGCTGCATGGATGTGCGCTGCCAGTGTGGCAATCTCGTCTTCGAGCGCTTCCAGGGACTCGGCATCTGTGAAGGGATCGGGAGTGGACGCGTTGGTTTTGGCAGACGGCGCCGGAGCGGAGCGGGCGGAAGCCGGGCTCGGGCCCCGGGTCGTAGAGGCGCCGGCGTACGAATCGGGGCCCCGTGCTGGGTCCTCTTTCAGCGGCCCCAACGGGTCGGAGACCTCGGGACCCGGGTCCCAGCCATCGATCCGGTAGCCATGAGTGGGAGTGGCAGGAAGTCGTTCTCGGACAAGGAAGAGGGTGGACGAAACAGGTGCGAACCGGACCATGGACGGGACCAAGGGATGGGTTCGGGGCTCTCTGGGTGGCCGTCTGGCTGGAGAAGTCGGTCTAAAAGGTTCGGGGAGTCGGATGTTCAGGGGGAGAGGCGGGAGGGGGGCAGATAGGGGGGCTGGCCATCGTCCACGGCAGGGGGCCGGGACCTCACGACAGCCGCCTCCCAAAACCTGTCAATGGCTGGATGGGACGTTATCTGTCCATGGTTGGCTGGGAGGTTATTCCCCGCCTCCACCCATACCGAGGAAGTAGCGGGTGGAAACCCAGCTCTCATCGGGAGAGGGAAGAATGGCTTCCAGGAGTTTCGACGCTGCGGAAGGAACGTTCATTCCCGCAAACGGCCCCACGACATCCTCCGGGGCCCCTGGCGCTGCGAGCTCCTCGAGATTCAGATCGCACTCGCAGGCGAACGCCACCACCGTGATCGGTGCGTTCTGTTCGTTCAAGGCTTGATTCCGATTCCCCACCAGCCCTCCCGTTCCTCTTGGACTGAGGTAAGCTGCCCGGTGTCGCAGGATGATGCGCCCGGTCCCGGTCAGGACCCGGGTGATGCCCGCTCCGATCTCACCCTCCCCTTTGGCAGGATCCGGGAAGAGGAGACCCGCCCCACGATTTGGGTAGATCTCGAAGAGGGCCACGGACACGGCTTTGTTGGTGTGGATCTGCCAACCGTTGTGATACGGCTCGATCTCCAGCGACAGGGTCACGCCGTCCGGGGCAGCTTCCTCGGGAATGTGGACCAGCCCGGAAGAAGCACAGGCGAACACGCCGAGGAGCGTCAAAGCGAGCGTTGTCCGGATCCTGGGGAAGGTCCGTGCCCTGGAGAACCTCCGGAGGATAGGACAAGCCTGGATCATAGGGTCTTCGTGAATCATCAGGTCGCCCCGGGTCATGCGGTCGTCCTGGCTCGTACGAGCTGCTCGATTCGACAGGATCTCCCCGTTCATCACGCGTTCTCCTGCTTGTGCAGACCTTCCTTAGAGGACCCCGGTCAACCACCGCACCGTGTTCAGGCAGAACTTCGGATTATCCATTGCCATGGGGTTGTTCATCCCCATGGGGCTTCGCGCCTCTCCGGCCAGCTGAGCGCTGCAGGTGGCGGCCTCCCCGAGAATCACCACCCGCCCCTCGCCGTATTCCAGGGTGCCCCCCACCAACCAACCATCCACCGAATACTCCGGCCAGTAGGTCTGAGGAACCTCCCGGGGGTACACCCTGCCGACAGCGCCAGGTGGGACTTCCAGGAGTGGCCGGACCTTGGTGGAAGGAAAGAAGGCGCTCCCCCCGAACGTCATGAGGCTTCGGACCGGCTCGTCCACCCCCTCCCGACCCCTGATGATGGGGTGATCGCGGAAGGCCCCGTTGGGGCCCGTCGCCTCCAGGAGACCTTCCGGCGTCATCCCATTCGCCTCTGCAGCCTCCTGGATCACCGCCTCAGGGAGCTCGCCGAAGATCCTGTACCTCACCGCTCCGTCCAGGGGAACGACCCCGAGCATGGAGGCCAGGCCCGACATGGCGCCCGGCATGGGAGCGTGATCCATGATCAGGAGGAGTTTCCCCCCATCCCGGATCCACCCCAACAGAAACGCGATCTCTCCACGATTCAGAGCGGAAGGATGCGGGAAGTCCCAGACATCGTCCGCAACCTCCGAGCCCTCCTCCCCAAGACCGTTCTCGGCACCCAGCGCGTTCGCGATGACCAGGACTGCACAGCCGCCCAGAGAGGGCCCATCGAAGGGTTCATCCACCGAAACGGTCTGGAAGCCGTCGCCCCTGAGGAGCTTTCCGAAGGTGAAGTACCGGCCATCCAGCGTATGGAAGTTGTGATGTCCCGCATCGACGCATACCACCGGCCCCGTACTCACGGGAAAGGCCGGGTTCGGATTGGGGAAGGTGAAGGAACTGTCCGGGACTTGCTGTGCCTCGAGCGTGGCGACGGACAGGAGCAGAAGGAGAAGGGGAAGAGCTCGCATTCTGAGACTCCCGGGTTCGGCTGAGCCAGACCGGTCGGTTCGCCCTGGAGTCCGGCTCGGAAGGGACGGGGATACTCGTAACCTAGTTTCTGTTCCGGGAAAGCGCACAAAAAAAAGGAACCCTCGACCGAAACCCAGAGGGGTAATCGCCGTTCACTTGAGTCCCGGGCGGCCCTTCCGTACCAGCAGTCCAACGATCCTCGTCCGAGTGTGCCGGTGGTGCATCATCGGGAAGAGATTGACGGCCAGGTTGAGGAGGGTGTTCTCGAGTGCCAGATCCCACCTCCCTTCCACCGCACGGATCCCCGCCAGCACCACAAGAGCCAGGAAGAAGGGGAGGTGCAGGGCCTCAAAGACACAGGTGCGGTAGTAGAACGCCCGTGCGGCCCCGACGGTGGTGCTGGAAAGGGTATAGGGGGCCATGCGAGCCCCGGTTACCCGCCGCACAACGATTCCCCCCGTAGGGATCACCGCGCCGAAGAGGTGTACCCCGAGGAACCGGAACACCCGCCCCCCACCCCATCTCTCCATTCGGCTGGGAAAGAAGAAACGGCAAAGCCCGAGCCGGAGGCTCCCTCCAGCCGGCGCCACTCGCTCCATCGTCCGATACAACCAACCCCACCCGTCATCGTAGGGGAAGGGGCCTCTCAGGAGGCTGGCCCGAACCGTGTTCTTCATTGGATCGACATCTCTGGCCGTTGGCGTTCTTCCGGTTTCGGCGCGGCAGCTCACGGAAACGCCGCTCTGCTCTACTACGGGTGCCCGACGAGCATTCGTCAACCGGGGGCCTCCCTGGAGAGCCGGCATCTGGCCGGCGGGGGGTCGAGGGACCGGGCCCCGAGCACTTTCTTCGGGCGTCGCCCACCTCTGGCGAAGCCCATCGATCCCCGGGATAATGGAGGTTGCGTCCGCCGCAGGCCCCTTTGAGTGGAGCCCCGAATGAGATTGTGCAGGATGAGTCGCTTCGTCGCGTGGCGCCCGATGAATGGGGCCGTGGCGTTCCTGATCTGGGGGGGGCTCGCGGGTTTCCTGGCCGGATGCGACCCGGCCCCACCCCCACCCCGCCCGGCAGAGCAGTATCCCCAGCTGAGCTCGGACGGCGCCTGGTGCTGGTTCGGCGATCCCAGAGGGGTGCGATACCAGGGAGATCATGATCGCATCTACACCGGGTGGGTGGACTCGGAGGGAAGCATCGTGGTGGGGAGTCTGGACCTCGAGTCCGGGGAACAAGTCCAGCGTACCCTGCACCCAGCTTTCAATCGGGACGATCACGCGAATCCATCCCTGATGATCCTGCCCGACGGGACCATCGTGGTGTTCTACACGTCCCACGGCGCTGATGTCAGCGAGGCCATGTACTACCGGGTATCAGAACGGCCCGAGGACGTCACGGCCTGGGGCGAACGGTTGGAGATCGGATCGAATACCGACGGTCCTCGCGGACACACCTATCCGAATCCAGTGCAACTGAGCGAGGAGGCCGGGCGAATCTATCTCTTCTGGAGGGGCGGCAATTTCAAGCCGAGCTTCAGCTACACCGACGACCTGGTCACCTGGTCCCCCGCCCAGACGCTCATCCGATCGGATGAGGCCACCGCCGTGCGCCCGTATGTGAAGGTGGCGTCGAACAACCGAGACGAAATCCACCTCGCATTCACCGACGGACACCCGCGCGACGAACCGCAGAACAGCATCTACTACCTGAAGTACGCGGGTGGAGAGTTCACTCGGGCCGACGGTTCCCTGGTGGGAACCATGTCAGACCTTCCCCTGGCTCACGACAGCTCAGACCTGGTCTATGATGGCCGGACCACCGGCGTCCGCGCATGGATCTGGGACGTGGCTGCAGACGAAGACGGGAGGCCGATCATCGTCTACGCCAGACTTCCGGCAGAGGCCGATCACCGGTACCACTATGCCCGGTGGACCGGAGAGGAGTGGATCGACTCGGAGATCGTCGCATCCGGCGGTTGGTTCCCCAACACCCCGGAGGGTGTCGTCGAACCGGAGCCACATTACTCGGGAGGGGTCGTCCTGGACCACGGCGATCCCTCGGTGGTCTATCTGTCACGGCCGGTGGGGCGCGTCTTCGAGATCGAGCGATGGCGGACCCGGGACGGCGGAGACACCTGGCGCACCCACGCCGTCACGGCCGGATCGGCACGCGACAACGTCCGGCCCTTCGTGATAAGGAACCACGGCCGATCTTCCCCGACTCTCTTATGGATGGAGAACCGGCGCTATCGCCACTACCTGGATTTCGACGCGTCGATCCGGATGGATCGGGGAGCCCGATAGCAGGGGCCAAAGGGACCCGGCCGAGATGACACCGGCATGGTCGCTGGCCGGAGGGAGGACCGCCCTCACCCCCCTCTGCTCAGAGGCGTCGCGTCAGCCTCCAGGTCCCCGAGAGCGTACTGAATTCCGGCCAGCCAATGCCGGAGGATTGTGGGATCTGTGAAGATCTCGAAGCGGTGGCCCAGGGACGAGTAGAAGACCCTCCCCTCGCCTTCCTCCCGGATCCAGCACACGGCAAAATCCCCGTCCTCTCTCTGGACTCCCTCCCGCTCCATATCCAGGGCCGCGGTATCCAGGGAGATCAGGACCCGTTGCCGGTCCCGGGAGTACGGCTCCCCGAACTGGTAGATCTCGTCGGCGACCACGTAGCTGTCGGTGTCGAAGGCCGCCGTGACGGGGTGGTCGGATTCCTCGATGCGGAGCGTGACCTCCTCGTTCCAGGGATGGCTCACGAAGAAAGCGCCCATCATCTCCCCGAACTCGGGCCATTCAAAGAACCCGTCCGTGGCCGCGTGGAGGCCCACGACGCCACCACCACCCCGGACGAAAGCGAGGAAGCTGGCGCTGGCTCTCAGGGCCGGATCGGTGAAGGGCTCCCCGGTATTGTTGTTGAAGAGAACGGCATCGAACTGTGCCAGGCGGTCCGGAGAGAAGATTGTTGTGTCGCTGGTGACAACGGTCGTGAAGGCGCCGGTGTTCTCACCCATGCGGGTTACGGCGTATTCCGTCCAGGGAATGCTCTCGTGCCCGTAGCCTCTGGAGAGGTCGAAGATGAGGAGGGTGCGCTCCTCCTTCGGCGGGACCAAGGGGGTGTCGGGAAGAGCCGCGTCGATGGCACTCCAATCGGGGGGTGTCGGGACCGACGGGGTGGTCTCTTCCTCTCCTCCGGCACACGCAAAGACGACAGTCACGAGGATAGCGGCTGCAACTCTGATCACGAAGCGAGATCTTCTCACGGTTCTCTCTCG
>JBDHCH010000287.1:0-6648 GCA_039592115.1 Gemmatimonadota bacterium | reverse complement strand
CGGACCTCGATCCCGGTGAATACACGCTCCACCTCAAGCTAGAGCTGGCCGGACGCCTGCCGGTCGTGACGAGCCGACCCATAATCGTGGAGTGAGCGATTCGACTCCCGAAACTCAACTTTTCAGGCCTCATAGAAGGTCGGCGGTCCGAGTCTACCCGGGCTCATTAGAGCCGGGAGCCCTTGGAGGTGACCCAACGCCTCCGGTCGACTCAAAAGGGCTTTAAAATAGGAGATCGGATTCTGCACTGGGGAGATTTCATGAATGGCCTTACCTGTTTGCCTGCCAACATGGCCACGAACATCTTGGTCTTGTCACAAGAACCAGGGCGTGTCGCCCACCCAGGTGAATGAACCGTCGCGCTGGAGAAGCACCGGTGAGCCGAAAGACGATCCACTCCTCATGCTACATGTGCACCCGGGATTGTCCCATCACCGTGGTCACCGAAGGTGATTCCGTCCTCTCCGTTGAGCATCCGGACTGTCTCCGGGCAGAAGCCATGCTCGAGCAACGAGAGAGCCGATCTCGCTGGATCAATCCTCGGACTCGGTCCAGTTCTCAAGACCCGTGGAGAGTCGTGGCCAGAGAAGAGGCCGTGTCGTTTGCCGCCCGTGAGCTCCGGCGGGTGCGGGATCGCCACGGGCCCCAAGCTGTGGCCTTCGTGTCGGGATTCACAAAGGAGGCTAGACCCTACCTTCAGCGGCTCGCCCATTGCTTCGGGTCGCCCCATTACCTGACCGAGTCGAGTTGTTGCTTCGGATCCGGCTTTGTCGCAGCGGCGGTGACTCTCGGCAAGGAGTACGACTACTTCCTGGAGCCGTCCCGCTGGCGCCAGCCAGCAACGAAGTGTCGCCTGGTCTGGTCCACCAACCCGACCGAAAGTCGGTTGCCCTACCAGGACCACCACCTCCTCACCGATTCTCCGGACGTGCCGACGATCGTGGTCGATCCCCGAAGGACTACCTTGGCGGAGGCCGCCCAGATTCACCTCCAGCCTCGGCCCGGGACCGATGGCGCGCTGGCTCTCGGCATGGCCAATGTGATCCTTAAGGAGGGGTTGGAGGACCGGGAATTCCTCCGGGATTACGCCCACGGTCTGGAGGCTTTCCAGCGGTACGTGAGCGAGTTCACTCCCGACCAGACTGCGCGGATCACTGGGATTCCTTCAGAGAAGGTGGCAGCTGCTGCGAGGCTATATGCCTCTTCCCGGCCGGCCCAGGTCACGATCTCGGCTTGTGCCACCACCCATCATTCCAACGGATTCCAGAACCACCGGGCCATCCTCCTCCTTACGGCCATCTGCGGGAACCTCGATATCGAAGGTGGGAACCGGCCCTGGGGCCACCGTGTCAGGGAGGCCAGTGTGGACCTAGGCCCGGAGGAGGTGGCGGCGTTGGGGCCTCCACTAGGCGCAGCGGACCATCCCGTGTTCGTGACGCATTACGGAGAAGGCCAGGCGATGCGCCTATCCGAAGCCATCGAGGCAGAGGAAGTGAGAGCCGTATTCTCCATCGGGGTGAACCTCATGATGTGGCCCAACTCTGGGGAAGAGGGCTCTCGAATCCCTGGAGTTCTTTTCCATTTGTGATTTCTTCGAGACTCCCACGGCCGGCGTCGCGACAGTGTTCCTCCCAGCGGCTACGCACCTGGAACGCGAGGCCTTGATTGTCTCCGGAAGCGGGAAGGTCCGGTATCGACCCGCCGCGGCGATTCAGAGTTGATATTCGAGATGGCCAGGGCTCTTGGGTTGGAGAGCCAGTTCTGGGATGGTGACATCCAGGCGAGCTTCGATGCCCGTCTTGCCGAGCTCGGCCTCTCCTTCACGGATCTCCCACGGTCGGGGGCACCCGTTGATGTTCAGATCACGGAATCCCGAGAGCGTGGGTACCTCGAACACGGGTTCGGGACTCCTACCGGAAAGATCGAGTTCGTATCCACGATTCTGGAAAACGAAGGATATGAGGGTCTTCCGGTCTACCGGGAACCTCACTGGAGCCCGGTTTCCACACCTGATCTGGCCAGCCGGTACCCGTTGGTGCTCACTTCAGGCGCACGGAGTAGAACCTACACGCACTCCCAGGGGCGGCAGCTAGACACGCTGAGGAGCCACGAGCCGGAGCCTCTGGCTCAGATGAACCCAGCCGACGCGGAAGCCCGATCCATTCAGGATGGCGAGGACGTGAAGCTCTCCTCTCCGTTGGGGGCCATCGTCCTGAAGGCCAGAGTCACCGATGTTCAGCTCCCCGGGGTTGTCAGCGCGCCTCACGGTTGGGCCGAAGCCGATGTGAACCTTTTGGTGCCCGATGCCGGGTTGGATCCCATCTCCGGGTTCCCTCCCTTCAAATCGAGCCTCTGCCAGGTTCAACGGCTGGATTGATGGGATCCGCCCCTCCCCCCCGCAATCCCCGCAAGATCGCCGCGGTCTCCCGATTCCCCGGTCGGAGCTCCAGCGCTCTCTCGTAGGCCGCTATCGCCATCTGGATGTTCCCGGCCGTCCTATACGCTGAGCCGAGGGCTTCATGGGTCTCTGCGGCCTCCGGGTGAATCCGGGCATTGTACTCGAAAACCCGAATTGCCTCTGCCACGTCTCCCTTTCGGATCAGGGATCGGCCCCTCGAGGCTATGTTGCCCACTTCTGGCCTGCACTCGAAACCGAAGTCGTTTGAGAGCCGCTGGTAGTGGTCGATCAGGGCGTCAGCATTGTCTTCCCCTAGATAGGTCCAAGCGGAAAATAGGTGGCTCAGACCTCCCAGGACCGACCGGACTGGGGAGGAGTTGTGCCTGTCATTGGGGAGAAAGTCGAACTTCCAGCCCAGACTGGGGGGCGCTGACTCCCCAAGCAGATCAACGAGCGCGTCAGTCGAGGTCCGGATGTTCTCGCCATCCCCTCCGGAGTAGGTCAGGTACAGGTAGTTCTTCAGGGAGGGGGCGGACGTCAGGACCTCCCGGGCTCGGTCGAGCTCCGACCCACCGTTCCAGTACATGGCCGGACTCGCCGCAATGTGGGCTTGGAAGAGATCCGGGGCCTCGAAGAGGGAGTGAACCGAGAACACGCCGCCAAGGGAATGGCCAATCAGAATCCTGAACGGCTCTGTTCGAAAGTGGCCGTCGATGTACGGGATGAGTTCCTCTCTCAAGAAGGAGGAAAACTGCGCCGAACCCCCGGACGCAGCCGTGGACAGCTCATGGGTCCGATTCGAGTGGACGACTGCGACCACGATCATCCGCGGCATACGGTTGATCCTCGAGTAGAAGTCCACAAGGCCGGCAGTCGGAAGGAAGAAGAACGCACCATCCAGGAGATAGATGACCGGGTACCCTGCCCTTCTCCTGGAATAGTCATCGGGCAGATACACGAGAACCTCGCGGTCCCCGCCAAAAACCTCAGAGGGGAGAGAGACCGTTTGCCCGATGGTGATCCGATTCCCATCGGTGACCCGGTCGCTGGGCAGGGTCCCCTCCTCTTGAAAGGCGAAGGACGGAGCTGCAGCGATGGCCAGCGCCATCAGGACACAGACGGCTGGTTTCTGCATTGTCATTGGGCCTCGTTTCTTCTTCCGCTTCTTCAGTTTGGGTCCTGAGAAGCGTGAGTCGGTAGTGGGCCTGCGGTGGGCTTCCGCTCTCCTTTTTCTCCCCCGCCTGTCTTGCCCTCCCTGTGTCTGAGAGCGGCCAACCCGAGGGTGGCCAGGCCAATACCGGTCCAAAGAATGGCGCTCACCACCCAGCGACCGAAAGTTGGCACCCCTACGAACATGGGCATGCTTTCCCCTGTAGGTAGATCGACCGAAGCAACTGCCGAGGTTGCGCCTGTCACCAGCGTTGAAAGGCCGTATTGGCCATCCACGAGGGGAACCAAGGCTGCGTCAGTGATGTCGGCGAGCCATGTGAGGTTGGCCCGTTCGGTCATAAGGATCAGGAGGAAGAACCCGAGCATGGCTGCGGCAACCCACCGTCCCGGGCGGGGAGTGGCCAGGAAAAGAGCAGAAGTAAAGAGGTACAAGGCAGTTGCCGCCGGGAACGGCACCAGCCAGAGCCACCACGGAATGGACCAAAGGAGGGTGGGAAGAGAGGTGGGGTCGAGGGGGCGGGGGTCGCTGAACGGGGCCACAAGAAACAACCGGGGCTCGACAAGATCACCACCCGACAAAATGGGCACTCCGACGGCCCAGAGAAGGAGAACCGCCACAGCGACCATCAGCCAAAGCCACCCCCCGGTCACCCTGATGAGTGCGTGGTGAGCTCGGTCCACCGGAAGGGTCCACGGGAGTTCCGGCCGGAACGGACTCACCGATCCCCACCTGGCGAAGAGGGGGAGTACGATCCCGACAAAAGACAGGTACAAGAGGAGGTCGGGCGGCAGCCCGACCATGGCATTGGGTCTGGCCATGTTGTCGTAGAGGGCGTAGCTGCCGAAGACCACGAGCAGTATTCCGACGCCGATGGCAAGGGGGCGAAGCGTGATCCCTACAGCCCGGGTCTGCTCTTTGAGGACCGCTTCCGCCTTCGGTATCGAGTGCAGATCGAGGGCCTTCATGACGCCTCCCAGGTGGAAAGGAGAGCCGTTGCGGCTTCGTCCACCGTTAGAGGAGCACAGTCGCGGACGGTCGCCCCGGCCACGGTGAGGTCCGTTACCACCCGCTCCTCTTCCCCCCAGACCGTCCACTCCACTGCGCGGCCCAGCCCCGGCCGGAGGGCCACCATGCCCTCCATCTCCCATTCGCGGGGTTCCTGACCTTCCGGCACGTCTGCCGAGTAGCGCCGGAGCATGCGCCGGAGATCCTCCAAAGGCACCTGACCGAGAAGCCGGCCATCCCGGATCACGCCCACGTGGTCTACGAGTCTTTCAATCTCGTACACACGATGGGTCGAGATCAGTGCGGTGGTGGTGGTATCCGCCAGGTGCCCCGCCAATAACCCAAGGGTTCGGTCCCGGGCCACATGGTCGAGTCCATCGGTGGGCTCGTCGAGGAGAAGGAGGGTTGGCCGGTGAGCCAGAGCCAGGAGGAGCTGAACGCGCCTGACATTGCCTTTGGAGAGATGGCCGCACTTCCGCTCTCGGTCGATCTCCAGGAGAGATACGAGCTGGTTGGCGTAGTCCCAGTCCCAGGTGGGATGATAGACCGAGCAGTGTTCCAACAAACGCCCGACCTTCATCCACGGGTAGCCCAAGCGGTGTTCCTCGGGTACGTACCCAATCTGGGCCCGGACGCGGGGGCCCTCCCGTCGGGCGTCCATCCCCAGGACACTCACCTGGCCCTTGTTGGCCCGTTTCAGGTTCATCAGGACCTGGAGGAGGGTCGTCTTGCCGGCGCCGTTCGGTCCCACAAGAACGTAGACAGCACCAAACGGAACCTTCAGGTTCAGGCCGTCCAACGCCCTTATGGATCCGTATCGCTTGGTGGCTCCGTCCGTGGTAAGGGCGAAGGGCCCCTCCCCCATGTCGACGGGCAGGGTTGGAGCTAACGGTGGAGTCCTCATCCCTTTCCTTCCTTTCCGTCCGGTCCAGGATCCTCGGCCAGTTCCTTCAATGCCCCTATCAGATCCCCCGGATCGAGGCCGCTTCGTCGGGCCTCCCGCATGGCTCTCCTTGCCACCTCCCGGGCCAGCTGAGGCCGCTCCCGCTCGTCTGGGCGAACGTCCGCCGAGACGTACGTTCCCTTCCCTCGCTGGACGTAGACCACTCCCTCCCGCTCCAGAGCGGCGTACGCCTGCATGACTGTCCGTGGATTGATCCGAAGACTTGCCGCCAGCTCCCGGACGGAGGGGAGGGGATCCTCTGGCCCAAGCGTTCCTCGGGCCAGCCCCCGCCTGACCTCGTCCACGATCTGGATGTAGATCGGGCGGTTGTCTTCCGTATCGAGGCTGAGTCGCATGATGGCTTTGGCTGGTCCAGGTGATGTAGTGTAGTGCAACACTGCAACACCCTTCGATGGTTGTCAAGAAGGAAGTCGACGTTCGGAATTCGGTGCTCCCGAGGGGCTTCCATATCTGGAGGGCCGGATGGAGCTGCGGCTAGGGTCGCCGGTCCCTCTCCTTGCACCATCCTCAACCAGATCACATTGTTCCACAGGTGGCTGATTGGGCTGGAACGGGCCGTCTCCCATTGCCAGGAAATCCCATTTGACCGACTCCGTTCCAAACGAATCGGGTAAACCGAAACGGATCGGCCCCTACAAGCTCCTCGAGATCCTGGGCGAAGGGGGCATGGGCGAGGTTTGGCTGGCCGAGCAAACCGAGCCGGTACATCGGCGTGTAGCCCTCAAGATCATCAGGCTCGGGATGGACACGAAGCAGGTCTTGGCCCGGCTTGAAGCCGAGCGCCAAGCCCTTGCCGTCATGGATCACCCGAACATCGCTCGGTTCTACGATGGAGGAGCCACGGAAACCGGTCGGCCCTACTTTGTCATGGAGTTGGTTCAGGGCCCCCCCATCAACGACTACTGCGACACGAACCGCCTCTCCACCCACGAACGCATCCGTCTTTTCATCGATGTCTGTCAGGCCGTTCAGCACGCCCACCACAAGGGTGTGGTTCACCGCGACCTGAAGCCGTCAAACGTGCTGGTGACGGCGAAGGACTCGAAACCGGTGGTGAAGATCATCGACTTCGGGATCGCCAAGGCGTTGGGTCAGGAACTGACGGACCAG
>JBDHCH010000286.1:0-6117 GCA_039592115.1 Gemmatimonadota bacterium | reverse complement strand
TCGAGGCGAGCGGCGTAGAGCATCCCCCAACCGAAGAGCGCCGGGCCCACCACGGAAGCCACCTTCCCCACGATGGCGTACAGGCTGAAGAACTCTGCGGAATGGTCGGGTGGGATCATCCAGGCGTAGATGGTCCTGGACGCGGACTGGGAGACCCCCAGGACCAAACCACCGAAGAAACCCAGGGCCCAGAACTCGAGGAAATTCTGCATGAAGAAGGCCCACCCGATGAGGATGATCCAGACAACGAGAGATGAGACCAGAGCCCCCCTGGTGCCGATCCACCGTTCGATCCTGATGAACAGGAGTGACCCGAAGAAGGCCACGATCTGGATCATGAGGAACACGGGAATGAGCTCGTCCAGGTCTCTCTGGAAGACCTCTTCGGCAAAGATGACCCCCTGGCTGATGATGGTCTGGATGCCGTCGTTGTAGAGGAAGAAGGCTCCCATGAACAGGAGCAGCTGAGGGAAAAGCGGCAATTTCCTGAGAGTAGTCTTCAGTTGCGAAAAGCCCACCGTGAGAAGGCCCTGGCCTTCCGGGAGGGGCTTCGGCTGGGCTCGCTCCTTGACCCAGAGGAACGTGGGGATGGCGAATAGGATCCACCACACTCCTACGCTGAGCAGGGAGAGCCGAACCGCCCACTCCGCCGAAGGGATCTCAAACGTGATCAAAACCACATTGAACAGGAGCATGAGAAAGGAGGCCATGTAGCCCAGCGCCCATCCGAATCCCGAAACAAAGGCGACATCCTCCTCTGTCGGAGCCACCTCAACCAGAAGCCCATTGTACACGACATTTCCACCCACGAAGCATACGTTGGCGAGGACAAAGAGGAGGATCCCCAGCTTCCACATCCCCACCCCCAGCAGCACCATCAACCCCGTAACCGTGGCCCCGAGGACGCAGAACAACACCAGGAAGCTCTTCTTCTTCCCGGCGTAGTCCGCCACCGCCCCGATGATGGGGGAGGAAAGGACTACGAAGATCATGGAGAAGGAGACTGTCCAACTCCAGAGGGTCCCGCCGGGAATGGTGGCCCCGAAAAGGGTCACCTCCTCGATGAGACTCCCGTCCGCGCCCAACCCGCTGGTGGCAAGCTGGGTCTTGAAGTAAACGGGAAGTACGACGGCGAGAATCGAGACCGCAAACGCCGAGTTCGCCCAATCGTACAGGGCCCAGCCCCAGATCTCTCTGTTGAGTCTTCGCATGAGCGGCCTGTCTGAAGAGTGCACGTGGAGTGCGGGGGTGGGGCAAGATGGGAGCCGGCCGCTGAGCGTGGCAAGGAGTGGGTTGTGAAACTGGTGCGAATCCACGGCATGGACGCTGGTTGACCATCTCACGGTCCAAGCGGTGGTACCGGCGCCGGAAAGGACCCTTGACAGGACCCAGGGAAGGGCGGCCATTGATGACCCCTGACACCAACAAAGGACACACCGACATGCGACTCCTGACTCTGGCCGGTCTTCTGCTGATATCAAGTGCCCTGGGATGCGCCTCCTCTTCGGGAGGTGCCAGGGGAGATCCACCCTCCACCGACGTCCTGATTCCCGAGATGGAGCGGGTGTTCGCCAAGACCCCGGGTATGATCGACCACACCCACAGGGTCCTCGGGCACGCCATGGACATCCACCTGGAAGAGGGCGGGGATCCGGTTGTGGTGAGAGCCTCGGCCATTCTCCACGACATCGGCATTCCCAGGGCCAGAGACGTCCACGGGTCCAGCGCCGGGCCGTATCAGGAGATCGAGGGGCCGCCCATCGCCCGGGAGATTCTCACCAAACACGGATTCCCGCAGGCCCAGATCGACCACGTCTGCGGCATTGTCGCGAACCATCACAGCGACCAGGACCCCCGGATCGTGACCACCCTCGAGTTCCAGATCCTGTGGGACGCCGACTGGCTGGTGAACTTTCCTGGCCGACACAGGAACGCAACCATCGACGAGAAAGCCCTGGCCATCGAGGAGATCTTCAAGACCGAGCGTGGGGCAGAGCTCGCCCGGGAGATGTTTCTGGAATCGTCCGCATTCTGAAGGGAGGGGGATGCGGGCTGTCTCCCCTGCGGGAGTTCGACGTCTTTGCCCCCCCATGCTATTGAGCCAGACGCTGGCGCCGCCCGCTCGCACCCGTTCAACTGGATAATGGACGGTTGACGGGTCCAAACCGTGCAAAGGGAATATTTTCCGTATCGGATCTGCGCCCCCCCACCCCGGGACATTGCACGCTTTCCGGACCTCGCGCGTCTATCGAGTAGTTGCGGTGATTCACGGCTCTCACGCGGCGGCTCATGAAACGACTCTTGACCAAAGACCGAGTGCTCTTAGGCCTGGCCCTGCTGGCTTTTGCCCAGGCAACGATCTTGACCGTCCGGATGGGGCGTACCGAAGGGCCCGCCAACACCTGGTTCCAGGTCGGCGACACGCTCTCCGGACTCCGGGTGCTGGATTCGGACGGCAATGCTGGGCTCCTCAGTGGCGGGGAACCCACCGTGGTTTTGGTCTTCAACTCCTCCTGCGGGCATTGCGAGGCCGTTGCCCCCCTCTGGAGGGCGTGGACCACCGCGTTCGGAGATGATTTCCGTACCGTGGCCATATCGTCTGAGCCGTTGGAGTCGGCCAGGGCCTACGTGAACCTGCACGGGTGGACAGCCGACGTGTGGACGGTCGAAGCCGGTACTCTCGGCAGCCCGGAACACGGGCTCACCGCCCGAACGCCCTGGATCTTCATCCTGGACAAGAACGGTGTAGTCCTCGCGGAGAGGCACGGCCAGGAGATCGCAGAAGTGGGCGCACTCTTCGGCGCTGACGTCGAGGAGATCTCCGGAGCATGAACCGGCTCCTCGCGGGATCCGCACCCCTCGTTCTCGCGCTTGCCGGATGTTCACCCGGTGGGCCGGGCCACTCGGTGGAAACCCGGTTTGTCGATGCGAGAGAGGTCGAGCTCCTGCCGGCCACGTCCCGTTTCGTTTCCGTAAGGGATCTCGCGTTCGACGGGGAATCCATATGGGTTCTGGACGGCGCCCCGCCCTTCATCACCCGCGTTTCCGTGAGGGATGGCGGCTCGGATCAATTCGGCGGGGAGGGTCAGGGGCCCGGAGAGTTTCTAACCCCCTGGGCGATCCAGCCCGCTGACGGCCCCGTCGACGGCAGCATCAGGGTGTGGGATCAGGGAAACGACCGCGTCTCCACCTTCGATCCCAGGGGAAACCTCCTGGGCTCCGAGCGGCTGAGCGAGGACGGCCGCATCAGAGCGCGCACCGACCTCCGGGACGTCTCCTATGCCGATCCCTTCCGGGTCAGGAGCACCGGTGCAGAGCTTGTTGTCGGCCACTTTCCCGGGCGGATCGATCGCACCGCCGACCTGATGACGGGGTCTCTCCAACGGGCCGATGTACGTCTCGAACCGGGACCCGAGCTCACGCGCTTTGTCGACCACATGACCAAGAGCGCCTCGGGGCTCCGTGAATGGGCCGCTGTACCCTTTTGGGACGTGTGCGAGGGGGCGGTGGTGCTCTGGAGCCCGGTGTCCGCCGAGGTGGTCTGGTTGGATCTCCTGGGCGAGGTCAGGGCCAGGACGCCGGTTGAGGAGAAGCCCGCCCCCGTCAGCCTGGAGGACATCGAGACCTATCTCAGCTGGATGGCCCGGCTGGAGCTCGGGCCTGACTACGAGGATGCGAGGATCGACTACTCGAGCATGGCCAAATCGAACCGCGACCGGTTCGCGGAGCGAGCGCCCATCGCCACGGACCTGAGGTGTCAGTCCGGGAGAGAGGCTTGGCTTCGGCAATTCGACACGTCATCGGATCCCCTGGGCCGGGGTCAGACCTGGCTCCAAATCTCGGCCAACGGTACTCGCAGGAGAGTCCGATTCCCGGATGGGTTCACCCCTGCCCTCTTCACGGAAGAGGGCGCCTTTGGGGTGCTTGAAGTTCCCGAGGGATTCCAGCGGTTGGCCTGGTGGAAGGAGGAGTCCGCCATCTGACCCTTCTCAGTGAGCGTGAAGGCTTCCCTCATTTCTAGAAGAAAGAAGACCCCCATGCGTCGGAAAATCGCCATCGGATTGGTGCTCCTGAACGGCCTACTGGCTGCGTTCCTGTTTTCCCCACAGGCGGAGACCCAGGTGATGCGTATGGGACTCCTGAACTGCTGCAAGAGTGATGGGGCCCCGAAGCCGTATTGTTGTGATAGCTGCTGTTGGTTCACCTGGAACTGTAACCGGGACAGGGATTGCGCCGAGGTGACGGAACTCAAGCTTTCGAAGTGATCGCTCCGTGATCGGAGAGAAGCAAACTGGCGGGATGAGGTTCTTCCTGGCGACGGCGATCTGGTTGGCCAGCCTCGTCGCCCTGACCGTCAGTTACCATGTACTCACCGGACTTCCCGATCGGGGTCCGTGGAGCTTCTGGAACCTCGTCTATCCGTTCGCCGCTTGGCTCGGCCTCCTCCTGCCCTATGCAAGTTTCGCCGGAGGTATGGCGGATTGGGCATCCCTCCCCCCAAGAGGGGTGATGCTCCGTGGTTTTCTCCTCGCAGCATTGGCGTATGGCCTCGTGGCTTATGCGTCTCCAACAGGAGAATACCGGGTGCGGGCCGCAGCGGACGCGGATCTTGCGGCGGAGTTTCCCCTCGGCCCCAGAACTCCTGGAGCCCTCAGGGGGCTCCGGTCCACGATTGAGTCGAATCCCCCGGAGACGTACAACTTTTCCATCGAGCGCCCGCTCGAGCGCCCCCCCAACTGGCTCACCTACCTCCTCCACAGCGTGGTGGCCATCGCGGCCTTCGCCGTGTTCGGGGCACTCCTGGGTCAGCAATCCGGCGCTCTAACCTCCGGTCTCTCCGGTCTCTCACCCCCTGCCCGTCGGAACGCCCGGTGGGCACTCGGCCTCCTGAGTGCTGTGGCATTCTTCCTGGCGGAGGCGGCAGGGGGTGAGTGGGTACGCGCCGATCCATCCAACTCCGGGATTCTGGGGGCATGGATTCCCCTGGCTGTCCCACTGTTGGAGCTGGCACTGCTCACGACCGTCAATCGCAGGCGCCGCCAGCGGGGCCACACTTCAGCCGCTCCGGGAATCTGATGATCGACCTGGAGAGACTCCGGCGGGGGGACCGGGGTTACCTGGAAGCCCTCGTTCGATCCCACGGCCCGCTGACCCTTTTGGTCGCCCGTGCCTACGGGACAGACGGTGACCACGCCGAGGACCTCTTTCAGGAGATTTGGAGGCACGTCTTTCAGAAGCGAAGGTCCTACCGGGGCGATGGATCCTTCGAGGCCTGGTTACACCGCCTGGCCACGAACGTCTGCATCAGTGATTTCAGGACCCGAAAAGTCCGCTCCAAAGCACACGAACGGATGGGAAACATGGGACTGAACGGAGAACACGCCTGGAACGCGCAAGACCCCCTCGACGAGGCCGAGCGCCGGGAGCTCCACCGAAGGTTGCACAGAGCCCTGGGGCACCTTTCGGACCGGGAGCACCAGGCGATCTGCTTCCGAATCCTCGAAGGGAAGACACCTGAAGAGGTCGCCAGGATCATGGGGATCAAGAAGTCCACCGTTCGCTCAACAATCAGGCACGGAATCGAGCGCCTGAGAGAACTCATGGAGGTTTCGGGAGATGAGCTGTCCGGATATCAATCGTCTCATTGATCTCCTTGGTGGGGACCAGGAGGACGCCGAAGTAGAAGAGCACCTGGCGAGATGCCCGTCTTGCCAGGCGAACTTCCGGATACTTCGAGAACTTCCAGCAGCCTTTCGACCGGAAATCGAAATGCCGGACCACCTCGTACAGGGAGTCATGGACAACCTGTTTGGGGCTGAGATCTCGCCCGAACCCTACCGGCCGCCGGGTCTCCAGGTCCTCGGTTCGGGCCTTCTCGGGTCTCTCACCGCTATCTGCGTGATCGTCGCGACAGACTCGAGGCGTGCGGGGAACCCGGTGGACCTGTTACTGTTCGCACTAGCGGTGGGACTCACCGCTTGCGTGATCCACCTGTGGTTGGAGGGTGAGCCTCGGGCTGCCACCCATGCCGACCATTCTTGAGGGGCACCCCCCTCTGCTGATCAGGGTGCCTGTGACGTTCCTCTCACCCAGATTCCCGACGTGAAGAGAGCCGCC
>JBDHCH010000285.1:0-4962 GCA_039592115.1 Gemmatimonadota bacterium | reverse complement strand
TCGATTCGGCCCCCTCTCGCAATTGATATACGTGAGGTTTCCTCACTTACTACAACCACCGTCGCATCGGTCTCCTCGCTGAGCCCCAAAGCGGCCCTGTGCCGGGTGCCCAAGGACCTGTCCTGAACTGGTAGCTGGGTGAGGGGGAGGATGGCTCCGGCCGTGACGATTTCCCCTCCGTTGATGATGACCGCTCCGTCGTGGAGGGGGGTGTACGGGGTGAAGATGGTTTTCAGCATTTCAGCGGAGACCGGAGCGTTCACGGGGCTTCCCGTGTCCGCATACTCCTCCAATCCGACCTCTGCCTGAATCGCGATGATGGCACCCCGCTTCAGGCGGGCCAACTCCATCACCGCCTCAGCCAGCTCGTCTGATCCTTGAGACTCCTCCATGCTCTTGAGAAACCTGACGAACCGACTCCGGCCCAGCCGGGCAAGGGTCGACCGGAGCTCCGGTTGAAACACCACGAGCGCTGCGATGGCCCCGTACCGGAACAGGTTTTCCAGGAGGAAGGGAATGAGGGAGAAGTCCAGAAGCCGGGCCAGGAAGTATACGCCGACCAGGAGGAAGGCCCCCAGCAGCATCTGCATGGCCCGGGTGCGCTGGAGGAGGATGAGAAGCCGGTAGAACAGAACGGCGACGATGAGGATCTCGATGAGATCTCCCCACCCCGGGTTGAGGAACTGAAGCTGATCCCAAATCCGGCTCATTCCGACGCCTCGCCCAGAGCTCTGGTCACCGCCAGAGCCTGCACCAAAGGAGCAACATCATGGACCCTGAAGATCCGGGCCCCCTGAAAGTAGCAGAAGACACACGCGGCAAGCGTTCCGGGGGTCCGATCGTGGGGCGGAGCTCCGGTCAACTCGCCGATGAAGCTCTTTCGGCTCGGGCCCACCAGGAGCGGGAACCCCAGAGCCAGCAACACCCCCAATCTACCCATGATCGCAAGACTCTGTGGCCCGGTCTTCGCGAATCCGATCCCCGGATCGAGGACGATCCGATCCTCCCGAATCCCCGCGTCCCGGGCTCGAGTCAGGGATTGGGCCAGCTCCTCCTTCACTTCCACCGCAACGTCCTGATATTTGGCCAAGGCTCTCATGCTAGCGGGTGTACCCCGCATATGGGAGAGCACCAGCCCCCCCTCTCCCTCCGCCACCGCCCGGGCCATGTCCTCGTCATGCTTAAGCCCCGAAACGTCGTTCACGATCCTGGCCCCGGCGCTCAGCGCCTCACGAGCCACCGATGCGTTCCGGGTATCCACGGAGATGGGGACCTCGAACGCTTCAACGGCAGCCTCGATGAACGGTAGGATTCGGCGTTTCTCCTCTTCGGCAGAGACGGCCTCGGCACCGGGTCTGGTGGACTCTCCACCCACATCCAGCACGTCCGCCCCCTCCCGTACGAGCTGCCTGGCCCGGTCCAGCGCCGTTTCCAGAGTGGAGAGCTGCCCTCCATCCGAGAAGGAGTCGGGCGTCAGGTTCACGATCCCCATCACCCGCGGCCCGTCGAGGGAGAGTGTGTGGTCCCCGAGGTCCCACCGGGAGTTGTCTGAATCAAGAAACCGGGACCGGAAGGCTTCGTGGGCCTCCCGTCCCGGTTCTCCTTCAACCTGTGGCCCTTCGGACCTCATGAGGGGATCCGGTCCGTGTCCCCTTCTCCCAACTGGAGCTCCTCCTGGTCGGCGGAAACTCCCGCCGTGTCCTCCACAGGCTCGCCGTCCAGGGCGCCCTTCCGGTCCAAAGCATGTGCAAGGGGGGAGGGCCGTTCCGCGTCGGCCTCATCAGGAGCGGGGGTAGCTGCCGCCGGGACGGGTTCCGGGTCCGGCGTCTCCTCAGGAGGGTTCAGAAGGGGGGAGTCGTCCGGCTCCTCCCCAGGCAGAAGGATCTTCTCCATGGGCGGGAGCTCCTTGCCCTGGTCCAGCAGATCGATCTCTGTCCGGGCCAGAGTTTCCCGTTCCAGGAGGGCCTGGGCGATACGCTCCAGGAGGTCGTCCTCCTTCTCCAAAATCTCCCTCGCCCGTTCGTGGGCATCATCCAGAATTCTCTTTACCTCAGTGTCCACCTGGCGGGCGGTATGCTCCGATACGGTGCGACGGTGGCCCAACTCCCTCCCAAGGAACACTTCATGCTCGGCATCTCCGACCGCCATGAGACCGATGACGTCGGACATGCCGAACTGGGTGACCATTCGCCGGGCCATGGCCGTAGCCCGATCGATGTCGTTTCCAGCCCCCGTGGTGATCCGCTCATGGCCGAAGATCATCTCTTCAGCCACGCGTCCCCCGAAGAGCATGGCCAACTGCCCTTCCAACCACTCCTTGGTGTACGTGTGACGGTCCTCTTCCGGAAGGGAGGCAGTGATCCCCAGCGCCCTTCCCCTGGGGACGATGGTGACCTTGTGGACCGGATCCAGCCCGGGGATCCTGAGCCCGAGAACGGCGTGGCCTGCTTCGTGGTACGCGGTGAGCTTCCGCTCATTCTCGGTGAGGACCAGGCTCTTACGCTCGGCCCCCAGCATGACCTTGTCCTTGGCCCGCTCGAAATGGTCCATGTTGACCCGGTCCGCGTCTTCACGTGCAGCCAGGAGCGCTGCCTCGTTGCAGATATTCTCCAGGTCGGCCCCGCTCAGGCCCGGCGTGCCTTTGGCGATCGTCCCCAGCACCACGTCGTCGGAGAGAGGGAGCTTCTTGGCGTGGACCCGGAGGATCCCCTCCCTTCCCTTCACGTCTGGTGCATCGACTACGACCTGTCGGTCGAACCGACCCGGTCGCAAGAGAGCCGGGTCCAGGACGTCCGGCCGGTTGGTCGCGGCCAGGAGGATGACCCCCTCGTTGGTCTCGAAACCGTCCATCTCAACCAGAAGGGCATTGAGCGTTTGTTCCCGCTCATCGTGGCCACCGCCGAGCCCGGCCCCCCGGTGCCTGCCCACGGCATCGATCTCGTCGACGAAGATGATGCAGGGGGCGTGAGCCTTCCCCTGATCGAATAGGTCCCGGACACGGGAAGCACCGACGCCTACGAACATTTCGACGAAGTCCGAACCGGACATCTGGAAGAAGGGGCGTCCGGCCTCACCGGCCACGGCCCGGGCCAAGAGCGTTTTCCCCGTGCCCGGAGGCCCCACCAACAGGACACCCTTGGGAAGCCGCCCACCCAGGCGGGAGAACTTGTGGGGGTCCTTCAGGAACTCGATGATCTCCTGGAGCTCTACCTTCGCCTCATCGGCTCCGGCGACATCCGAGAAGTTCACCTGGGGCTTGTCCGGGGAGATCAGCTTCGCCTTCGACCGTCCGAACTGGAAGGCCTTGTTTCCTCCGCCCTGCATGGTCCTGAAGATCCAGATCCAGAATGCCAGGAAAAGAAGCCAAGGAAGGGCCGTCAGGAGGAAGGTGCCCCAGCCCTGGCGCTCCGGCTCGGCATTGATGACGACCTCCTGGTCCTCCATCTGCTGGATGATCGCCTCCGGAATCTCCCCCCAGAGGACCGTCTCGAACCGGATCATCTCCTGCCCGTCTACGAAGATCGGCGAGCGGAGCTCTCCCTCCACCTGCTCCCCGGCTATGACGGTCACTTCCAGGATGTTCCCGCCGTCCAGCTGCTGCTTGAACTCGGTGTAGTTCAGCTCCGTGTGGGTCTCTTCCTGGCCTCGCATGACCTGGAGGATCACCACTGTCATGAGGAGCATGAGGACCCAGAAGGATGCGGTCCTGGAGACCTTGGATAGCCGGTTGTTGCCCGGATCTTTCTGAATCGGTTCGCGATCAGCCATCGTGTTCCTTCTGTGAGCCGCCGACCCTAGATGCTTCCGATGAAGGGAAGGTGGCGAAAGTTCTCACTGTAATCGAGGCCGTAGCCCACCAGGAATTCCAGGGGGGCATCGAATCCCACCCACTTCACCTCCCGGTCCAGCTCGGCGGCCCTCTTATGAAGGAGGGCACAAACCTCGAGGCTGCTGGGGCCCCGGGCTTCCAGGAGGGGAATAAGACGGTTGAGCGTGTTCCCGCTGTCGATAATGTCTTCCACCAGAATCACGCTCCGCCCCTCCAACGAGGCCTCCGGATCGTAGAGGAGTCTCACGTCCCCACTGCTCTCCGTGGCGTTCCCGTAACTGGAAGCTACTAGAAAATCCAACTGAAGTGGGTGATGAATGTTCCTGACCAGGTCCGCCATGAAGATGAAGGACCCTTTGAGGAGGCCAAGGACCAGGAGTTCCTCCCCAGGCTCATGGGAATCCGTGATCTCCCGGGCCATCTCCAACACCCGCCGCTGGATATCCTCCTCCGTATAGACGATCCGCTTGAGCTCCCGCCCTGCCTGCTTTTCCGCGACTTCAGGATTGGTGGCCATTTCCGATTCCAATGATGAAGGTCGTCCCAGCTTCAACAGGCAACGCACGAGTCGACACCGCTACCCCGGCCACCCAAAGCACAGCCCCGGAAGCGTCCACCAGAACCGGTATCCGGCCCCTCTCTCCTGCCGCAATGCCGGCTTCAGCGAAGATCTTCTTGAGCTTCTTCGTTCCGTACGGGAGTGCCATCCGGTCCCCTGGGCACCACGCACGAAGGCGGAGCGGGAAAGCCAGATCGTCCGGAGAGAGCGCCACTACCTCGGTCATCTCCGATGCTCCCCTGCAACCCCACCGGACCTGAAAGCTACGCCCCCCCAATACAAGCTCACCGGAACCCTCCGCCGGCCCATTCAACGTCACGACCGAATCTCGGCCCGGAGCCTCGAGTGGAGCCAGGAGAAACCGGTCGAATTCACGGGAGAGCCGGAGGCCGCCGGGCAGGTCCAGAGACCGCCCGCTGGCGCCGGTTCTAGTAAACTCGAGCGCGGCCCTGGTTCCGACCTCGTTGAGGGTTAGCCCCTGTGTGCGGAGCACCTCCCGGAGGAGCCTCACCTGCACCGTGGGATGATAGGCCAGGAACGTATGCCGGACAATGAAAACCCCCCTGTCTTCCTC
>JBDHCH010000284.1:0-4988 GCA_039592115.1 Gemmatimonadota bacterium | reverse complement strand
CACATTGGGAATCTCACAGAGCTTCTTCATGCTCTCGTGCTGGATTTTCGGTGGCCGGCGGTGCACGCCCAGAATGGCGATGTCGGAACAGTGCACGGCACCGCACATGTTCAGACAGCAAGCCAGGGCGATCCTCAGCTTCCCGGGTACTTCCTTCCTCCCGTCGAAGTATTCGTGGAGGTCGTCCATGACGGCCTTCACCACGCCGGAAGCGTCCGTAGCCGCCGAGTGACAGTGGACCCACCCCTGAGTGTGGACGATGCTGGAGATGGCCGCACCGATTCCACCAACCGGATGACCCAACTCGGCCAGGTCGGCGATGAGGGGATCGATGTTGGCCTGATCCGTCAGCAGGAACTCGACATTGTGGCGAGAGGTGAAACGGAGGTGACCACCGCAGTATTTCTCTGCCAGGTCTGCGAACACGCGGATCCGTTTGGTGCCTAAGAGCCTTGGAGAGCCAGCCCGGACGGTGAAGAGCTTGTCGCCGCTCTCACCCACGTGGACCATGACGCCAGGCCGCAACTCTTCGTGATATTTCCACTTACCGTAGTTGTCTTTGATGATCGGAGGCAAAAACCGCTGATAATGCGGAGGGCCGATATCAGTTCTTCTTTCCGTTGCCATCGTATGGTTCTCCCGAAAGTCTTTGGTTATCTCAAGTTCTTCGAGACAGTGCGTCCTTTTCCCTATTCGTCGTCGTCCTCGTCCTCGTCGTCTTCTTCATAGTACTCTTCGTAGAAGACGTAGGGATTGTCTCTCGGGTATGCGACCATCTGAGGAACGGGCTCGACCTCGATCTCCTCGAGGAAGTTGCCCAGGCCCACCCGCTGCATGAGCTCGCCAACACGCTCCCGGTTCTTCCCGTGCTCGCCCCAGAAGTCCCAGATTCGCTCGACGAGGTCCTTCAGTTCGTCGTAGGGCTCCTCGATCTTCATGAACGGGACCAGAACCGACGAGAGCTGGGCGCCCTCCACGATGGGGGCTTTCGCACCCAACAGGATGGTGGCTCCCGTGTCGGTCCCAGGCCTGAGGGCTTTGGGCATCGCATTGATGCAGTGCATGCATTTCACGCAGTTGCTGTCATCGATGGTCAACTCGCCGTTCTCGTATTCGATGCACTTGGTAGGACAGTTGCCACAGACATCCCGCTCGATCCTCATGCCGGCGTCTGCATAAGCTTTGACCTCGTCCTGGTCGATCCGGATCTGGTCCCGCCAGGTGCCGATGATGGACATGTCGGCACGGGCGATGGAAGCTACACAGTCGTTAGCACAGCCGGCGCACTTGATCTTGAATTTGTAGGGGAAGGCCGGACGGTGGAGCTCGTCCTGCCAGTGCTGGGTTACCTCGTGGGTGAGAGCCAGCGTGTCGTAGCATGCCCATTCACACCGAGCAGGGCCCACGCAGCAGCTGGGGGTCCGCATGTCGGAGCCCGATCCACCCAGGTCGAAGTCATTCGCGGTGAGCTCTGCGAAGGTAGGCTCCAACTCGTCGGTGGTGGTCCCCAGGAGGATGATGTCACCGGTTGATCCGTGCATGTTGGTGAGACCGGAACCGTGCCGATCCCAGATGTCACAGATGGTTCTGAGGGAATCGGAAGTGTAGAACCACCCCATGGGCTGGTTCACACGGAGCGTGTGGAAGTGGGCGATGGCAGGGTACTCCTTCTGCACGTCGCTGTACCGTCCGATGACACCGCCGCCATATCCCATGACGCCGACGATGCCGCCGTGCTTCCAGTGGCCGACCTTCTCGTGGTAAGACCGTTCCAGCAGTTGGAGGAGTTGGTCGCAAGACTCCTTGCCTGCGTCAGCCATCTCCTCGATCTGAGTGACGAAGCTGGGCCAGGGGCCTTCCTTCAGCTCGTCCAACATCGGGGTACTTCTTTGGGAATCTGCCATCGTCGTCTCCCTTTTAGGCTTGATTGATGGCGAAACTACGGAATCTCTATCAGTCAGTCCTTCCTTAGTCCCCTTCTCTCAGTCCTCTCTTTCACCCCCTCTGGGGGCTTCCCGCATCAGGCAGCGAGCATCCGCTCCCTCACGTTCACCACGATCCGATAGATCAGCGTCAGCATGAGGAAACCAAACGCGTAGACCCCTGCGGTGACGGCGACTTCCACACCGGAGGGGGAGTAGTCCGTAATTCGACCGAGTGGGTTCGGGACGAACCCTGCCACGACCATTCCTACGCCCTTCTCGATCCAGATCGCCGCGATGACCCCCACGCAGATGGGCCCCAGAAGCTTCAGGTTCCCCCTGACCCGGGGAATCAAGAGCAGGGTCACACAGGTCACCGTAAGGAACGCTCCGGTCCACATCCAGGGCACCAGGGCGTCATGCCCGTGGAGCCCCACGAAGAGGTACTCGAAGGCGTGGACGTGATGGGGCATATCACTGTAGAGGGCCGTAAACGCTTCGACGCCCACGAAGAACACGTTCACCGTCATGGCGTATGTGACGATGAGTGCCAGCTTCCCGATGGCTTCCTTCCCTGGGTCGAACTTTGTCGTGGACCGGAGGATGAGAGCCAGAAGGATCAGGAGGCTCGGGCCGGAAGCGAAGGCCGAGGCCAGGAAGCGCGGAGCCAGGATGGCGGTCATCCAGAACGTCCGGGCCTCCAGGCCGGAGTAGAGGAATGCCGTGACGGTGTGGATGCTGACGGCCCAGGGGATGGAGAGGATGATGATGGGCTTGATCCAACCCGGCGGCGGCCCCTCCTTCCGTTCGGCATCGAAGGTCACCGCCCCGATGATGAGGTTCAAGACCAGGTAACCGCCGAGGGCCATCATGTCCCAGAACATCATCGAGTTCAGTGTCGGGTACAGCAGAACGTTGCTGACGCGAGTGGGCTGTCCCATGTCGACGAAGATGAACAGCATGCACATGAGGACCGCTGCAACGGCCAGCCCCTCGCCCAGGATCACCATCCGGCCGAAGGCCTTGTAGTTGTGGAGGTAGTAAGGGAGGACCACCATGACCGCCGAGGCGGCCACGCCCACCAGGAAGGTGAACTGGGCGATGTAGATGCCCCAGGTCACGTCCTGACTCATCCCGGTTACCGTCAAGCCTTCGGTGAATTGCCTCCCCCACGCGAACAGGCCCACCGCGATGAGGATCGCCCAAAACCCAAGGAGACCCCAGTATCGTTTGCCTCCGCGAAAAGCGGCTTCCAGCATGACGCTACCTCTTGGTTCTCCCGCTGCTTCCTAGCCGGGTTCGTTTTTTCTTTGCGCCGGACTCCCCTCGAAGGAGCCGGGCTGTCTCTTCCCGTCCAGAGCCTTCCTCCAGGAAGGGGTCAGACGACGTAGAACACATTCGGCCCGGTCCCCAGGGCCACTCGTCTGCTGATCGTGCGCTCAGACCGCAAGATCCGACTCACGTCCGACTCGGGGTCGGAGAGGTTCCCGAACGCCATGACGCCCTCTGCGCCGGGGACCTGGTTTGCCTTTTCCACGCAGGCAGGCTGAAGGCCGTCTCTCAGCCGTTCCGCGCAGAAATTGCACTTCTCCACCACTCCTCGAGTCCGGGTAGGGAAATCCGAGAGGAAGTTCCCATCACTGTCGGTCTCGATGAACGGACGGGGATCCCGCCAGTTGAAGCTTCGCGAGCCATAAGGGCAGGCTGCCATGCAATACCGGCACCCGATGCACCGGTGCATGTCCATCATGACGATCCCGTCCTCGTCCCTCTTCCAGGTCGCCTGAGTCGGGCACACCCTGACACAGGGCGGGTTCGTACAGTGGTTGCAGAGAACCAGGACCGGAGCCGTCCGCAACGCCTCCGGCATGTGATCGTGGACCTGGTCCGGAAACACGTGTTGGTACTCCTCGTCCCAGATCCAGCGGATCTTCTCAGCTGGATCGTCGATTCGAGGGAGGTTGTGCGCTCCCTCGCATGCGGCAACACAGGCCTCCTGAACGTCTGCTCGCTGCGCCCCTTCGAGGTCGATCACCATAGCCCACTGGTCTTCGGAGACTGCCCCGGCATGACCTTCGGCTGAGCCGGAGCAAGCCGTGGTTACCACAGGGAGGGTGGCGCCCAACCCCAGGGCCGCTGCGGTCGTCTCTTTCAGGAATTCCCGGCGGCTCTTCTTCTCCATGGCTCAGCTCCCCCCACCCGGCGTTGTGTGGCACTCCCAGCAGGTGGGAGTGACGTTGGCGTAGTCATGACACCGGGTGCAGAACTCGTCCCGGTTGTCGTGGCAGTCCAGACAGGTCTGGGTGAGGCTCATCTGGTAGGTTTCCCCGGATGCCGCCGTGTACTCCAGGACCCCGTCCCTGACCACCGAGTCCCGCCACTGGTTCAGGAGGTCCATGTGGTTGGCAGTCATGAAAGGGGTGTCCTCCACGCAAACCGAGGCATCGGCTGGGTAGTCCAACTCTGGCCGGGCCGCCTCGGCTTCCCCGGAGGCCGCCAGGCGGCTCCAGAAGGGGTACGTGACCAGGATCACGAAAACGGCCAAACCGAAAACGATCTTCCCTTTCTCACCCATTATTCGGACGCTCCTTCCGCCGCACCGACGAGTTCTGGCTCATCAGCTTCCACCCCGGGAAGGGGCTCCAACCGGAGGTTCTCGGTCCGCTTCTTCTCCCCGGTGAAGGTCATGGCGTTGACCACCAGCTCGGTGATGCCGGTTACCTTGACGCCGGGCGCCCAGTAGTCGCAGACCGTGACCAGTGTGGCCCGGTCGATGGCGCACATGGCCGCCATCTGATTGACTCCGTGCTTCTCCTGGACATGGCGAACGGCGCTGCCCCTCGGCAGTCCTCCCCGGAGGCGCATCTCCATGTTCTCATCGGTGCCCAACCCGGCGCCGCCACCACAGCAGAAGGTCTGCTCCCGGATGGTATTCTCCGGCATCTCGTGGAAATTGTTGCAGACGCTTCGGATCACATACCGGGGTTCTTCGAAGATCCCCATGGCCCGGGCCGGGTTGCAGGAATCGTGGAAGGTGACGTTGATGTGGTCGTTCTTCGACGGATC
>JBDHCH010000283.1:0-5161 GCA_039592115.1 Gemmatimonadota bacterium | reverse complement strand
TCCCTGGAATACCTCCGGGAGTTGGAAGTCCCACTCAGGAACACCCATGGGCTCCGAGAGTGCCACGGGTGGTAGTTCTTCAATGGGGTAATACTCGACATCCATCAGGAGACCCAGCGTATGGGCGGTCACATCATACGGCCTGCGAGGTGGCCCTCCCGGATACTCACGCAGATCGGGATACTGCTGAGTTTCCAGCATGGTCTGGGCAAAGGACCCGTAGGGTTGTGCCATCGGGACGACATAACTTCCAGCCGGGAACGTTCTTCCTCCGACCTGGAAAGAGCCATAGGACTGGTAAACCTCCACGGCCCCCGTGGTTAGGATTCTCAGGACATAGGCCAGGCCCGCCGGGTTCTGCTGATCGGGAGGGATAACCCAAGCCTCCGGCCACCGTTCCCACCCCTCCACCGCCCTCCTGTTGATGTGGTAGAAATTCTCCAGCCAATAGGTCCGATTCCGGGCAGCGTTATTGAGAAGAGCCAGTGCGCCAGCTTCCATGTAATCCACAATGTCCGGAAGGCCCCACTCCCCGCCCTCCCACGGCCACGGGAAATTCCAGGAGGACGTCATCATGTCACCGGTACGGCCGGAACGGAGGTCTTCGGGGGAGAGCGTGATTGGCGATGCGATTCGGACAGAAGCCGTTTCGCTCAGGATCCGAACGCCCCCGTGGTAGTGCTGGTACGCCCGTGCCGGAGTAAAACCGTCGTAGCGCTGGTGAATGACAGCCCCGGGCATCCCTTTCGCCGTGAGTTCAGCGGCCATATAGGACCCTAGTTGGTTCACTCCGGCGATGAGCGCGGGATCGATATTCTGCTCGTATGGATCGATGAAGGGCGGGAAGAAGATCCTCGCTCCATTGGACCCGGTCTGGTGGATGTCATGAACGATCTGAGGGTGCCAGACATTGTGGGCCTTCGTAACGGTGAGCTGGGTTTCCACCTGGGTGAAGGCGTACCAATCCCGGTTGTTGTCGTGTCCGGTGTAGAAATGGTAGAGCCAGGGCAGAGGTGCGGCTTCGTATCCGGTCCCAACCCACCGGTTGTACCAGTCCGCAACCCACTGCGTCCCGTCCGGGTTCAGGCAGGGAATATCCAAGAAAATGACCTCGTCGAGAATCTTTAGAACTTCAGGATCGTTCGAGGTCGCCATCCGGTAAGCCAGGCGCGCGGCCATCTGGGGACCACCCACCTCGGTAGCATGGATTCCGTGTGTTATGAGTACCACCACTTTTCCGTCGCTCAGAAGCCGGTTCAGCTCTGCCTCACCCGAGATTCGCCTGGGGTCTGCCAGTTTCGACTGGATTCCCCGCAATTCCTCCAACCGCGCGTGGTTCTCCGGACTCGTGATGGTCAACATGACAAAGGGGAGACCCCTGGTTGAGGGGCCAAGGGTATCCACCTGGACCCTTCCACTGGTTGCCGCGACTCGCTCATAGTAGGCCGTCAGTTGGTCCCAGTTGGCCAACTTCCGGTCCGCTCCAATCTCGAATCCAAAGAAGGATTCCGGCGTCGGGACCCCTTGGGCCGTAATTCCGCCGGCCGAGACCAACAGAAGGACGAGCGTTGACAGTTGGCGAACAATCATGGGTGTCTCCTTGCACCAGGTGAGGGTCCGGAAGATGGTGGGAGAGCGCCCCCCCTGCAACCCTGCAAGCCCTTTCGCTGAGCCGACTTCCGCCCGTTCCTGATCAGCGTAGTCCATCTGAGGGGTGTTGAAGAAGTGGGGTGCGGGCGCCTACAGGGGTGTTCGCCTGCGGATTGCTCGGCGGTCTCTCGGGACGCCGCCAGGCAGTGTCCGCCTGAGTGGCCCCTCGGCTCGGAGCCCCTCCCTCCATCTGGCCTGCATTGACAGGAGCTCCTGCCCTCACGGACCTTTGCCTTCGGATGAACCCAGATACACTCATTTCACGGATGAAATACGATGCTGCGGCAATCTCTCCATTCTGTCCTTGTCTTGTTGACAATCCTCTCCTGCGCTGATCCCGGTGGATCCGGCCGTGATCTCACTGGTGAGAGGTCGATCACCGGAGATGAAATGCGGGCACACACCCGCTTTCTCTCTCAGGATCTTCTCCGGGGGCGTGCCCCAGGAACTCCGGGAGGGGACATCGCGGCTCACTACATCGCTTCTCAGTTCGAGGAGATGGGTCTTGATCCGGTCCAAGGGAGCTATTTCCAGATGGTTCCCATTCTCGGATCCAAGCCTCTACCCTCCGGGATCGACCTCTCCTTCCGGACGGAGGGACGATCGGCGTCACCCCAGCACATGGACGACTACACTCTCATCGCTGGAGATGCTGCCGCACCTTTCGTGGAGGGCTCCGGGGAGCTGGTTTTTGTGGGGTACGGGATCGACGCTCCAGAGGTGGGTTGGGACGATTTTGGCGGGATGGACCTCACTGGGAAGGTCCTCCTGATCCTGGTGAACGATCCTCCCTCAACGGCTGATGAGCCCGACCTTTTCGGGGGGCCGGCCATGACCTACTACGGCCGCTGGACGTACAAGTACGAGGAAGCCGCTCGACAGGGCGCGTTGGCCGCCATTCTGATTCACACAACGGAATCCGCTGGCTATCCCTGGAGCGTAGTCCAGGCCGGGAGAACCCGCGAGCAGTTCGCTCTCCCACCTGACCCGTCGGGGCCCCCTCCCGTCCCCATGAAGGGGTGGATGACCTTCGAAACCACCGCGTGGGTGCTGGAGATGACCGGATTTGACCTTGACGACCTCAAACGGAGAGCGGGTAACCGAAACTTCTCACCGGTGTCCACCGGGATTCAGGTTTCAGGCCGAGTTACCAGCTCGGTACGATCCGTTGAGACCATGAACGTGGTGGGCCTCCTCCCGGGGACGGAACGTCCGGATGAGGTGATCACCTTCACCTCTCACTACGACCATCTGGGCGTCGGGGAGCCTGTGAACGGAGACAGTATCCGGAACGGTGCGTACGACAATGCTAGTGGCATCGCCCTGATGCTGGAGACTGCAGAGGCCTTTGCCACCCTTCCGTCTCCCCCCGCCCGTTCCATCCTCTTCATCGCCACCGCGGCCGAGGAGGCCGGTCTCTTAGGGTCAGGATGGTATGCTCAGAGCCCCCTGTTCCCCCTCGAGAAGACGGTGGCGGAGATCAATGTCGACGGAGCAAACCTTTGGGGAGAGACGAACGACTTCACCGTCCATGGCGTGGAAAGGAGCGGCTTGGGTCCGTTCGCCAGATCGAGGGCCGAAGAAATGAGATTGACCCTGGTTCCGGACCAGGAACCCGAGAAGGGGTTCTTCTTCCGGAGCGACCATTTTCCCATCGCTCGCGCAGGCATACCGGCCCTGTACTTCTCCCACGGATCCGACTACCGCGACCGGCCCGAGGGGTACGGCGATAGCATCCAGGCCGAGTACCAGGCCCAAGATTACCATGCTCCCAGCGACGAATTCTCGGATGAGTGGGTGTACGACGGAGCCGTCCAGCACGCGCTTTTCGTCTTTAGGGTCGTGCTCGATATCGCCCGGGACTCAACGTTCCCGAACTGGCTCGAGGGGAGCGAGTTCAAGGCAGCTCGGGATGCTATGATGGGAGGGTAAAGAGGAGCGCCCCCCAGCACGCTCTCACATGCCGGTTGGGGACGGCAAGAACTCCCAGCCCAATGAAAACTCGTTCGAGAGGGTCTCCCCGACAGCCTTTACGCCGAAGGTCTCGGTTGCATAATGGCCGGCCAGGTAGAGGTTCACCCCAAGTTCCATGGCTTCGTGGAAATGGTGATGGGATCCCTCACCGGTAACCAGGGCGTCCAGCCCCATCTCAGCGGCCTGCGCCAAGGCGGACGCCGCTCCTCCGGTGAGGACTCCCACCCGCTCCACCACCTCCGGCCCTCCCGGAACCAGGTGTACCTCTCCCTTCACCGCCCCGGAAGTCCTTTCTCTCAACACCTCTCGCCCCAGAGATGCCTCCGCCCACCAACCGACCTCCCGTCCTTGGTACTCGCTGAACCTGCCTGCCGGGGTCAATCCCATTGACCCGGTCAAGAGGACGCAATTCCCCAACTCCGGATGCGCATCCAATGGCAGGTGAAGGGAATAGAGGCCCATCCCGCCTTTGATGAGGGCCGCCACCTTCCGAAAACGGGGCCCCGTCAGGGAACCGAATCCGTCCCAGAACAGACCGTGATGTACAATCAGGAGATCGGCGCCGCTTTCCAAAGCAGCCTGGATCGTCATCTCGGTGGCATCCACCGCGACCCCTACCCTGCTGACCTCCCTCGGCCCGGAGACCTGAAGGCCGTTTAGCGCATTCGGATAATCGGGAAAAGCGGAGACATCGAATGTTTCCTCAAGAAAATGGAGGATTGATTCCAAATCAGCCATTTCCGGGATTTCCTCCTGGATGAATCCCCCGATCTTGTGCCATTCGGTGACCACCTTTTGGGTGGGTGGGTATGTGGAAAAGTGCTGCTCCCGATGAAAGGGCGAGTTTTCCACAAGCGTAAGTGGTTAAAAAGAAACAAGTTACGGTGGAGAGCTGGATATCCACAGCTGTGGAAGCTCTCGGTTTCCGCTCAATCAATGCCCTTCTCGGATCCAGAGGTGTCCCGGGCTTGCGGCTGGGGCGCTTTCGACGGTGGGTCAACTGCGCCCTTTCCGATCTTCACTGTCCCGGTAAGCGTGGAACCTTCCTCCGCCTGCATGCGACCGGCGGCGATTTCCCCTTCCAATCGGCTCGAGGCCTGAACCTCCAGCCTGGATTCGGCGCTCACGGATCCCTTCACACGGCCGGAAATCACCGCATCCTGCGTGAAGATGTCTCCCTCGACCAGACCTTCCTTGCCAACTACGACTGCCTTCCCGGCCCTGACGTTCCCCTGGACCGTCCGCACCGTCGGTGTCGCAGTCGCCTGTGATCCTCATCCCTGGTCCTATGATCGATATGACCTGCTCTGGAGGCGTTCCTCCGACACCGACTCGCTCTTTCGCCATTCGTGCCCATCCTCTCTGTCGGTTTTCGATTACACTCGTCTTTATCCGGCGCCGAACCTCCTCGGTTCCGGGGCCTAGTGTCAACCCGGCTGCTCCACGAGGGACATGGGGTCCACCGGCAAACCGTCGAGGAGCACCTCGAAGTGGAGGTGGGGTGCCGTGGACTGCCCCGACGACCCTGTCAGGGCGA
>JBDHCH010000282.1:0-5004 GCA_039592115.1 Gemmatimonadota bacterium | reverse complement strand
GACACCAGACCGAGGCCATCTTCTACGCACATGCTTCGGTAGGACTCCTCCACATCCGTCCCGCCGTGAACATGAAGACGGTGGAGGGGGTGGCGGCCTTCGAGGCCATCTCCCGGGAGGTCTCGGAGCTGGTCCTGGAGTTCGGGGGGGCCCTTTCGGCGGAGCACGGCGATGGCCTGACCCGTTCTCCTTACCAGGAGAAGATGTTCGGTCCGGTCCTCTACCAGGCGTTCTGTGACCTGAAAGACTGCTTCGATCCGGACGGGATCCTGAACCCCAACCGGATCGTCCGGTCGCCTCCCCTGACCGACGGCCTGAGGTTCGGGACGGCGTACCAGACCGTGGAGGTGGACACCGTCTTCGACTTCTCCGACTTCGGGGGCCTGAGCCGGGCGGCGGAGCAGTGCGGAGGGGTGGGAACCTGCAGGAAGGTGGTGGCCGGGACCATGTGCCCCTCTTTCATGGCGACCCGGGAGGAAACCGCCAGCACCCGGGGCCGAGCCAACGCCCTCCGCCTCTTCATCTCCGGCCAGATGGGCCCGGAGGGATTCACGGACCCGAGCCTGTACCCGGTCCTGAACCTCTGCTTCGAGTGCAAGGCCTGCAAGACCGAATGTCCCACCGGCGTGGATATGGCCCGCATCAAGAGCGAGTTCCTCCATCAGCATCGACGGGCGCATGGGGATTCGCTCCGGTCCCGCGTCCTGGCCAACGCCGAAACGACGGCACGGTGGGGGAGCCGGCTGGCCCCGGTGTCGAATCTGCTTTTGAACGCGCCGGGCTTGCGGCAACTTTCCGCGGCGTTCCTGGGCTTGGAGGGGGGCCGGAAGCTGCCCCCGTTCGCGCGACAGACTTTTCTGAAGTGGTGGGAGAGACGGAGCGGAACCGGGGCTGTGCCGCCCAAAACCGCCGGATCCGCTTCGTCCGTCGCCCTCTTCGCCGACACCTTCACCAACTACTTCGAGCCCGAACACGGTCAGGCCGCGGTCCGGCTGGCCGAGAAGCTCGGAATGGAGGTTGTCGTTCCGCCCCGAGTCTGTTGCGGCCGCCCCCTGATCTCCAAGGGGTTCCTGGACCGGGCCCGTCGGCAGGCGGAGCTCACGGCCGTCACCCTCTTCCCCCTGGCGGAGGCCGGTATTCCCATCGCGTTCTGCGAGCCCGGCTGTTTCTCCGCCGTGAAGGACGACCACGTCCTTCTCTTGAGGGGCGAGGTCAGAGAGAAGGCGGAGGAGGTGGCGAAGTATGCAGTGACCGTGGAGGAATGGGCCGAATCGGCGCTCGAAGGGACCGGGCCCCCACTCTCGGGCGCCGGTCCCGGCCGCATCCTCCTCCACGGTCACTGCCACCAGAAAGCGCTGGTCGGCCTCGGCCACGCCCAGAAGCTCCTTTCCAGGATCCCCGGATGCGAAGTGGTGGACGCCGACGGCGGATGCTGCGGCATGGCGGGATCGTTCGGATATGAGAAGGAGCACTACGAGGTCTCGAGGGCGGCCGGGGAGCGGAAGCTCTTCCCGGCCATCCGGAACTCCGGGGCAGGGACTGTGGTGGTCGCCCCCGGGTTCTCGTGCCGGCAACAGATCGGGCACTTCACCGAGGCCCGTGCGGCGTCGGCCATCGAGGTCATCGAGCCGCTTGTGCCCGGCCACGTGGGGCGATAGGCGATGGACCTGACGCCGAAGTCAATCGGCGCCAATGGGGCTCTTCGGAGGAGGTGGAGAGATGTGGATTGATCCCAAGCTCTGCGTGGGCTGCGCCAACTGCGTGGCCGTGTGCCCCATGGAGGCCATCTCCGTGGACCACACATCCCGGCGGGCCAACGTGGACCTGGACGAGTGCGTGGAGTGCCACGCCTGTTACCGGGGAATGAGCCGGGAGCGCCTGAACCCTACGGCGGTTCGATTGGTCCGACGGGCCGCCGAGCTCTTCCGCTTCCGCTTCGATCCTGAGCCCGACGTCTGCCCCACCTCCGCCATCACACCGGAGGAACTGACCTGGCCCCGCACGGTCCGCCGGGCATTCAGCGACGTGTTGGTCACCCACGAGAGCACCGGGATCCTGGGCAGGGGAACGGAAGAGGTGAAGACCAACGATGTGACGGGCCGGCTGGAGGCCGGGCGTGCCGGGTTCGTCGTGGAGCTCGGCCGGCCGTCCACGGGAGCCCGCTTCCATGACATCCAGAAGGTCGCCATGGCCCTCGCGGACACCGGCGCCGCGTTCGAGGCCAACAATCCCCTCACCGGGCTCATGGACGATCCGTCCACAGGCGTCATGAACCCCGAGATCCTGGACGAGAAGGTCCTCTCCGCCATCCTGGAGTTTCAGACCGAGATGAACGATGTGGAGCGCATGCTCTCGGTCCTGAGGGACGTGGCGATGGAGATCCGGACCGTCATGGCCGTGGGGGTCGCCTCCCGATGCGACGAGACCGGCGACAATCCTCTGGAGACCATCCTCCCCGACGCCGGATTCCCGATTCTACGGGCGAAGACCAACCTGGGGCTGGGGCGGCGGGACAGCGCCCGGGAAGGAGCCATGGCCTCATGACCCACTCCCTCCATCGATACGGTCGGTATGAGGACCTCACCGGGGACTTCATCGTCTTCGCCATGCCTGCCCGGGGGTTCAACGACACGGATGCCATCGAGACGCAGAAGGCCTTCCTCCGATTGGCCCTGGACTTCGATCCCGTCAACATCGGGGACGCCAAGAGGGGAGGAGAGTTCCGTCCTCAGGAAGAGCTCAACCCCCTGGTCCACTGGAGGCGGAATACCGAGCCCGATCCCCAGGCCGTGATCGAGGGCGTCGAGTCCACTGGGATCGTGTCAGCCGTCTTCGATGACTTCGAGAAGATGCAGACCTTCGTGCGGGCACTTCAGGAAGCAGACCTGGGCGTGTCCATCAACATCAGCGCTCTCGCGGACCGGGCCCAGGCATGCTGCGGAGCCTGCGGAATCACCAGACACAGCGTCGAGTACTCCCTGGGCTTCCAGGGCCGGACCGAGGAGCTGCCGGAGAAGCCCGTCCTGGAGCTGAGCACCATGTGCGGGCATGGCACCGTCTCCTTTGGCCTGGCGAAGAAGATGCTGGACCGGGTCAGGACCGGACGAAAGACCCCGAAGGACGCGGCCCGGACCCTCGCCCGGTTCTGCGTGTGTTCCATCTTCAATCCGGCCAGGGCGGAGAAGATCCTCGCAGGGGAGAGGCCCGACCCGCCAGGGCGGTAAGGGTTTCGGCCGCCGCCCCCCGGCGGCCGCGCCCCCCCGCCCCCCCCGGTACACCTTGGCACCTACCGTGCTGCTCCATGATCTGGGAACCCCGTCACATCCGGACGGTACCTTCGTATCTTGAAGGGTGTTGAAGAAGTGGGGGACGGACGCATTCCTCTCCCTGGACCGGTCCCTCGGGACTGAGCCCTGACACTACTGCCCCGACCGCATCCCGACCCTTGTTTGTGCGAAAGCCAAATGATGACTAGACCCAGAAGCTCCCGGATTCTCCTCACCGCCCTTGCCGCCGTCTTGTTCCTGACGGGATGCGGAGGAGACGACTCCATCTGGGAACCCCGGGGAAGCTCCCTGGTGACCCTCTCCTTCGAGAACCTGAAGCCACTCAGCGGGGGGTTGAATTATCAGGGATGGGTGGTCGAGAACAGACCCACCGGGTACTGGGGCTCCCCCCTTGGCATGTTCAACATCGATGAGAGCGGACAGTTGGTGGACCCGTCCACGGGTGAAGTGATCTCCGGGACCTTCGAGGCCGGGTTGGATGCCGAGGACGTATTCGGAGTCCAGGTGAGCGTGGAGAACTCCAGCACGCAGGTCTCTCAACCTTCGGCCACCTTCATTCTCGGGGGCACCGTGGTGACTGGCACGGCCGACCGCGGGCAGGTCCACTGGCTGGCCATGAACCTGGACTTCACCGAGATCGCGGGAAGCTATTTCCTCGGGACGCCCACCGACGACCTGAACGACAACGAGCTCAGCGGGGTCTGGTTCGGGGATACCACTTCCGGCGATCCGATCCAGGGATTGTTCCTTCCTGAAGCTCCCAATGGGTGGGACTACGAGGGCTGGGTCGTCATCGGCGAAGACACGCTCTCAACCGGCAAGTTCTTCGATCCCAACATCGCCGACACGACCAACCTCTATGGAGGCATTTCCGGCGAGTACGGCTTCCCTGGCCAGGACTTCCTCGAGAACGCGCCGGAGGGGATGGTCTTTCCCACGGACCTTTCCGGGGCACCGATCTTCGTCACTCTGGAGCCGTGGGAAGAGTACGATGTCGAGCCCCTGAGCCCCTTCAATTTCCTCTTCCTGAGCGCGACCATCCCTGGGGACGCCACCGCCGGAACCACCTATACCATGACGTCGCTCTTCAACGTGTTCCCCCGGGGGACGGCGACCGTTCAATTTCCGTAGTACCCCGCGCCGGACTCCCCTTGCCGGGCGTGGGTCCCCCTCTCTACCCTCCCTTCGTTGATCCGGCCTTCGGGCCAACGGCATCCGGTAGCCCGCATCGGGGAGGACATATCCTGTGCCGAAGCACGTCACTCTCGCAGCTGTTCTCATCTGCGGCCTCGTCGGGCTGAACCTGAACCCCGGTTCCGTCCTCTCCGGACAGATCACCGATCAGTCTATCGTTCCGACCTGGGAGGAGCTCCGAGCCCGCCCGTACCCCGAGTGGTTCCTGGATGCGAAGCTCGGGATCTTCATCCACTGGGGGGTCTACTCCGTCCCGGCCTACTCGGGCAAGGAGGACTACGCCGAGTGGTTCGTGCGAGGCCTCCAGGAGGGAGACACCCTCCGGACCCGGTTGATGCGGGAGGATTTCGGAGACGACTTCCCGTACCGTGGTTTCGCTCCTCTCTTCCAGGCCGAGCTCTTCGCCCCGGCCGGGTGGGCGGACCTCTTCCGGCGAGCCGGCGCCCGTTACGTGGTCATGGTATCCAAGCATCACGATGGATACGCCCTCTGGCCCAGTGCCCACTCCCCGGGGTGGAACAGT
>JBDHCH010000281.1:0-8423 GCA_039592115.1 Gemmatimonadota bacterium | reverse complement strand
AGTGAGCCTGGAGCAGTTCAGGGGCAAAAAGGTTGTGCTGTACTTCTACCCGAAAGACAATACCTCGGGGTGCACTACACAGGCGTGTGACCTTCGGGACACCCTCCCGAGGATCGACGAGCGCGGCGCCGTCGTCCTGGGCGTGTCGCCCGACTCCCTGGTCTCCCACGAGAAGTTCTCCCTGGTCTCCCACGAGAAGTTCAGGGACAAGTTCCAGTTGAACTTCCCCCTCCTATCCGATCCGGACCACCAGGTGGCAGAGGCCTACGGGGTGTGGAAGGAAAAGTCCATGTACGGCCGCAAGTACTGGGGGATCGAGAGGAGCACCTTCATCATCGATGAAGATGGGAAGGTGGTGGAGGCTTGGCGGAAAGTGAAACCCAAGGGCCATGCGGATCGTGTGGCCGACCTTCTGGAAGAAGACGGATAGGGGACCGGGGTTTCAGTTCTGAAGAGCACAGGTTCCCGAGTACTCGTATCCCGGGAGGGAAGAGGTTCTACTCAGGGAAGAGCGCCTTGTGGACCTTGAAAATGCACAGGTCCTGCACCACGGTGATTCCAGCCTCTCTCGCCCTTGCCGCCACATGGTCGGCCTGGATCCCCTCCTGGAGCCAGATGATGGGCTTTTCCTCTCTGGCCATCGCCACTTCGGCGATCCTTGCAGCCTCTTCCGAAGGCCGGAAGACCAGAACCATGTCGACGGGCTGCGTGACTTCCGGAAGCGAGTCCATCGCGTCCTTTCCCAGTACCCTGTCCACGAAAGGGTTCACCGGAATCACTTCGTAGCCGTGCGCAGCCATGTATGACGGAACTCGGCGGGCGGGCTTCTCCGGATTTCGTGAAATGCCCACCACGGCGATGGTCTGGACCGAGTCCATCATCTCTTTGAACTCTTCGGGGCTCGGGTTCTCCCGGTCTGCGCTCGCAGCCAGGATTCCCTGTAGCTGAGTCATGGAATCCATCGTTGATCTTGCTCCGCTTTCTTGATCCTTCGTGGTTCCAATGGAAGGAGAAGTGTATCTTTCAGCCTGTCCCTACGAAACAGGGTGATGCAACCGACGGCGCCGATGGTGTCCGGATCCGTCAGTGCGGGAGATCCGAGTCCAGGAGCAGCATCTAGCGGGATGCTCCTGAGTCTTTCTTCGAAACGAACAACGATTCACATCGAGCCATGAACGAAGTGGTCTATTTGGGGATTGGGATCCTGGTTGGCGGCGCGGTGGGCGCTCTTATTGGAGCCCGGCTGGCCGGCGGAACGGCAGAGAAATACCTCTCCGACCTCCTGGGCATGGTCCGATCCGGGCGTTTCCCGGATCGGGGAGAGGGGGGCGGTAGCGCTCGTTCGCCGGGTCGAGATCTGGAGGACGTCCTCAGGCGGGAGTGGGCTGAGCGGGGTCGGGAGCGCGATCTCGCCATGCGAGAGGCGATGAAGCGCTTGGCGGACTTTCTGAGACACCGTGTGGAAAGCCCCCTCCTGGCGGGTTTGGATGCGGGAGGAGAGGCGCTGCGGGATGCGGCGGATGCGGCACTGGATGCGGTGGAGGACCTCGAGTTCTTCCTGGAGGATCCGCCGGCTGCCCCGAGGACGGAAACCACGAATCTGGTGGACCTTGTGGGCGAGGTAACGAGGGAGTTCGCCGGTGAGTTCACCGTATACGTGAAGGTGGAGGGACCTCAGGAGCCCCTGAGGATCCATGTGGATCCAGATCCCCTCAAGGACGCGCTCTTCCTGGTTCTCCACAATGCCGGGGAGTTCGGGGGCGGAGGACCGGTCAACATGGTTCTCCGGAAGGAAGAGGGGAGAGTCCGTATCAGTGTCAGGGACGAAGGGCCGGGGTTCTCGGCCGAAGCGCTGCTCCGAGCACTGGACCCCTTCTATACCACCTCACCGGGTGGCCTGGGTCTGGGGTTGCCCTACGCCCGGATGGCGGTTGAGGCCCAAGGTGGAGAGGTCGTCCTTCGCAACCCGGAAGGTGGGGGAGCGGAGGTGATGATCATCTTACCACAGGGAGGGTAAGGCGCTCTTCCCTCCTGAGGCCGAACCTCCCTCTCGGCCTCGCGGGCGAACGGTGTCGACCATCTTCCAGCGGACGGCCCAAAGGCCGTCCGTCTTGTTTTCACCGATACCCGTACACGTGGTACAGGAGCAGGTAGACAAGGAGCCCCGTGACCGAGACATAAAGCCACAGGGGGTAGGTCCACCGGGCCAGCCTCCCGTGAGCGTGGAAGCGGGACTTCCAAACCAAGAAAAGGAGCCGGAGGATCAGTGGCACGATGACGACAGCCAGGACCATGTGGGAGAAGAGGATTCCCAGATAAACCGCCTTGGCCGTTCCCTCTCCGGCGAAATGGTGAGTGCCGGTCAGGGAGTATCGAACGAGATAGAAGAACAGGAAGAGTGCGGAGGAGCCCACAGCTCCGAGCATCGCGGATCGGTGTGCTCGGACGCTCCGATTCCTGATGGAGCGGAGCCCCCAGAGGAGTAAGGCGATGCTGATCAGATTCAGGGTGGCATTCAGGGGAGCGAGAAGATCCCCGAGAGCCTGAGCGGTCACCTCAGCCCCCTCTCCCTGCTTTCGCCACCTCAGCCCCTCCGCCTCCGACGGGCGCGGTCTCATCGGCGGATCCGGGCCCTGGCGCCCAGGTGAGTGTGGCCATGGTCGTAAGGAGGGTGAGGACTGTGGCGGCCAGGAGCGTATGGAGAGAGACCGGAACAACCGCCAGCCGGGTGTAGACGGAGAGGAAACCCAGGAGCACCTGGATCAGGGCCGCCACGGCGGAAACCACTCCGAGGACCCGCATCTGGATCGCTTCACCCCGCCGGAAAGCCAGGTGGCCTGCCCAGAGAACGGCAGCAAGCAGCGCGATCCCAAGCAAACGATGGCCGAAATGAAGGGCGACCAGCCCGTGCTGGAATGGGGGAATCCATTGCCCGAGGCACAGCGGTACGTCAGGGCAGGCTACCCCTGCATCGGTATGGCGAACGGCCGCACCCACGATGGACTGAAGGAAGGTCAGGACCCCCGCGGTCAGAGCTGCCAACCGGATCGCCCCAGCGGACCCCTTCTCGGCCACCCCCCCCCCGCGATCCCACCCGTCCGACGTGACGGTGAAGAGGACCGTGACGAGGGCAAGGAAGAGGAACGCGAGCCCCAGGTGAGAGGTCGAGACGGCGTCAGGAAGGCGGAGGATGACCGTGATACCCCCGAGAGCGGCCTGAATCAGAAGAAACGCCATTCCAGCCAGCGCCCACCACCGCACCCACCGGAACCGGGGCGTCTCCTTGAACGTCAGGTAAGTAGCCCCCCCGAAAAAGAGGATGAGCCCGCCGGCAACGAGGCGGTGGAGGTGCTCCCAGAACACACCCCCCGTCATCTCCGGAACCATGGTCCCGAAACAGGTGGGCCAATCGGGGCAGGACTCGGTTGCGTGTACCACGCTTCCCAGGTACAGGAGCCCGAGGGTCCAGAACACTGTGATGAGGAAAGCACGGGGATGTTGGGCTTTGATCATGGTTTCCGAATACCCTTCTAGCCCCTGCCTTCGTATGGAGAGCCGGCGGGGCTTTCCTCAGGCCTGGCGTGGAACGGAGGCTCCTCTTCCGATAAGTTTCTGCCTTCCGGGTGAGAACGCCATCCTCGAAAGACTGCTGTGAGGCGATGTCGGAAAGTCAAAGGAGCCCCAAGAAGCCCGGGAAACGTCTGAGCCCAAAGGAAACCCTGGGCTTTCTGAAGCTCCTGGCTCCCCGGGTCCTCCCATACAGAAAAGGCCTGGCGGGTGCAGCTGTCCTCCTCCTTCTGGGGACCGGAATCGGCCTAGCATTTCCTCTGGTGGTGCGGGAACTCCTGGACGCGGCCTTCCTCCGAGGGGACCGCCACCTCCTGAACATGATCGCGTTGGCGCTGCTCGGCCTATTCGCGGTGCAGGCGGTGAACAACTTCTGCCAGAGCTACCTCACCGCTTCCGTGTCCGAGAGGGTGGTAGCGAACCTCCGGGCCGATCTGTTCTCTTCCCTAATCTTCCAGGCTCCCGGGTTCTTCGACGAGCGGCGTGTAGGAGAGCTGACGTCCCGGATCTCCTCCGACACCGGCCTCATCCAGGGCGTGCTTCGTTTCGGAGTACCAGAGCTGGTCCGTCAGGGCGTGTTTCTGGTGGGCGCCATCGTCATCGTCACCATCACCAATCCCCGCCTTACCCTGGTGACCCTCATCGCAGTGCCATTCGCCGCCCTGGTGGGATGGTTCTTCGGAAAGCGTGTGCGACGCATCACGACGAACATCCAGGATCGATTGGCCGGCGCCGTTTCCAGGGCGGAGCAGGTCTTCACCCAGATCCAGACCGTGAAGGCGTTCACCCGGGAGGAGTGGGAGGAGGAGCGATTCTCCGAGGAAATCATGACGGTTCGGGACGAAGGCCTCAGGAGAGCGGTGGCCAGAGCAGGCCTGACGGGCGCCGTCACCTTTGCCGCTTTCGGAGGGATCGTTCTGGTGCTGTGGGAAGGGGGACGCCTGGTCCTGGAAGGAGACCTTTCAGGGGGTACCCTGGTGGCCTTCCTTCTCTACGCCTTCACCATCGCAGGCGCCATCACCTCCCTGGCGGGTTTCTGGGGGAATCTCCAGGAGGCGGCGGGAGCGGCCCAACGCATCTTCGAGCTCATGGAGCACCCTCGGGGTCTCCCGGAGGAAAAAACCCCTCGGGTTCTCCCTTCCCCGGTACGCGGTGAGGTCGGATACGAGGGTGTGACGTTCCGGTATGGTCCCGAGCTTCCCCTGGTTCTGGATGGGATCGATCTCACTGTGGCCCCGGGGGAGCGCGTGGCCCTGGTTGGGAGCTCCGGCGCAGGAAAGAGCACCATGGCCTCCCTGATTCCCCGTTTCTACGACGTTGATGATGGGCGGGTGACACTGGACGGCGTGGATGTCAGGGAGCTGGCCCTGCGGGAGCTGCGGGGCTACATCGGCGTGGTTCCCCAGGAACCCATGCTCTTTGCCGGGACCGTGCGGGAGAACATCGCCTACGGGCGCCCCGACGCGAGTGATGCCGAAATCGAAGAAGTGGCCCGGCACGCCCACGCCCACGAGTTCGTCTCCTCCTTCCCCGACGGGTACGAACAGCTCATCGGAGAGCGGGGAGTCACCCTCAGTGCCGGGCAGCGTCAGCGCATCGCCATCGCCAGGGTCATGCTGGAGCGGCCAGTGGTGCTCATCCTGGACGAAGCGTCCTCCAGCCTGGATGCCGAAAGCGAAGCCCTGGTGCAGGATGCCCTGGACCATCTCATGGCGGGACGTACGACCCTCGTGATTGCCCATCGTCTCTCGACGGTCATCCGGGCCGACGGCATCCTGGTCCTGGATGGGGGGGTCATCGTGGACCGAGGAAGCCACTCCGAGCTTCTCAACCGGAGCCCGGTCTATCAGCGACTCTACCAACGGCAGTTCGACGACGCCCTGGCCTCCACCAGGGAAGTGCCGGAGTAGCGGATCGCCCGGGATCCGAATCGTCGCCAAAGGAGGTCCCCTGGACCTTCAGGCCCGGCTCTTTCCTTGACACCCTCTCGAAGGGCATCCGACCTTGCCAGGTTCGGCCTGCCCCCGCCCTCGAGTTGGAAAGGGGTCCACCGCAACGGGCAGGCTCTTCGAACCATGCGCACCTGGAAAGGAATACCGCTCGATGACCGTTAGGAAGCAGGCCCTGGCCTTGGGAGCAATCGTGGCCGCATCGGCCCTCCCCGGGGCATCCAACCCGGGGGCGGCGCAGCATGTAGCGCCTCCGCCCCCGGCCGCGTATGCCCTGGAGAACGTGACGGTGTTCCACGCCGATGGGAGGGAGGAAGTCGGCGTGAACATCGTGATTCGACGAGGCTTCATCCTGGCGATGGGCCCTGGAGTACCCATCCCCCCGGATGCCCAGATCCTGGAAGGAGATTCCCTCCGCGTGTATCCCGGATTCGTCGATGCTCAGGGGAAGGCTGCCCTGGAGCTTCCTGAAGTCGAGAACCGGCAAGCGGTGCTCCCCTGGGCCCCACCAAGGGAGGCGCAGGGGTTCACCCCTCATCGGCTGGCGGCGGACTTTCTGGTGGGGTTCGGTCCCGACGGAAAAGAGGCCCGGACGGCAGGGGTGGTGGCTGCCGGGATCCATCCTGAGGGAGGGATGGCCCCCGGCCAGAGCGCTGTGGTCATCTTCAGGACCGACGCTGGATCTCCCTGGGAGACGGTGGCACGACCCAGCGTAGGGCTCTCCTTCTCCTTCCAAGGGGCACGGGGCGTCTATCCAGGTACTCTTTTCGGAGTCATCGCCCACTTCCGGCAGATGTTCGAGGATGCCGCACGGGAAGGACTCATCCAGACCGAATACGCCCGGAGTCCCATCGGTCTCCATCTTCCCGAGTGGGATCCGGACCTCGAGGCCCTTCGCTCGGCCACGTCGGGACGACTTCCCGTTTTCTTCACCGCAAACTCCGCTGGTGACATCCGGAGGGTCCTGGGATTGGCCGATGAGATCGGATTCCGACCGATCATCGTCGGGGGGGAAGAGGCCTGGAGAGTGGCCGACGAACTGAGCTCCAGGGGGGTCCCCGTGCTGGCGTCGGTTGACTTCTCGAGGCCCACGGAGTGGGAGCCGCCGGAGAAGCCGGACGAAGGAGCAGAGCCAACCGAGGAGCCAACCGAATCTGAACCATTGGAGCCCGGAGCCGCCCGGGAGAAGGAGCGCCTGGAACACGCCTACGCTAATGCGGCGCGCCTGGTAGGCGCTGGAGTCACCGTCGCCCTCACGAGTGGAGGGAAGGGCGGAGACTTCCGGGAGGGTGTGGCGAAGGCCGTCGAGTACGGTCTGTCCGAGGGGGATGCCCTCAGCGCGGTCACGACCGTCCCTGCGTCGATCCTGGGGATCCCCAACGTGGTGACCGTCGCTCAGGGAATGGCCGCGAACTTCATCGTCACGGACGGGCCGGTGTTCGGCGAGGATACCGGGATTCTTTACACATTCGTGGAAGGTGGGTTGGAGAAGGGCACGGCCGGCGGAGGCGGAGGAGGGAGCGGAGAGGCTCCCACGGTTGACGTGACGGGAGGCTGGGACGTGGTAGTGATGGCCGAAGGGATGGAGATGCCCTTCCGCATGACCTTGACCCAGGAGGGGGACTCTTTCTCCGGAAGCATGACCAGTGCCGAGGCGGGGGAGGCGGAGGTGGCCGGTGGGACGGTCTCCGGGAGTGAACTGACCTTCACCCTGGTCTTTTCCATGGGGACCGAGAGCATGGAGCTGTCGGCGAAAGCCACGGTGGAGGGTGACACCATGTCCGGCTCCGGAAGCGGTCAGATGGGAAGCTTCACGTTCAGAGCGACCCGGGATCCTGGGACGGAAGGAGGCGCCCGATGAGAACCATGACACTGCGGACCCTGATGACGGTTGGCCTCCTGGGCCTCATTCCCGCCTCGGCAGCCGGGCAGGGGCTGGATCTCCAACTCCCCGCCGACGAAAGGCTCTATCCCACAGGAGACCTGTTCATCCAGAACCTGGACGCCGTCTGGACGGCTGCAGGCGAGATCCTCGAAAACGCCTCCATCCTCATCCAGGACGGGATCATCCGGGAGATGGGGCCCGACCTCGTGGCACCGGAGGGTGTGACGGTCATGGACGGGCGAGGTCTCACCGCCATCCCCGGGCTGGTGGACGAGCACACCCACACGGGCACCCTCGCCACCAACGAGGGCTCGGTGCCTATCGTCCCGGAGGTCAGGTCTCTGGACGTGTTGAACCCCAACGACTTCAACATCTATCGGGCGCTCTCCGGCGGAGTCACCACCGCCCGGACCATGCACGGGAGCGCCAATCCCATTGGGGGAACCAGCGCCACGCTGAAGATGCGGTGGGGGATGGAGACCGGTGAGCAGCTGCTGGTGTCGGGGGCCCCCATGTTCGTGAAGTTTGCCCTGGGTGAGAACGTCACGCGGAAAGGCTCGCCCGGGGGCGGAGGTCGGGCAGCCCGTTTTCCCGCTTCGCGGCAGGGTGTGGAGGCCCTCTACGTGGAGGCGTTCACTGCTGCCCTGGAGTACCGGGCCGAATGGGACGCATATAGGGAGAACCCCGGCGCGTTTCGGGTTCCGCCGCGGAAGGATCTCCGGCTGGAAACCCTGGTGGATATCCTGGAAGGGCGGATACAGATCCACGCACACACCTACCGGGCCGATGAGATCCTCATGACCATGCGGATGGCGGAGCGCTTCGGGTTCGTCATCGAGGACATGACCCACGTCATGGAGGGGTACCGAGTGGCCGCGGAAATGGCAGAGCACGGCGCTGCCGGGGGAACGTTCTCGGATTGGTGGCACTACAAGCTGGAGGCGTATGACGCGATTCCCCACAACGCCGCCATCATGCACAAGCAGGGCGTGCTGACGGCCCTGAACTCGGATATCTCCTGG
>JBDHCH010000280.1:0-5015 GCA_039592115.1 Gemmatimonadota bacterium | reverse complement strand
AAGCGAGGTCACGAAGCTGGCCATACGCTCGAAAGCGATGGCGATCTGTTCTTTCGGAGCCAGCAGTGAAATGCGCACCCAGTCCTTCCATCTTTCGCCGAACGAGCGTCCTGGGAACATCAACACGCCCGTCTTGTCCAGGAGCTCGTAGCAGAAGTGCTCCGCATCCATTCCGAACCGGGATACATCAGCCCACAAGAAGAGCCCTCCTCCGGGATACCCGTACGGGATCTGGAGTGAGTCCAGACCGGCCATCATCTCGGCTCGGCGACCCGAATAGATCTCGAGGAACTCCGGGCGGCTGTCTCGCTCCTGCTCCAGGGCTGAAAGGGCGGCGTACTGCGAAAACAACGGACACGGTCCCGATACATGTGCCTTCAGGGCCTCGACCGCACTGATGAACGACGCGTCCCCGAGGAGGTACCCGACGCGGAATCCTGTCATGGCATAGGTCTTCGAGAACCCCGAAAGAGTGATGGTACGGTCCCGCATCCCATCGCATGAGGCGAGGGACCTGAATTCCTTACCGTCATAGACAATGCTCTCATAGATCTCGTCGGAGATGACGATGGTGTCGGATTGCCGCAGTTCCTGGGCGAGGGCCTTCGAACCCTCCGCGTCCACCAGCGCACCGGTGGGGTTACTGGGATTGATGAGGATCAGCACCTTCGCGCCGGCCGCATGAGTCCGAACGTCCTCGGGTTGAAGGACGAAGTCATTGTTCAAGCCGGTCGGGACTTCGACGATCTCCCCACCAGCGGCACCGATGGCCTGATCGTACGACGAATACCGTGGGTCCGGTGTCGCCACTCGGTCACCTGGATCCACCAGGGCCAGCATGGCGAAGAACAATGCCTCCTGCCCGCCGTTGGTGATCAGAATCTCTCGTTCGGGATCAAAGGTCAGGCCTTTCTCGTCCAGGTAGCGGCGGGCAATGGCCTCTCGCAATTCGCCAAGTCCTCGAACCGGGCTTGAATCGGCGCGGGCTTCCATCTTGCGAAGGGCTCCCCCCCAGATCTCGGCTGATGTGTCCAGGTCCGGGTCCCCGCGGCCCAGGGAGATCAGGTCTTCTCTGGATGAAGCAAGCTCCATCATCTTGTATCGGAGGGAGGTTGCAGCCTCGCCCTTCTTCACCGTGTCGCTCGTCATGAATCATCCTCCCCGGAGAGGAGGAACCTGGCGGCTCGCTGGGATGGCGCTGCCGAGCAGATGGACAGTGCCTGTTTCCAGGTTTGTATTCGCTTCACCCACTCAGGTGGGCCGGCCACGTAACCCATCCGAAAATGGTCGAGTCCCGGAATTGAATCGAAATGTCCGACGAGAATGGTGTCGTCAGAGAGGGAAGAAAGGTCGGCGGCCCACGGCTCGGACAGGAAGAGCTGCCCACCCAAGACCAGAATTCCAAAATAGCCTTCCTTCACCGCGGGTCCCGGGTCACGGAATCCTTCACCGACCTCACGGTAGAAGGCCTTGGCATTCCCCGCCTCAGCATCATCCGGATCCACCACGTGAATCCCCAGGAGGGCCAGGAGGCCACGGTGATGGCAGTCACCCGCCACCACAGCAATCGACTCTGCACCAATCCCAAGCCCGAGGAGCGTCACAAAGAGTGCCTCTCCCTCCCCATGAGTTACGATCACGCTGCCAGCATCACGGTCCGGCCCGCCCCGCTCGCGGATCTTTCCGGCTACGGCGGAACGCAGCTCCGTGAGGCCGGGTCTCGTGGTGTAGTGGGTTTCGCCTCTTTCCAGGTGGTCCCGGAGATGAGCGAGCAATCCGGTCGGTAAGGGATTGTCAATATAGCGCACGGGTACTGTTCCCATCCCCAAAGCGGAAACCCGTTTCGCCAACTGCCGAGGTAGTGTGGAGGGTCGGGGGTTTGGCATCTGTGTCGACTCTAAGGGAATGGGTGATGACTGCTACGTACCATCTCGGAAGAATTCGTGAATCCGCCTCAACGTCTCTTCTTGGCCCAACCGCTCGAGAGCGCCGGTCAGCTCAAATGCGTCGAAGCGGTGTCCGGATACTTGACCCCTCATACTGGCGAGGATGAGGAAGGCCGGCATGATCTCCATGGGATCGTTCCAGGAGGAACGTTCGCTCTCAGGCACGGTCCGGGCCTCCTCGTCGGTCAGCGATGTCGGCTTGATCCTGAGGCCCGGCGTGATGGTGTTGACGCTGATGTTGCTCGCTCCCAGCTCAAGCGAGAGGACCTGAGTGAACGCCTCCACGCCCCATTTGGCGGCACAGTACGCCGCCTCTCCCTCAAAGGGCATGACCGCGGAGCGAGAAGATACGTTGATGACCGAACCACCCTCCTGCCGCAGAAGGGGAAGCAGATCCCGGGTCACCAGGAAGGGTGCCGTAAGCATGACTGCCAAAACCTCCGACCACTCTGAGAGGGGCATCTCCGCCACAGGTGTCACCTTCCACACCGCAGCGTTGTTTACGATCACCTGAAGGTGATCTGCACCCTGGGTTACGGCGGTTGTGAACGCCGCACACTGGTCCGGATCGGTGAGGTCGGTCTCGATCGCATGCACGGCGCCCCCGGCAGCTTCGATCAGCGATGTCGTTGTTTGTAGTTCCGACGGGTTCTCGGAGCAGATCCAGACCCGGGCTCCTTCAGCGGCAAGCATCCGAGAGATGGCTCGGCCCAGTCCCCGCCCAGCCCCGGTCACGACAGCATCGATCGGCTTGTCCTGCATGCTGCCTCCATTCACTGGGTACCCAACGGACCCAAGATCAGATCAAGGACCTCACCATGTACGCACACACGAACCCGAGATAGTTGCCGAGTGCATAACCAAAGATTCCCACGATGACGCCCGGGGTCACCAGGCGATCCCACTTCATCGCCATGGCCAGGGCCAGGGCGGAACCAGGTCCACCGATGGCTGCCTGGCTAGCCACGGAGACGGTCGGCAGGTCGAGCCGTGCCAACCATCCAACCCCGTACGCAAAAAGAGCGTGCACTGCGATGATGCCAATCATGAAACCGAAAATCGAAATGCCGGCTTGGAACACTTCGGCAATGACCGAAGACGCCCCCAACACGACGAAGAACAGGTGCAGCGCGAAGTACGAGGCAACCTGGGCCCCGCGGAGTTTCCTTATGGCGGGGAGCTGCGCGAGGACCAACGCAATTGATGTGAGCCAGAGGACCTCTGGTATTCCAGGCACAACCTCACCCAGGCGTCGCGCCAACCACAGTACCGCGAGCGGCAACCCTGCGAGAATGGACATCTCGGTGATGCTGATTTCTGTGACCGACCACTCACGCTGCAGGTCTTTGCCCCCCGTGCCGATCTGACCGTCCACCTGGCCGCCTGGTTCGAGGGGAACCGTCTCTTGGGATCGGGCTCGCCGCAAAAACATCGGGGTGAGGACCCCCACCAGGCCGACCTGTGCAAGCAGGTACGGGACGGTCGAGAGGTTATCGGCCACGGCGGCGGCGGCGAAGGTGCTCGGCGGGATCTCCAGGCCCTGTCCCACAGCGGCGAAGTTCATGCCACCCCCGGCAAACGCCCCCGCGAAGGCTCCGCTCAATCTCCACGTTTCCGGGCCAACCCAACCGCTCATCAGCACCCCACAGACCACGCCCCCTAACAGACTACCGAAGACAGCCACCCCATAGGCAGCCATAAGTGGCCGACCGGCGGTCAGGATCTCCCTTAAGTTCGTGCCAATTATCACCAGCACGATGGCGTAGGGGATCGCGAACTCGAAGACCGTAGCGTTTGTGGCCGACTCCGCGGTCGTGGGGATCACACCAATGTTGGCAAGGGCAATTCCCAGCAGTGTGCACACGACGGCAGAGCTTATGCGTTCGACGAATTTGAAGCGTTTCTCCAGAAACCGCGTGAAGGCCACAACAGCAAAAATGAACGCGAGCAGAAGGAGCGGATCGCTGATCATGGCGCATCCATGTGTAGCGGCGACTCACCCCTCATGACTCGCTCCAGGTTCCGTTTGACCGCAGCTACAACGCCTTTTTGGCCACCTCCTGTTCCTCCGCCCACGTGGGGAGAGAGTAGGACATTTCCGAGGTCCTGAAGCCCGTGGTTCACGGGGAGTGGCTCGTCCACAAACGCATCCAGGCCTGCACCGGCGATGCTTCCTGATCGGAGGGCCTCAACCAGGGCATCCTCGTCCACCAGGCCCCCCCGAGCGGTGTTCACCAGAACCGCGGTTTCCTTCATTTGAGCCAAGGCCTCTCCATCGATCAGGCCCGTGGTTTCATCGGTTTGCGGCGCGTGAAGACTGACCACGTCGGACACCTCCAGGAGCTCATGGAGGGATGCGTACCGCACCCCCAACATCTCCTCGTACTCCGAGGGGAGGGGCCCACGTTTCGTGTAGAGGACCTCCATATCGAACGCCTGCGCACGCCGGGCGACCTCCATTCCGATGTCCCCCAATCCCACCAGCCCGATCTTCTTCCCAAAGAGCTGTTGGACATCGGGAAACCCAAGCCAATTGAAGGCAATGACGCGCTCGCTGGTTCGAATCGGCTCGATCCCGCGCTGTTGATATTCGGCAGCCGTGGTGCCCAGGTGGCCTGGGAGGAGCTTCCGCATCAATCCCAACATCAGCGCGAAGGTATGCTCGGCCACGGCGATGGCACCGCCGTGCGGCAGTATGGAAACCGGAATCCCGGAATTCCGCGCGTAGTCCGTGTCAACGGCCCACGGCGCCCGTCCCACGACCTGTATCAGGCGAAGGGACGGCCCCGCGGCTACCATGAGTTTCTCGGTCACCCTTCGTTTGCCGGTGATGATGGCCTCGGTGCCCTTCAAACGGGGAACCAACTCGGGATCGGCCAACTCCTTTGCCCAGAGGAGGTCGAATTCTCGATCTTGAAGCGCTGAGTCGTAGATCCCTTGGATCCAATCGGGAAGCGGTTCGATGTGGACCACATGAAATGGATTGAGCAATTGATCCACCAGCGTTGTGGGGTGTCCCTATTCCTTCCCGGCCGAGCCCACGTGGATCCCATCAGGCTCGGAGATCTT
>JBDHCH010000279.1:0-8883 GCA_039592115.1 Gemmatimonadota bacterium | reverse complement strand
GGATTCGTGATGCCTGGCGAAGAGGGCGAGCGCCTCCTCCTCCCAGGTCCAATTCTCCATGAGCTGGGAAGGGAGCTCCACCCAGTCCCAGGCGACGTTTAGCCCACCGCGACTGGGGATTTCCACCCGTGACGTCAGATGGTGGAGGAGGTGCCCGAACTCGTGGAAGATGGTCTGAACCTCCCGGTGGTTGAGGAGGGAGGGCTTTTCCCCCTCCGGCGGAGAGAAGTTGCCGGAGATGAACCCGAGATGCGGTTCGACGGACCCATCATCCTGTGGGCCTCCCGTCAGAAAGTCGTTCATCCAGGCTCCCTGGCGCTTCTCCTTCCGAGGGAGCCAGTCCGTATAGAACGATCCCAGCCAAACCCCTTCCTCGTCCCTTACCTCGTAGTAGCGAACATCGGGATGCCAGGTTTCCAGGATCGTGGTCTCTTTCACCACGAGGCCGAAGATCCTCTCCACCAGCTGGAAGAGTCCGGCCATGACGGCTTCCAGAGGAAAGTACGGCTTGAGAATCTCGTCGCTGATATCGAACCGATCCTTGCGTAGAGACTCCGCCACGAACGCCACGTCCCATGGCTGGAGGGTGTCCATGCCCAGGGCCCCGGCGTGATCCCGGAGCATCTCCACGTCCGTTTCCCAATAGGGCCGGGTGTGCTGGGCCAAATCCCGCTCGAACTCGGCGGCCCGGTCTCCGGATCGGGCCATGGCCTCTTCGAGGCGATAGTCCGGGAAGTGCCGATACCCCAGGAGGCGAGCCATCTCCTGTCGGAGGGCGAGGACCTGAGGGATGATATCGGTATTGTCGAAGTTCCCTTCGCGGCACCGGCCCACGTAGGCTCGGTGGATTTCCTCCCTCAGCGCCCTGTCTTCCGCATACTTCATCACGGGCTCGTAGGAGGGGAAATCAAGAGTCAGGATCCAGCCCTCCAGATCCTTCTCGGCCGCGGCCTCCCGGAAACGGAGCTTGGCGCCCTCGGGGATGCCGGCCAGCCTTGGCTCGTCTGTGATGTGGAGCTCATAGGCCGCCGTGGCATCCAGGACGTTCTCGCTGAACTTCTGCTCGAGTACTGCCATCTCGACCCGGATCTCCTCCAACCGGGACTTCTCGGGTGCCGGGAGATCGGCCCCAGCTCTTCGGAACTCACGGAGCGTCTTCTCCAGGTTCCGGGCGCGGATCCCGCTGAGGCCCTCAGCCTCCGAAGTCGCGGCGAACGCCTTTACCTGCTTCCAGAGACCTTCGTTGAGGGGGAGCCGGGACCAGAACTGTGTGATCTCCGGGAGGACGGCCTTGTACGCTTCACGGAGATCCGGAGTCTCCGCCACGTGGAGGAGGTGGTGGACAGGCGTGAGGGTCTCCTTCAATTCCTGCGTGATCTCCTCGAGGCACCCGAGGGTGTTTGCGTAGGTCCTTGGCTCATGGTCCTCCACCAGCTCTTCTATACGGGCCTGCGCGCTTTCCAACGCCTCCCGGACACCGGGCTCGACATGCTCTGCCCGGATGCGGTGGAAGGGAATCCGAAACGTTCGATCGAGAAGGGGATTCTGGCCCGATCCCTGGGCAGGGAGCTCGTTGGTTGTCATTCCGACCATCCCCTGGCCCGGCGTTCCTCAGCCATGGATTCACTCTCGACCCAGGCGGCCCACCAGAGGGCCCTGAGCATCTCGGCCCCGGCGGTGAGGCGCTCGATCACGAACTCCCGGGTCAACGGATGCGACTCACCCTCAGGATCGAAGCCGTGGTCCCGCTCCAGCTGATACTGGCGCTCCACCGTCTCGTTGCTGGTGTTCAAATATGCCCAGATGACGTCCCGGGGGCTCTCGACGAACAAGGGATCGGCGGCCATGCGGGTGTCCACGTCCTCGAACGTTACGTGGGCTTCCACGAAGGCAGACTCGAAGCGGGAGTGGAAGTCCCGGGCCATGGTGTATCCGTTGGGATTCGGAGATCCGTCCGCCCACCCGTTGAAGTGGATGGTCGTGTGGTGGGGCTGAGCGGCATCGGCCACATAATGCCCCAGAATGCCGGCATCGTTCAGGATTCTCGCTTCGACGAAAGGTCTTTCCGGGTCACCCTCCATATTCCGCCAGATGGCGAACTCGGTCTTGATCCGCTGGTAGACCTCCAGGATTCGCCAGGGGAGAAACCCCACGAACTGCTGGGGACGTTCGATTCCCGCCGCGTAGAGCGCCGCAATGAACTCGTAGCGGTCCGCCGCATCCAGAGCCCCTTCCGGGACGTTTTCCAGGTCGATGTAGTGGTCGAACTCCCAGGCGTCGTCCATCTCCTTTAACTCCCGGGAACGCCAACGGTCGGGTTCGGGCCCAAGGTAGATCAGCTGGGCTTCGGCACGCCGGAAGAAAGCAGGCATCCCGGCAGGGAGATGGCGGAGGGCAGCCCTGCTGGCGATGCCGTGGCCGTAGGCGCCCCAGGGGACCGGGGCACCTGTGTCCAGGCTTGGGATCGCCGCCGCTGCGACGCCTTGGGGAACCGTACCGAAGACCGCGATCAGGAGCGTGCCGATGACCGAGTTCGTGCGCATCTCGCCAATTCCTCGCTCAGATGGGACCAACGTCCCGTTCCTCGTCTGATTGCTCAACCCCGCCTGGTCCCTCTTTTCCGCCCCCAGAGCGCCAGGGGAAGAAGGGAGGCGGCCAGCAGGGCAAGGCCCGCGCCCACCACGAATGCCGCCTGAGCCCCTCTCCATTGCCACAAGATCCCAAAGATAAGACTCGCGGGAAGAGCCCCAAGGCCCACAGCGAAGTGGAACACGCCGAAGGCCCGGCCCCTCAGATGAGACGGGGCCAGGTCGGCCACCAGGGCCTTTTCCGGCGACTCGGTCAGGCCATAGAAGAGGCCGTACACTCCAAACAGGGCCCAGATCTGCCAGGCCGCCGAGGCCACTGCGAACCCGCCGTAGACTCCGGCGTAGAGGAGCCATCCGGCCAGGATCAGGGGAAGAGGCTGGAACCGGTCAGCCAACATTCCACCCGCGAGGTTCCAGACCATCTTGCTCACATGAAACGCGCCCCAGAGGAGCGGTAAGGCCGCAACGGGCACGCCCAGATCCTGGGCCCGGAGGAGGAGGAACGCATCGGAGGCATTGCCGAGGGTGAAGAGGAGGAGGACGAAGAGGTAGCGGGGGAAGGCGGGCCCTAGGGACCGGAGGGTGGAGGAGGGGTGGCCGGCGGTATCGGGGGTCGCGCCACCGGAAATACCTGGGCGATGGCCGGTCCCGGAGTCGGCTCCGGACCTCGCAGGGGAAAAGGGTGAATCGGGGTCAGGCGCCACCTCTCGCACGCCACGAATCAGGATCAAGACGGTCAAGATTCCAGGGATGGCAGTGAGGGCGAAGACGAGTCGGAGGTTTCCGGGCAAGAGGAACAGGAGGCCCGCAGCCAACAACGGGCCCAGGACCGACCCGGCGTGGTCGGCTGCCCGGTGCAGGCCGAAGGCGGTCCCTTTCTTGTCCGCCGGGACCGAGTCGACGAGGAGGGCGTCCCGGGGCGCGGATCGGACGCCCTTCCCGATCCGGTCCGTGAAACGGACCGCGAGGACATGCCACGGTGCGGCAGCCATGGCCAGGAGCGGCCGAACCAGCGAGGCGGCCCCGTACCCCCAGACAACCAGGATCTTCCGGCGCCGGACCTTATCGGAGAGGAAGCCGCCGCCGAGCTTCGCCAAGGCGGCTGTGCTCTCGGCGATACCCTCGATGATGCCGAGGAAGGCGGGGCCGGCCCCCAACGTCCCCACCAGGAAGAGTGGGAGGAGGGGGTAGGCCATCTCGCTGGCGGTGTCGTTCAGGAACGATGTCCCCGCCAAAGCGCCGACGTTGCCCCTCAGAAGGGAACGGATGGAACCCCGGGGCCGTGGCGACGTCTCCGCCTCCCCGGTCCCGGGGCTCATGGAATCCTGGCCCTCCCTTTTCATCGGCGTTGCGGATGCCGTTCGGGCTCTACCGCCCGTCGGCGTTCCCCTCTCCCTTCAGGTACTTGTCGTACCAGGCCAGGTACTCCTTGTACCTATGGACATTGTACGATGGGACTCGGAGGCCGTGGGGTTGGCCCGGGTAGACCACGAGCCGAGTGTCGATCCCCCGCCGCTTCAGGGCCTGGTACATCTGCTCCGAGTTGAGGATGGGCACGTTCCAGTCCGACTCCCCTCCCAGGAAGAGCGTCGGCGTTGTGACGTTGCCGATGTCGTTGAACGGAGACTGCTCTTCCCACACCTCCCGGTTCTCCCAAGGAAGTCCCCACTCCCGGTCGTACCAGAGTTGGTAGTGGTCGTGTCCGTAGTTGGCCACCATAATGCCCATGCTGGCCCCGGATGTGGCGGCCTTGAAGCGGTTCGTTCGTGTGATGGCGTAGTTGGTGAGGATTCCGCCGTAGGACCAGCCGCCGACACCCAGGCGGTCCGGGTCGGCCCACCCTTCTTCGATGACGTGGTCCACCCCGGCCAGGACGTCCTGGAGGTCCAGGGTCCCCCACCTCTGCCGAATGGCCCGTGTGAAGTCGAAGCCGTACCCGGATGATCCCCTGGGGTTGGTCCGGACCACCAGGTACCCATTGGCAGCCAGGAGCTGGGGCTCGAAGGCGAATCCCACTCCGTACATCCCTGCGGGGCCGCCGTGGATACGGAGGATGGTGGGGTACGTAGTGCCCTCCTCGAACCCCGGAGGGAAGTAGACCCACCCCTCGATCTCGGTGCCGTCGGCGGAGGTGACGTGGATGTTCCGGACCTCGGCCAGTTCCAGCGTGGCCATGAGGGAGTCGTTCACCTGGGAAAGACGGACGGGCTCGCCGCCGGGCCGCTGGATGAAGAGCTCCCCGGGCGTGTGGTGGGTGGAGATAATAGTGGCGATCTCCCCGTCAGGGCCCCGGTCGTAGGATCCCGCTGAGACCTCCCCGTCCCGTCCAGGATCCGGGTGATCTCGACGGAGGCCAGGTTCACCTGCCCCACGTGCCCTTCCCCCGACTCCTGGATGGAGAACACGATGTTCTCTCCGTCCGGAGTGAATTCCGGACTTCCCACGCTCCGGTCCAGCGCCTCGGTGAGGATCCGCCTCTCCCCGGACCCATCGGACGGCGTGACGGCCAGGTGCCGAACCGCGTGGTTGTTGAACTCCATCGTGTGGGTGCCGGTGGTGTAGGCGATCTGCTCTCCGTCCGGCGACCATGTGGGGCTACCGTCGCCCCCCTCGTATGCGGTGATCCTGAGGAGGGTGGCGCCCTTATCGGTATTGTCGGCTGCAACGACCCAGATGTCCGAGTTCGAATTGGCGTCGGGATCCTCGGTGCGATTGCTGACGAACGCGATCCTGGTGCCGTCGGGGCTCCAGGCCGGGCTCCCCTCATCCCACCGACCGGAGGTGATCTGGGTGAGCTTCTTGGATGCGATGTCGTAGACGTAAAGGTGGGTCCGGAGGGTGTCGGTGAGATATCCCCGCCCGTCCCGCTTGAACTGGAGCCGGTCGATGACCCAGGGATCCCGGGTCCGGGAGCGACCGCCCCGGGCGGTGTCGCCGGCGGCTGACGTGGTGTCCCGGTCCCGGATTGCCATCACCAGCTTGGAGGCGTCGGGGGACCACTCGTAGCTGCCGGCGCCGTTCTCGATTTCGGTGAGCTGCTGGGCCTCGCCGCCACGGCGATCCAGGACCCAGACCTGGGTCTTCGCGTTCTCCCCCCTCGAGGTGAGGAAGGAGAGGCACTTCCCGTCGGGACTCCACTTGGGCCCCGAGATGGACTCGCTGGACATGGTCACGGGAAACGGATCACCCCCGTCCGCATCAACCATCCAGATCTGGGTCCTCGTCCGCTCCTTTTTCAGATCGGTGGTGCTGACGGTGAAGGCCACCCACTCCCCGTCGGGGGAGATCTGAGGGCTCCCCACCCGCTTGATGGCGAACTGATCCTCGATGGTCAGGGGTCGGGGGACGTCCTGGGCGAAGAGGGTGGGGGTGAGGAGTAGGAGGGCGGTCAGGACTGCGGGCCCCCCACCGAAAATGAAACGGCCCGCCCGGGGCGATGGAATGGCTGAGCGAGTCAGGGTGGCCAGGCGTCTCGAAACCTTCGCGGAGGTCCTCATCTCTACCTCCCTTCCTCGGCAACGGGTTCTCTGAGATCCTTCACGTACTTGTCGTACCAGGCCAGGTATCTTTCCAATCGATCGACCTGGTAGGCTGGCACAGCCAGGCCATGGCCCTGGCCTGGGTAGACCACCAATTGAGTTTCCTTCCCCATCCGTTTCAGGGCCTGGTAGAGCTGCTCCCCGTTGTTGATCGGGACGTTCCAATCCTTCTCGCCTCCCATGACCAGGGTGGGGGTGTTGATCTTGTCCACGTCGTTGAACGGGCTGATCCGCTCCCAGGCCTCCCGGTTCTCCCAGGGGAGCCCCAACTCCTTCTCCCACTGGAGCTGGTAGTGGTCGTGGCCGTAGTTGCTCACGTACAGGAACTCGCTGGCCCCGGTGATGGCGGCCTTGAAGCGGTCGGTCTTGGTGATGACGTGATCTGTGAGTATGCCTCCGTAAGACCAGCCCCCGACACCCAGTTTGTCCGGATCCGCCCATCCCTGCTCGATGGCGTAGTCCACACCTGCCATGACGTCCTGGAAGTCGGGACCGCCCCAGTCGGCCCAAAGGGCGCGGCTGAACTCCTGACCGTACCCTGAGGAGCCCCTGGGGTTGGTGGTGACCACCACGTAGCCGTTGGCGGCGAAGAGGTGGGCCTCGAAGTTGAAGGAGTGGGAGTACTGTGAAACGGGGCCGCCGTGGATCCGGAGGATGGTGGGGTACTTCATTCCCTCCTGATGGCCGGGAGGCAGGTAGAGGATGCCCTCGACCTCGGTGCCATCCGCGCTGGGGAAGGTGGCGTCGAAGACCCGACCCAGGCGGACCCTCTTCAGGAAGGCCTCGTTGACCTTCGTGAGCTGTGCGAGTTCCCCGTCATCGGCGGCGAAGATCTCGCCGGGAAGGTCTGTCCGGGCCACCGATGCATACACCTGGTTGTTGGGGCCCAGGTCGAATCCGCCCATGCTGAGCTTTCCGCTGATGGGGCGGTCGATTCGACCGTCCCGGACCCTCACCCGGCCCAAGTGATTCTCCGCCGAGTCCTCGAGTCGTACGAAGATGTGACGCCCGTCCTCGGAGTACTTCGGGGAGCTGACGTTTCGATCCAGCTCTTCGGTGAGGATCCGAAGGTCCCCGCTCCCGTCGGCCTTCGCTACCGCCAGCTCGGAGACATCGTACCAGATGATCTCAGGCTCCCGGGAGGTGACGTGGGCGATCCACTCCCCGTCTGGGCTCCAAGCCGGGGAGCTGTCGGAGCCCTGGTTGTTGGTCACCTGGATCAGGCTCGCACCCTTGTCGGTGTTGTCGGCTGACACCACCCAGATGTCGGAGTTGGCGTTCCCGTCGGCGTTCTCGGTCCGGTTGGCCACGAATGCGACCCTGGTGCCGTCTGGGCTCCAGGCCGGAGACCCCGCGTCGTAGTCGCCCGACGTGATCTGGGTGGTGTTCTTCGTAGCCACGTCGAACACATACAGGTGGGTGTGACGGTTCCCCGTGATGTAGCCCACCCGGTCCCGCTTGAACTGAAGCCGGTCGATCTCCCAAGGCGGAGTGCTCTTGGGCTTCTTGTGGGCGGGCAGGGTGTCGATGGGATCCGGATCTCGGATGGTGAGGAGGATCTTCGAGCCGTCAGGGGACCATTCGAACCCGTTGATGCCCCACTTCTGCTTGGTGAGCTCCTGGCCTTCGCCCATGCGTCGGTCCAGGGCCCAGACCTGGGCCTTTGCGCTGTCGCCTCGGGTCGCCATGAATGACAGGTATTTCCCATCGGGGCTCCACTTCGGATTGGACGCGGAATAGCCCTCGGCCGTCATGGGGATGGGATCACCCTCGCCCGAAGTGGAGACCATCCAGATCTGGGTGCCGCCCCGCTTGGACGGGGAGGATGGTGTGCTCACCGTGTAGGCGACCCACTCTCCGTCCGGGCTCACAACGGGGCTTCCCACCCTCTTGATCTGGAACATGTCGTTCACTTCAAGGGGGCGGGGTGAGGTGGTGGGGCCGTCCTGGCCCTGGCCGGTGAGTGGAGGGGCGAGTATCAGGAAGAGGAGCACGGACGGGAGAAGCAACGCCTGAACTGACGAGGTTGCCTCTCGGAGACGTCGAGGTCGGAAGGTGTACATGGGTCGCTCCGGGATGGACCGCCGTTGAATTGTTGGTCAGAACAGTTTCGGTGGGGGACGCCGATTAAGAAAGGCCGGGGAGGAGGGAAACCTGCCCGGTGTCCGGTTTAACCTCTTCACCGGGGCCCACCACGGGGCGGGTGATGACGAGAATCACCCCCGCAGGAGACTCCACCCGGTAACGGTTCCGGGCGAAGGTCCGGGTGAGGTACCGGATCTCCTGGACCCCCTCAAGGGGGAGGTATTGGAGGGTGAAGAGAGGGCGAGGGGGGACGTCGTTGATCATGACCAGGGGACCGGCCGTCTCGTTGGGATCACCCGGATCTCTCAGTTCATGGAAATAGAGCCAGCTAGGGCGCACCCGCTCGATGAGATCCATGAGGTTCTCCTCCCGAGAGGCGCGGATCTCGTCGATCTGGATGTCCCGCATGCCGCCTTGGCCGCCGGAAGCCCGGGGGAGGAAACAGCTTGTCAGGATTGGGGCGGACGCGGCCAAGGCCAGGGCAATCACTGACGGCCGGATCGCGGGCGGTCGCAGGCTCGCCCGGGAGGGCTCTGATGGGGCGGTCCTGGGCATGGCCGGGCTCCTGGGAGAAGGGGAGGGAGATCGGCACCACCGCCGGGTCAGGGGCGACCATCCATCCCTACGTCATGGTATGCGCGAAGTGACGTCCAGGGTAGAGATATGGATGT
>JBDHCH010000278.1:0-5051 GCA_039592115.1 Gemmatimonadota bacterium | reverse complement strand
TTGCGTGTATTCTGAGGCCCGATGTCATTTGTACGTCCGATTGGGCCCGATAGCAACGATGATCGAATTGAGAGAGGGGCAGGATATGGAGCCCCTCGGAATCGGTCTCTCAAACACGCTGGGCCCCGAGCGTCAGCGAATCCTCGGGCCCGCCGAACGAGATCGAGGCGGCTCCGCGTTCCGAACCGCCATAGGGAGGGAATCGGGCCGGTGAATACAGACGGAATCCGGCCTAGCCGGCCGGAGGCGGCGGCAGATCGTGCCTTCTAACAGTGAGCATCACTGCATCATGCTGGGATCTGCCCTCTTCGGCTGGGGCCTGATGAGCGTGAGGTCGGAGGTCTGAGTCTGCCAGGCTCAATCCGCAAAGTGCTTTTCCCGATTGGACTTGTCGGTCCGGGCGGATTCTTCGGTTCTGGCAGACTTGGGGCCCCGTCGATTCTACCATTCCGGCAACCCCCTGAGTCGGCGCTGAAATCTCCGCCAGGGGCAAAAGCGCCGTCCGGGATTGTTGCCTTCCTTACCCCGAGGCTTATTCTAAGCCCATGCCTCCAAGGGTGAATCGAAGGGACGTGGTCGTTCGCTGCTCCAAGGGGAAACACGCCGTGCGCCTGGCCGGGGGTCTAAGGCTCTGTCGGAAGGCCCGTTGTCCCGTTTGCCGAACGCCTGTTGATCCCCGCCGGACCCGCCGGCTGCTGCAGTGGCTCCTGAACCTGGGGCGCCCAGCCTCCCCTTGGTGGCTCCATCGGGTCATATGGGCTGCATCCCTGGCCTTTCTAGGATCGTCTGTCATCGCTGCGGGGCTCCTCTGGGGCCTGAGCGATGTTTGGTGGCCCGCCACCGTTCTCCTCTTTGGCCCTCGTTGGGTCTTTCTCCTTCCCCTCTCTCTCCTGATTCCTCTGGCACTCGTCTGGGACCGCCAGCTGACTCCGATGGTTTTCCTGGCGGGACTCATCCTCCTTGGGCCCGTCATGGGCTTCCGTACTGGCCTTTGGTGGCCGGTGGCGGAGGGTGGCCCGGAGCCGGAGCTGACAGTCATCACCCTGAACGCCCGGGGTGGAAACACGCTGTTGCGCAGCCCACTGAACCTTCTGGCAGACTGGGATCCGGACATCCTGGCCCTCCAGGAGTGCGGGTCCGGTCTGGTAGTGGAGTTGAGGCAATACCCCTTCTGGAACGTCGACAGTCGGAGTGGCGTGTGTCTGGTGTCCCGCTTTTCCATCCTCGAAGTCATGGAGATGGAGCGGGATGCCCTGGAGTTCGCCGGAGGGTCTGGGGTGGTGGTCACCTACACGCTGGACCTGAATGGTCTCCCGATCCGCGTGACCAACGTGCACCTCGAGACTCCCCGAGCGGGCTTCGAGCTGGTGAGAAGCGGTCAGCTCAGGGCCGGCATCCCAAAGGTGTCGGAAAAATCGTTCTTACGGGGAATCGAGCTGAAGCGGGCGGCCGCCTGGACCGAGGGCATTCCTGGCCCCCAGATCGTCTTGGGCGACTTCAACACGCCACCGGAGAGTCGCTTCTACCGGCAGGCCTGGAGACTGTGGCAGAATGCCTTCTCCGTGGCTGGGTGGGGATTAGGGGGGACCCGACTGAACGGGTGGATCAGAGCCCGAATCGACCACATCCTTGTGAATAGCGACTGGAGGGTGCTGGAAGCGTGGGTAGGGGAGGATGTCGGCTCGGACCACCTGCCGGTGTTCGCAAGAGTCCAAGCCCGTTGAACGAGGAGGGGAACCCACGGGCTCTGAACCGAGGCCGACTACGGGAACCGGAACTCAACTTGATATCCCTGGGAGGCTGAGACTCAGTCCCTCGATGATATCAAGGCGGTCTTCCAGGAAGGTTGGAAGGGAGTCTACCCAGGCCCGGTTCGGAAACCCTCGCCCCACTCGGCGTTCCTACTGAGTGTGGCCCTCGGAGATCCGTTCTCGGCTCCCTCCGTGGCCTCACCTGGGAGGAGGTCAGGGTGGTGGGGACCCCTACTCCTGCCGCAGGGTCCTGGCAGGGTCTGCTCGAATGGCCCGCCGGGCCGGAACGTAAGCCGCGAGGAGAGCGACACACAGGAGCGCCCCCGGAACCGCAACGAACGCAACGGGATCCAGGACCGCCACGCCCAGCAAGAACCCGTGAAGGGCGCTACTGACCAGGAAGGCCAGGACCAACCCCAGCACTGAGCCAACAACTACGAGCTTCATCCCTCCTCCGAGCATGATCCTGACGATCCTGCCGGGCCCAGCGCCCAGGGTCATACGAATCCCCATCTCCTGCGACCGGGAGGCCACGGCGTAGCTCACCACCCCACAGAGGCCGATGGTGGCGAGGATGAGGGCCACTGCGGCGAAGGCTGCGAGAAAGATGGATCCCAGGCGGTCGGGGAGTAGCATGGCGCCTAGATGCTCTTCGATCGTTTGGGTGCTGACCAGTACCGCTCCGGGATCTTCGTCTCTGATGATCTCGGCCATCCCCGTAAGAAGGTCTCTGGCCGGGGCCGAGGTGCGGGCGACGAGGAAGGTCCAGGAGCTGAACCACTGGCTGTAGGGAATATGGATGACGGGTATGGGAGATTCTCCCAGGGTCCTGACCTTCGTGGACTGCGCCACCCCCACGACGACAAACTCCCCTCTCCCCTCCCGGCGGAACACTCGACCGATGGGGTTCTCTCCGGGCCAGAACCGCTCTGCCATGACTTCGTTGATGATGGCGACCCTCTGACCGCCGGGTTGGTCCGAGGGCAGGAAGTTCCGCCCCTCGACGATGGGAATCCCCATGCTCTCGAAGAACCCTGGATCCACGATGCTCTGGTCGATCTCGTGTGCGGTTCTGCCCGGGGGTGGATCCACTCCATCCACGGTAATGTCCCAGGTCCATCTTCGCAGAGGATTCAGGGGCAGGTTGTCGGCGAGGCCTACAGACCGCACGCTCGGGAGTGCGGATACCCTTTCTGCGATTCTCCGGAGGACCAGTCTTCCGTTGGCCGCATCGGTACGGCCCCGAAGGTTGAAGTGGACGATGGCGGCGGGATCGTGTCCGAATCCAGGATCCGTCCCTCTGCGCGATTGTAGGCTCCTCATGAAGAGACTTGCCGACACCAGAAGTACGATGGTGGCGGCCATCTGACCCACGACAAGGAAGCTTCTGAGGGAGCGGTTTCGCCGGCCCCCACCGCCCGGGGTCTCGTCCTTCAATGTGGGGGCCAGGTCGAGCCTGGTGGCCTGGAGAGCCGGCAACAGGCCGAAAAAGAGACCCGCGAGGAGGGTCACACCCGCAGTCAGCCCGAGGACGGTCCAGTCCAATCCGAGGTCCAGACCGATCTCCACCGGAAACGGAAGCTCGAGGTCGGGAAGGAGGCCGACCAGCCAGGTGCCCAGCGCCAAGCCGGCCACCCCCCCGAGGAAAGCCAAGACCATGGTCTCGGTCAGGAGTTGCCTGATCAGCCTCCCTCGGGAAGCGCCCAACGCGAGGCGCATGGCGATCTCCCTACGCTGATCCGTGGCCCTGGCGAGGAGGAAGCTGGCCAGGTTGGCGCAAGCGATGAGGAGGACGAGACCGACGACACCGGCCGCCAGGAGGATGCCGGAGATGATGATCGGGTCGATGGACGGGTTCACCACGACACTCCCGGTGGGGATTGCACGGAATGCCCTGGAGTCGTCCCAGTCGGTCGGGTACGTTCGCCGAAGGTGGTCGGCGATGCTCGCCAGGGTGCCCTCCACCCGCTGGAGGCTGACACCCGGCCGCAGTCGTGCCTTGGCAAAGAGGACGTTGAGGTTCCGAAAGGCGAGCTGGTCAGAGTCGGGTCCGGTGATCACGTTGATCATCTGGATTGAGGCGAAGAAGTCGGCCCGGAGCCCCCGGATGGAGCCCGTATAATCTTCGGGAGCCACGCCGACGATCTCGTACGATTCACCGTTGATCCGGATGGACCTGCCCAGGACGCCCGGTTCGCCTCCGTAGGCCGACTGCCAATACGCATGCCCGAGCATCACCACGAAGTGGCCACCGCGCATGACGTCGTCTTCCGGAAGCAGGGTTCTTCCGAGTGCCGCGTCCACGCCGAGGAGCGGGAAGTAGCTCCCCGTCACCAACTCCCCCAAGAGGGAAACCACCCTGCCGTCCTGCTCGGTCTGGCCAAGGGCGATGTTGGCGCCGCCGATCTCGGAGAACAACTCCGTCGTACCTTCCCGCAGGTCGAGATAGTCCAGAAAGGAGGAGGGGGAGTGCGCCATACCGGGGTTCTCGGTATAGAGATCCACCAACTCACCCGCATTCTCGAACGGCAGGTCCCGAATGAGGACGGCATTGGCCAGGCTGATCACGGCGGTGTTGGCGCCGATGCCGAGGGCCATGGAGAGGATCGCAACCAGAGTGAAAAAGGGCGCCTTCAAGAGGCGGCGGAGGGCATATCGGACGTTCAGCAGGAGCTGGTCCATGATGTGATCGGATCCGTTTTGGTGACGGCGGCGTCGGCGCTCTCGCCGCCTCTTTTCTATCAGGCACCGGAAGACGATGCTGGAGGCGTCCCGCCAGTAGGTCAGCCTGGCTCGCAGGGGGGTAGCCTCGGCCCTTTCCAGGAACTCTTCCTCCAGGTCCCCCAGGACGGTATCCGCATACCGGCCGCGGAGGACGGCGTTGAGGATCCGGGTCGGGATCTCGGGAGCGGTGTGCCGGCGACTCATGGCGCGTTCAGGATCTCCACGCCCTCCCAGAGGGCCTGGAGAGCGTCCTTGGAGCGACGGAGTTGGGCCACACCTTCAGGGGTGACCTTCACAATCCGCCGGGGGCGTCCTCCGCGCTCGGCCCGAGCCGAGGAAAGGCTGGAGGACACACATCCCTTCTCCTCCAGGCGGTCCAGAGTCACGTAGACCGAACCCCGGGAAACCCTGCGACCCACGGTGATCTCGAGCTCCTTGATGAGGGCCACGCCGTAGGCGTCATCGCCAAGGCGCAACGCCGCCAATAGGAGCATCTGTTCGAACTCTCCGAGGTATCCTTCGCGGCCCATTCGGCCTCCAGAAACCTGCGTGCGGTGCCCGTGGACGGTCGCCGGC
>JBDHCH010000277.1:0-5054 GCA_039592115.1 Gemmatimonadota bacterium | reverse complement strand
CTTGGGCACCCGGCACAGGGCCGCTTTGGGGCTCAGCGAGGAGACCGATGCGACGGTGGTTGTAGTAAGTGAGGAAACCTCACGTATATCAATTGCGAGAGGGGGCCGAATCGAGGTCGGCGTGGACGAGAACCGACTCCGGGAGGTCCTCTCCGGGAGGGGCCCCTAGTCGGGGGACGGAAATGGCGGTCCCCGAGACCCGTCATGCGTTGACATGATCCCGGGCGAATCCATAGATTGCCCCGGTTCATTCCGAAGCTGATGTCCTGACCGCAGGACGTTGGAAAAAAAGGAGTTCCTCTTGGGCGGCTCGCAATACGAACTGCTTACGCTGTTTGCCGATGGCGGAGCGATGATGTACCCCCTGGTACTCTGCTCCCTCATCGCCCTTGGCGTGGTTATCGCGAAGATCTGGACCCTCTGGTTGGCCCACCGGCATACGAAACGCGTCCTCGCCGAGGTCGAGGAGGCTGCTCGCGCCGGGCGACTCGAGGAGGCCGCTGGCATCGCTGCCGCCACTCCCGGGCCTGCTGCCGCCATTCTGCTTGCCGGCCTGAAGCGGATCAGAAGGGTGAGCGTGAACGAGGGCGAAGTGGAACAAGCGGTGACCACGACCGGCGCCATTGAGCTCAGCTTCCTCGAGCGGGGTTTGGTGGTCCTGGCCACAGTGGCGAACGTTGCACCCCTTATGGGCTTCCTGGGCACGGTGGCCGGGATGATTCTGGCCTTCGCCTCCATCGAGGCCGCAGGGGACGTGGATCCGGCCTTGGTGGCCGGCGGGATCAAGGTGGCGCTGCTCACGACGGCCACTGGTCTCACCATCGCCATTCCGGTCAACATCGCGTACAACTATTTCGTGACGCGGATCGACTCCCTGATCCTGGACATGGAGCAGGGGACCCAGCAGATCCTGAATCTCGCCTGGGATATGGAGAAGGAAGGGAAGCTCAACATCGTCAAGAAGCAGTATGTGCGTAGGGAGCTCTCCGGTGTCGGCTCCAGGTCCTCGGCTGTCGCCAAGGGTGACGCCACGGAGTAGACCGTACGGGCCCCACCTCCCGATTTGGGAACATTCCTCCGGGAGCCTTTGTAGAGAACCAGAAGGGCAACAGGGAAACCGAAATGGCCGTCCTGAACAACAAAAAGAAGAGGGTAAGCGACGAGATCCCCACGTCGTCCACTGCCGATATCGCCTTCCTTCTCCTCATCTTCTTCCTGGTGACCACGGTCTTCCCCAAAGACAAGGGGTTGGGCGTGGTGCTCCCGGAGCAGGGGGAGACGGTCGCGGTGAGTCAGAGCAACATCCTCCACCTGATCATCCAGCCGAACGGGATCGTTGAGGTGAAACGGGGTGAGAGCACCTCCATCCAACAGATGCGGCCTGAGGCGGTAGAGGCTCTCTGGCGACAGGAGGTCACTTCGAATCCCAATCTCATCGCTGCGGTGAAAACGCACCCCGATGCGCCCCACCGTTTCATGATCGATGTCCTTGATGCACTGCAGTCCGCCGGAGCCGAGCGGATCTCGCTGCAGGTTCTGGAGGAATAGAGACTATGCCCATCAAATCCGGCGGGTTCAATCGGAAGTCGAAGGCCTCCCAGGAGATTCCCACTTCCTCCCTGGCTGACATCGCATTTCTCCTTCTCATCTTCTTCATGGTCACGACGGTCTTCCAGAGTGACAAGAACCGGCCCATCGATTGGGCCCAGGCTGCGGCTGCCGAGAAGATCGACGAGAAGGTCAAGAACATCTTGAACATCTGGGTTGAGCAGGACGGCAGCGTCTGGATCAATGACCAGGAGATCGCCATGGAGGAGGTCTCAGGTTTGGTGGGGCCCCTTTATGCGGCTTCGGAACGTCACCTGGTTATTTCGGTAAGAGCCGATAGGGATACGCCGTATTCCTCCATTGATGCAGTGCAGAAAGAATTGGTTTCCGCTGGAGTTGTTCGTGTGGTCTTTGCCACAGAGCTCGAGCGCCAGACGACGAGGGCAAGAAGATGAGCGAGCAAGGAATGACGGCAGAGCAGCGCCTCACGGCCAACGACCGATTCAAGCGGTCGTTTGGAACCTGGTTCTGGGGCTCCATGATCGTGGCGACCGTTGCCCACTTCTGCGTCTTCAACTTCTGGCCGGAGATGACGGCCGAAGACGTGTCCTATTCGGCTGACGAGTTGGAGGCCATCGAGCTCCCGCCTGAGATCGAGATCCCGCCGCCACCCGAGGCCATCGCCCGCCCGGCGACTCCGGTCATCGCGTCGGCGGACATCGATGAGGACATCACCATCGCGCCCACGACCTTCGAGGACAACCCGGTGGAGGAGCTTCCACCACCGCCGACCGAGGTCGCGACGACGGATATTTCCGCCGCCCCTGTCTTCACGCCCATGACAGTGCGGCCTGGTGTGAAGAACAGGGCCGAGGTCTCCCGGGCCATGGAGCGGGAGTATCCGCCACTGCTTCGGGATGCTGGGATCGGGGGGACCGTGAATGTATGGTTCTTCATCGATGAGCAGGGGAAGGTCATCAACCGCCTCGTTCAGGAAAGCTCCGGGCACAAAGCGCTCGACGACGCGGCTTTGAAGGTTGCAGACATCATCGAATTCACTCCTGCCCTGAATCGGGAAAAGCGGGTCAAGGTGTGGATTTCTCTTCCGATTCACTTCACCACGAGGTAGAAGCTGGCGAATCGGAATCATCAGTTTTCGAGAATGGCCTCGCCGGCACCCCCGGCGGGGCCGTTCTCTTTGTCCCAAGGCCATGTTGGTCCCGTGGCGCAAGTAATGCGGCTCGCCCCATTACCGGGGCAGGCTCCTGGATTACCGGAAAAGGCCGTCAGGCACTAAAATACTATTCTATGTATGGACCGCGGCTTTCAGAGAATTTGCCCCGTATTCGGGATGCCATAGAGGGTGCGGCAAGAAGGGCTGGAAGAGGCGAGGGAGAGGTGACGCTGGTTGCGGTCACCAAGGCTCACCCTCTGGAAGCCCTCACGGCGGCTCTCTCGGTGGGGCTGACGGACCTGGGAGAGAACCGCCTGGAAGAGTTGGAAGAGAAGGTGGCGGCTCTGGGAGGGGCGGCCGCCACCTGGCATATGGTGGGGCATCTCCAAAGCCGAAAAGCCGGATCGGTCGTGGGGTTGGCTGACCTGGTCCATTCGGTGGACACACTCAAGCTGGGGCGGCGGATCGCGTCCTTCTCTCAGGAGGCCGGTCAGGTGACTCCGGTCCTGGTTCAGGTCAATGTGTCCGGGGAGGCCGCGAAGAGCGGCTTCGATCCCCGAGAGGCTGTGGAGGCCGTTCACGCCCTCCTCGAATTCCCGGGACTGGATGTGCGGGGCCTCATGACCATGGCCCCATTCGTGGAAGATGAGAAGGTTCTCAGAAGGACGTTCGGAGAGCTCCGCCGTGTCCAGGAGATGACCCAGAAGGTTCCGGGGTATCACGGTACCGAGCTCTCCATGGGTATGACGAACGATTTCGAGCTGGCTGTGGAAGAGGGGAGCACCATGGTCAGGATTGGGACAGCCCTTTTCGGTGAGCGCCCGCGATGAATGATCTGACTCCGTTGGATGTCAGGAAGAAGAAGGGGGATTTCCGTCGCACGATGCGGGGGTACGATCCTTCTGAGGTGGATTCCTTTCTGAAAATCGTGGAGGACCGCCTGGAGGCCCTGGTCATCGAGAATCTTGCCCTGACCGAGAAGACTCAGCGTCTCGTTTCCCAGATGGAGGCGATGGAAGGGCGGGAGAACGCCGTCCAGGAAGCTCTCGTAACGGCTCAGAAACTCAGGGAGGAGGTTCAGGACCAGAGCAAACGAGAGGCGGATTCCCTCAGGGACCAGGCTGTCCGGGACGCGGACTCCATCCGGGAGCAGGTCACGAGAGAGACCGAATCCCTTCGGGGAGAGGCCCATAGAGAAGCTTCATCCCTTCGGGACGAAGCCATTCGGGAAGCCGCCTCGGTCAGGGATCAGGCCCGCCGAGAGGCTGACTTGATTCGGAAGGAGATCGCGGGGGAGATCGATTCCACGATCCTGGAAGCCGAGGGGCTGCTCAAGGAGCGGAAGCGAGTGTTGGAGGAGCTCGAGCGAAACCGTCGGAAGTTCATCAAGGGATTCCGGACCCTGCTGGAAAGAGAGTTGGACTCGGTGGAGGTCGAGGAAGCCCGCAGGCCCCTGGAGGAGATCCCGCTGGAGCTGAACCTGCGGGGCTGGAAAACGGACAGAGAGACTGAGGCCGCCCAGGGGAGTGTCGAGGGTGGCCTAGCCGGCGGCCTCGTTTCCGAGGCGTATGAACCGACCATCAGTTTCGATGCCCAGGATGACGGAGAGGAGATCGAAGGCACGCCCACGGAGGGTTGGGGGGCCATGGCCGGCGATGAGCCTCCCGAAGGGGAGTTCAACGATATCGTGCCGGTGGGGGTTTTTGATCCACCGGTTGCGGCTGACGCGGACCCCGATCCGGAGGAACCGCCGGAGGACGTATCCGTTGACCCTGAGGGTTTCGAGGGCGGCGAAGACCCGGGATTGCGAACGGAGGATGCGGAGCTCGGTCGCACCGTCGATGAGGTCCTCGGACCCGAAGTCGGAGAGGATGCCTCCGGGGGACCAGAACCCGTTTGGTTCTCCTCCCTTCTGAAACAAGGCAGGGGAAGTAGCGAACTCGTGGAGAGATGGGTGGGAAAACCGGAGGAGGCTGGGGAAGAGGAGGATTCTGAGGATGCGTCGGAGCCGGAGAAAGGCACTGGAGGAGAGGGAGAGGCGTAGTCGGTGGAACCGAGGAGGGAACTGGGGCGGCTATCCGGTTCCCGGTCGTGAACGCAGGTGAGGGTTTCGCATGGTCAAAGGGTTGAAAGGTCGGACGGAGACGATGGGCCGGCTCCAGGAAGCGGTGGAGGCCGTCCGCCGCCGCACGCCCATGGAGCCTCGGGTGGGGATCGTGATGGGTACGGGGCTGGGAGGACTGGCCGAGCGAATCCAGGCGGAGGTGGTGCTCCCCTATGAGGAGATTCCCCATTTCCCCCTTTCGACGGTCGAAAGCCACGCTGGGCGCCT
>JBDHCH010000276.1:0-5142 GCA_039592115.1 Gemmatimonadota bacterium | reverse complement strand
GGCATCGTCGCCCTCGCCCGGCGTCTCCTCATCGAGCTATGGCGCTATCTCGAGACGGGTGCAATCCCCGAAGGAGCGACACTCAAGACCTGACCGAACGAACAAGGAAAGACGACCGGAGGAGCGGCCCGACGTATGCAACCGGGGTCCTCCCAGGAGGCCCGCTTCAGAGAGATGGGGTCCGCTCCTTCACCTGGCTTCAACAGACGCCTCGCGGCGGACGCAGCATCGGGTGACCGGACAGCACGTCGGGAGAGCCGGCACGGATAGAAGGTCGTCCGAGGCCTCACGACGAGGCCCGACACCTACGACCGAAGCCACCGGTCAAGAGAGGACAAACGGATCGAACGACTGACGACGATTCGAACCAGGCTCGTGCGCACTACGCACGTGGACTTGACGGATACGACCTCATAGAAGGTTGTTGCCCCGCTTGGACTTACTAGTCTGGGCGGGGCTCTTCGTTGGGCGTTCAGGGAAGGAATCAGGTAATCCGATTATCCTGAGTCCTCCTGAACGGATTTGTCAGCGCTGATCTGACCCCCCGTGTCGAAAGCCACCACCAGACCTTCCACTACACCGTCGTCACTGACCTTGAACGTCAGAGTGTTGAACTTGTTCAAGCGATCGGTGAAGAAGAAATCCGACGCCGACGCTGGGAGAATCTCCCACAGCACCCTCTCGTTGGGGGCGAGATAGAGTCTGCCGTCTTCTTGCACGACCCTCCAGATTCGTCCGTCCCTCCGAGAGTAGTCCCCCACATACCGGTCCATTACCGCAGGGGTCATAGGAATCGCCCGATTCTCAGGGACCCCGAGGAGGGTTGCCAGGACTTCCTTCGCGGCAACATTCGGTCCCACCTCGGGAGAGTCGGAGTTTGTAAGAACGGCCACGAATATCCGATCGTCTGGAAGACGCCAGGCCGTGCTCAAGAACCCGTCGATACTTCCGTCGTGCATGAGAACCTTATGGCCCAGGAATTCGGTGACCATCCAACCCAATCCGTACTCTGTTGCCTGTCCGCTCTCGAGCATGTGAGCCGACCACATCGCCTTCCTGCTTTCTCCCCCGAGGACCCGGTCCCCGTACAGGGCCTCGTCCCATGCTGCCAGGTCATCAACCGACATCAACAGGCCCCCGGATGAGAATGCCATTGTCATGCTTACGATGGGGGAGTTGATGACGCCTTCGCGTCCGACGGTGTACCCTTTGACCCTTCTCGGGATGATTCGGTCATGGCTGCCGAGACAGGCGCTCTGCATGCCAACGGCCCCGAAGATCCGTTCCTGAAGGAGTTCCTCGAAGGTCTTTCCTGTCACCCGTTCGAGGATAGCGCCGAGGACAATGTAGCCCGAGCTGGAGTAGGAGTATCGCTCTCCCGGAAGAAACTCGAACGGTTCACCAGCGAAGATCGCGAGGGTCTCTTCAACCGTGTGGTCCAAGCGGACATGGTCTTGGAATCCGGGGACCGCCTGGAATGTCGGGATGCCGGATGTGTGCGTTAGGAGGTGCCTCAGGGTCACCCTATTCCCGCGCACGGGGTAGTCCGGTAGGAAATCGGTGATCTCGTCCTCCAGGGAGATAGCACCTTCCTCCACCAATTGGAGGACCAGAGCGGCCGTGAACTCTTTTGTGATAGACGCGACCCTGAAGACCATCTCTGGCTGAATCGGAACACCGAGCTCCAGGTCTGCCAACCCGTACCCCTTCCGGAGCATTACTTCGCCATTCTGGACCGCGATTACTGCGGCCCCGGGTCCATCCGGAGGGAACGCAGAGGCAAGTACGCGGTCAATTCGGGTCTGGGCAGTCTCAACATCGAGATCTCCGGCAGGGGGAGCCTCGGTTGGGGAACAGGCCTGGAAGAGAATTGCGGCCAGGAGGCCTGTGGTGGCGAATGGTCTAGCCTTCATGGTTTTTTCCTTATTTTTCGGAGTCCTGTACTTCCTTCAACCAAGGCACGAGGAGTGAGGGCCCCGATCGCCAGTTCTCCTCCAGGGCCGCTACAGCCGCTTCCCGGTCCCCGTCTCGAAGGGAGTTGACGACCTGCTGGTGCTGAGCCGTACTGGGTCGTCCGCCGGTGGACGCCATGTACTGGAAGTCGTAGCGGTAGGCTCTGCGCTTCAACCCCTCCAGGACTTCCCGCGTCACATCGCCCATTGAGTCCCCGAGAAGTCGATCGTGCCATCGGGTGTCGAGGGCCATGGCCTGCTCGGGATCTTGCCCCTCAAGCGCAAGCTCCTTGTTGATTCTGTCGAGCTCCTCGAGCCGAGCCTTCGTCGGCTGGTCCATCGTGCGGAGTGCGCGAGCCTCCAACATCATGATCAATGGGTAGAGATCCTCTGCCTCCTCGATGCTCAGGGGCCGCACGACGAACCCTCTCCCCATCTCCGTCCTGACCAATCCTTCACCTTCCATTTCCACCAGGGCCTCGCGGATTGGAGTAACGCTCACACCAAGTCGCGCGGCAGCGTCGGAGAGTTTCAGAGGCTGACCGGGAATTGCATCACCCTCGAGAATCCACCGGTACAGCAGGTCTTTCACAGTCGCTCTGACGGGTTCTCTGGTGATCATGAGCGGCAGGTGCTCCCTTCTTTCAGTTGAAAAACCAATCACATATCGTATATGATATACGATGATTTGGAAGAAAGCAAGACGTTGGCGCGTCCCGCGTCGATTGGGCCCGTCATTGGGCCGGTGAATCCCGGCATATTTGCCAGAAAAGTGAGGCAAAATGCCGGGATTTGGCCTATTTGACAGGGGCCTGATAAGCGTGAGATCGGAGGTCTGAGTCTACCCAGGCCCATTCCTCAAAGTGCTTGTCCCGTCCGATCCTCCGAGGTCAGGCGGGGTTCTTCGTTTCCCTTCGACGTTCCTCGGGGCCCGACCTCAAAAAACCCCGATGCCGGGTGCCGAGTCCTGGAGGATCACTCCATGCCTACGGAGCCGTTGACGGGACCAAACCCGCCCGTCGATCTTAGTTGATGCCCAAAACCCCTCTGTACCAGCGTTTCTTCGCCGACCTGAAGCGGCGGAAAGTCTTCCGCGTCATGGGCGTGTACGGGGCCATTGCCTTCGGCCTGATCCAGGTGGTGGACATCGTACTCCCGCGCCTGGGCCTTCCGGACTGGACCGTCACGTTCGTTGTGTGGCTGTGCGTGCTCGGATTCCCTGCAGCGGTCGTGCTCGCATGGGCCTACGAACGCACCCCGGAGGGACTACGGCTCACCGACGAGGCGGGTGCGGAGGAACTCGACTCCATCGTCGCAGAGTCGGCGGGCAAGCGTTGGTCGTCCGGCATGCTCGCGTTGTTGGGGATCGTGGCGATGGTGACTGGCGCCTGGTGGGCGGGGCGGAGTACGGCGATGGGCACGGCAGACGGCCCGAGCCCAACCGGCGACGCTGGCTCGGTTCTCCTGCGAGCCTATATCGATCTTTCTGAAGACCTTCGACCGGCCATCGCCGTCCTACCTTTCACGGACCTCAGCCAAGCTGGTGACCAGCAATACTTCGCCGACGGCATGTCGGAAGAACTGCTCAACGCTCTCGCAAAGGTGCGGGGGCTCCGGGTGGCTGGACGCACCTCTTCCTTCGCGTTCCGGAACGCGGAAAAGGACCTGCGGGAGATCGGCAGTGAGCTGGGGGTCCGCTACCTCGTCGAGGGGAGCCTCCGAAAGCAGGGCGACCGACTCCGGATCACCGCTCAGCTCGTGGACGCGGGTGACAACTTCCACATCTGGTCGGAGACCTACGACCGAACCCTGGATGACGTGTTCGCTGTGCAAGAGGAGCTCGCGAGAGCCATCTCCGATCAGCTCCAGGTGTCGCTGGGGCTCGAGGGCGGTGGCGTCCTCGTGGCACCCACGGCCGATATCCAGGCCTACGACCTCTACCTCAGGGCCAAGGCCCTGATTCGGGAGCGGGGCGCGGGCGTCCTCGAGGCTGTGACATTGCTCAAGGAGGTGGTTGCCCGGGACTCCATGTGGGCGCCTGGTTGGGCTGTCCTCGGACAGGCCCACTCCCTGGTGCCCTACTACGAGCCGGGCGGGTCCGTGGTACGGATCGCTGCCGATTCTTGGGAGTCCGCCCTCGATCTGGCCGAGGCCGCCGCGAAGCGGGCCCTCGCTCTGGATCCGCGTGTCGCGACAGCGAACGTTGCCCTTGGAAACGCGTACCGCGATCGCTGGAACTGGGATCGGGCCGAGGGCCACTATGTGCGGGCCCTCGAGATCGATCCGGACGACGTGGAAGCCCACCAGCAGTACTCTGAACTCCTGGCGGGCACGGGCCGAATGGACGAGGCGCTGCGCAGTGCCCGTCGCGCCGCGGCCCTGGATCCCACCTCGGCGATCCGCCTGAACGGGCTGGGCTGGGCGTTGCACCTGAATGCCCGGAACGCGGAAGCTGTCCACTATTTCGAGTTGGCGATCCAGCATAGCCCCGAGCTGGCCATGACCCACCACTCCCTGAGCGTCATCAAGCTCGCCCTGGGTGACGTAACAGAAGCCGAGCGGCTCTGGCGGGAGGAGTACGTTCCCAGGTTGGGCCTCGACGAGGCGACTCGCGCTGCATGGGATCGGGGGGCATCAGCCCGTTATGAAGCCATCCGAAACAGGGACGCAGTTGCCTATGCCCGTTGCTGCACGAGTTTCAACGAACCAGCGGATTGGCTTGTGGTGGGGGACACAGCCCGGGCGATCCAGGCCATCAGGGACCGGTACCGCCAGCGCCCGAGGTACAACGTCAACGCCTTGTTCCTTCTCTGGCAGCCGGAACTCGACGGTATTCGCGAAGATCCTCAGTTCCAAGAGGCCGTGTCCGGGGTGCTGGACGACGCGGGCCTGACTGGAGTGGTGCTCCGGCGGGCTCCGTTGGAGGGGTAGACGGTTTGGGCCGGTCATTGGGCCGGCAAATCCCGGCATAATCCGGCATGTTTGCCGGTATGTACGGCAGATCGTGGAAGCGACCAGGCAATGCCGGTCGGAGAGGAGGTTGGGGATGTAGACTGAAACTCTGAGGAGTCGTCCAGTGGGTGCGATCCCCAGTGCAGCCGATAGGGCTGCCTTTCTTGCGGGTGCAAGTCCCGCCCCGGCAGTTGACCAGTCGGCCGGGTAGCATACTCGACTGTCGAGGAGGTAACGA
>JBDHCH010000275.1:0-5142 GCA_039592115.1 Gemmatimonadota bacterium | reverse complement strand
GTTCGCGGCCACCCATCCAGGGAAAGAATGCTGAGTGGTTGTGGATCGGGCAATCCCAACAGCGAGGAATCGCCGCTGGCCCGCCTGGCCTGCTTCCGAACGCCCCGACCGCCAGCGGGCCCTTGTTCCGGCCGCCTTCAAAAGGTCGTGGCCCCGCCTGAGATCCTGACCACGCTGCTGCCCATCGGCGTTTTGGGATCGGCCTATGAAGCCACGCTGTTGGCCAATGGAGGCACAGGAAGCTACACCTGGCTCGTCACCGCAGGGGAGCTGCCAACGGGTCTGGCTCTGAGCGCCGACGGGGTAATCGCGGGGCAGCCCACGGCGGTGGGTGAATTCACCTTCACCCTGCAGGTCTCCAGCGGAGGGAAGACGGCATCCGGGGAGTTCAACGTTTCCATTCAGGCTCCGCCCGTCTCGATTACATCAGATGCTCTGGCCAACGCAGTGATTGGGACCGCGTACACGCAGACCCTGACGGCTACGGGCGGAGACGGGACCTACGCTTGGTCCGTCAACTCCGGAGATTTCCCTGACGGGCTGGCGTTGGCCCCCGAGGGTACTGTTTCCGGAACTCCCACCGCCCTGGGAGAATTCAGGTTCAGCCTCAAAGCCACCAGCGCCGGGCAAGAGGCCACGGGGTACTTCATCGTTACCGTCGTGACGGGTGACCTGGGACTCACGCTGGACGGAACCCAGTTCGAGCTGATTCCCGCAGGTTCCTTCGAAATGGGGAGTGAGACCGGGCAGCCTGATGAGAGCCCGGTCCATTCGGTCACGATCACACAACCGTTCTACATGCAAAAGACGGAGGTGACCCAGGCCCAGTGGCAGAAGGTCATGGGCGAGAACCCGAGCCACTTCTCTTCATGCGGCGGGATGTGCCCTGTCGACTCGGTCAGCTGGGACGACGTGCAGGAGTTCACTTCGCGGGTGAACCAGGCGAACGAGGGGATGAACTACCGGCTCCCCACCGAAGCGGAGTGGGAATACGCCGCCCGCGCGGGGACCACGGGGGACTGGGGTGGCACCGGGAACGTCGACGAGATGGCTTGGCATCTTGGGAACGGGCGCTCCCGGACCCACCCGGTCGGTTTGAAGGAGGCCAACGCCTGGGGCCTCCACGACATGCATGGAAATGTCTCCGAGTGGGTCCAGGACTGGTACGATTGGGAGTACTACAAAGCGAGTCCCGCCATCGACCCCACCGGCCCCGCCACTGGCACCCAGCGGGTTCTCCGGGGAGGAGACATCACCAGTATCGCCTATCAGGCACGCTCGGCCTGGAGGGGCCTCCTCGAGCCTACGGCCCGAAGCTACCGGGCGGGATTCAGGCTGGTGAAGAGCCAGTAGGCGGGCCTACCAGGACGCGGTCCAGCCATGGATTTCGGCTACCCGCCAACCTGCCGCTCCACCAGCGCTTGAAACCCTGGATCCACCCGTATGGGATCGAGCAGCGGGTCCAATGCCAGCGTATGGACGCTGATCGGCGAGTTCCCCTCGAGGACGGTCGTCAGGTACTGCACGGCTTCCTCAGCCAAGCCAGCCTGGCCCATTACTCTCGAGGCCGCTGCAACCGTCTGTAGTCCGGACAACGCGTCCGCGCCCGGTTGCCTCAACGCCACCGCGCTCGAAGCGCTTCGCGCAGCGTCAGAAACCCGCCCGAGTCCCGCGTAGGCATACCCCAACGCGATGAGGATGCGCTCGTCGTCGGGACGCTCCCTGACGAGAGGTTCGAGGACGGCCCGGGCCGAATCGAACCCCGCCTGGGCAGACGCCTCATCGCCTCGGAGCCGATGGGCCCATGCCGCGTACAGGGGCTTCGGGAGATACGCCACCTGGGTGTCGAAGATGGGGTCCGAGAAATCCTCCAACAGGCGAAGCACCTTCCCGGGATCTCTCTCCCACAAGGCCATCTCCACTCGAGGGTGCTCTAGCTCCGGGAGAGGAAGCACCGCCGGTAGAGCGTCCATGACGGCGCGAAGGGTGTCCAACTGCCCCTGCCAATGGACGTAGACGAGACCTTTCCGAACGGCAGCATCGTGAAGGTCCGGGGCCAATGTCAGGGCCCGGTCATAGGCACTCACGGCCTCGGCATACTGACGGGTGGCCCCGAAGCTGTGACCTCCGAGGTCGTAGAAGAGGTTCGGGTTCCGGGGATCCAGCGACGTCGCCTCGTCGAACGCCGAGAATACCTCATCCCAGTTCCCCAACCTCCGATGGGTGTACCCCACACTCGCGACGATCTCGGCGTCGTTCGGTTGCCCGGCCAACGCCGCCTCATACTCCTCCAGGGCCCGACGGAAGTCTCCCCTCACGTAGTGCGTCCAGGCGATGGCCGCGTGGGCCTGCGGAAGGCCTGGCTGGAGCCTAAGGGCCGCCTCGGCCTCCTCCCTCTGGGCTTCCAGACGTTCGACGGAAGGATCGAACCGCTCCCAATACATCAGGCCGTGGATACGGGAGAGGGAAGCCCGGGCCAGGGCGAACTCCGGATCGAGGGCCAAGGCTCGCCGATACAGCGCTTCGGCGGCCTGGAAGTCGTCCTCATGGTATCCTGGACGCAGATAGTAGCTGCGGCCCTGCAGGAAGAAATCGTACGCCTCCAGGTCCTCGGTGCCCATGCGCTGCAGCCCCTCTTGCTCCTCGGCCGTGACCCTCGCTCTGAGGGCGTCGGCAACCGCCTGGGCAATCTCGGCCTGGAGGGTCAAGAGGTTCGCCACTGATAACCGGCGATCGTATGACGCGGCCCACGCGTAGTCATCGGTCTCGGCATCGATGAGCTGGACATTGAGTCGCACCGAATCGCCGGCCCTCAACAGAGCGCCCTCGAGGATATACCGGACACCCAGCGCGGTAGCGATCTCCCCTATCGGGAGGGGGGATTCACGGAACTGTACCACGGACTGGCGCGAGATGACCCTGAGACCTCTGATTCTCGACATCCTCGTCAGGATCTCATCGTGGATCCCGTCGGTGAAGTAGACATCCTCTTCCTGCCCACTTCGGTTGAGCCAGGGAAGCGCCGCCACGGACGGACGATTATCGGGAGTCCCTATCGAGCGCCCCGGGGAACCCCTTGTTGCCGGCTCGCTCCCGGCCTGCGGTAGGTCTGTGGACGGCAGGAGCGTGAGCGCTCCCCCGGCGATCACCAGGAGCACAGCGATGATCAACACCTCCGTTCCACGGACCCGCTGGCGCCCCGTCTCTCCGTGGAACCACGCCACAACCAGGGTCACGAAGAACCCGACGAACGCCAGCAATGCCAAGCCCTGGGGGATGAGGGGCGACCAGGAGAGCCTCTCCGCCCCAAACCCCACGATCTGCAGGACCACCCAGGCCCCTGCCAGGTAGACCAGGCCCCACTGGATGATCGCCCGATCCTTCAAACGCTGAAGAAAGGCCTCGCCGGGCCCTGCGGCAGGAGCGGCGATTGATGCGCCGGCTTCACCCGACGCCGGTTTCTCGGCAGCCCAGAACTCCCCCTCCCCTCCCCGTTCCGCCTTCGCGCGGACCTCTGCCTGGGTCGGGACCGAGATCCCATCATTGCTGACGGCAAACAGGCTCAGTCGGTACTCGACTTTCTTGAGGCGAACGTCTCCGATCAGCACTGCGGAGAGGGAGCTGTGGTTCTTGATCTCATCGAACACCTTCCCAGAGATCAACACGCCGCCGGGAGCCGACAGCCCCTCGATTCTCGACGCGACATTCACCCCATCCCCGAAGACACCATCCGAGTCATGAACGATGTCCCCGGTGTGGATCCCGATCCGAAGGGGAATCAGAGAGGCGTCCGTCAACTCCAGCTGGAGCGCAACCGCGCATTCCACCGCTTCGACGGCGCTGGAGAAGATGGAGAGCGTGCCATCCCCATAGTACTGGAGGACCTCTCCCCGATTCCGTCGCACCGCTGAAGCAAGGATCGCGCGGTGCTTTTCCCGCTGCGTATGGGCGTCGACCTCGTCGCCCTGCATGAGGGCCGTGTACCCCACCATGTCCGCGAACATGATGGCGACGAGCTGCCGCGTGCGTTCCTCACCCATGCAGGGGGGCCCGAAGTAGGAATCCTGCCAGGCCCCTCATCGTCATGCCAGCTTCTCCAGTTCCTCTTCCTCCGGGGCTCGAGAAGATCTCGTGGCCGCTTTCACCGGGCTCGAATCAGGGGAAACGCCCCTGAAGCGAGGGAGCCAACGAGAAGAAGGATGTAAGGGGGGATTGGGATGGGCAAGGATGAAGGAATCCGTCCCTCTCAGGCTCAAGCTCGCTCAGCCGCTAGCCGACCTCGGCGTGCGTCATCTCAGCAGGAAATACCCTGCGACAGCCGCGGAAAGCAGGCCCACCACGGCCAGGGTCCGGCTCGTTCCCCCCATACGGCTCGAGGGTGAGTGGAGAGGTTCCTCCGGCGTTACCTCAAGGACTTGACCGAGGACGAGGGCCGCGGGAAAGCCCAGGAGGATACAGACGGCCAGAACATACCAGATGATCATCGGGAGCCCGATGGCCTCGAATAGCAGGCGCAATCCCTCGATGGCCCCCACTCCCACCACGGTGTAGATAACCGCGACACGGAGGACCCTCCGCCTCCTCAACTCGATCAGGAATTCCGACAGCTTGAGAGCCATCGCAGCCGCTCCTCAGGGGGGTTCACAGGATCCCGCCGCTCGTCCACTCGGCCGGGCGGGACCCCGTGGGCAGAAAAAAAGGAGAGCATCCCCAAGAACGGGGCGCTCTCATTGCCCGACCACGGAGGTTTTACGCCTGCTTCCTCCAACGCCGGTTGGTTGCCCGCTTCACGGCAACACCCACTGCTCGCGCCCCGACGCCCCAGCGCCTGAAAACTCCACCCTTCTTCGTGCGTTGGCTGACGTAGGCCTCCGCCGCATCCACCAGCCCCGTGAGGAATTCCTGGAGGTCCTCAGGTCTTTTGTATGGGAACGAGGCCTGCTCCCCGGTGAGACGATTCCTCACCAGGTAGGCCGCCGAGAACCGAACGCTCTCTTCTTGGCCGACATCCCGCCCTGTCATCTCGTACTCGGTCCCTGTCCGGGGGTCTGTCCAGACAAGCCGGAGCTCATGGACTTCCACGTTCTCTTCCAGCACTCGAGGACTCATGTGTTGTATTACTAAAGCTATGCGGCCCGCGGG
>JBDHCH010000274.1:0-5595 GCA_039592115.1 Gemmatimonadota bacterium | reverse complement strand
TACCGGGATATGGAGCCGGATGACCGGACCCGTTTCTACCAGATCGACTTCGCGCCGGGATTCGAGTGGAATTTCGATGGGGATCTGGTTGGAGCCAACCTGTTCGTCGGGAGTATCCAGCAGTGGCCGAACTTCTGGATGTCGTCTACGGCCATTGGCGTGTATCCGGAAACCGACAATGATCGGTTGACCAGGGGTGGACCCGTGGCCCGCCACCCGTCCGGCTTCAACGTCTCCCAGTGGATTTCGACGGATCAAAGAAAGCCCTATTCGGCCAACCTCAACTTCACCTATGCCGTAAATGGGCGGGGTGGGTGGGGGTACTTCCCGTCTCTGGGCGTGACCTTCCGCCCAGCCTCTGCCATGGAGGTCAGTCTGGCGCCCACCCTTCGCCGGAGCTCTGCGGTTGCCCAGTATGTGGCCGCGATCCCCGATGAGACCGCGGATCGGACCTTCGGTGCTCGCTATGTCTTCAGCGACCTGGACCAGACCACGCTCTCCATGGACACGCGGGTAAGCTGGACGTTTACGCCTCGGGTGAGCTTCCAGCTCTTTCTGCAGCCGTTCCTTTCCAGTGGGGACTACTCCGGCTTCAAGGAGCTGCATCAACCGCGGAAGTGGGATTGGGATGTCTACGGGGAGGAGCGGGGCACGATCGCCGAGACGGACCAGGAGATCATCGTGGATCCAGACGGAGACGGGGCGGCGGCCCCCTTCACCCTTTGGAACCCCGATTTCAACATGAGGTCCTTGAGGGGGAATGCGGTACTCAGGTGGGAGTACCGGCCGGGGTCAACCCTCTACCTGGTCTGGCAACAGCGTCGGTTCAACCGGATCACAGATGGGCGGTTCCGGTTCGAGGAAGACTACGATGCCCTGTTCAGGATCCCCCCGGAGAATGTGTTCGCTCTTAAAGTGAGTTACTGGGTGGGCAGGTAGGAACGCGCCCTGAACTCAAACCTCACCCCTGAGGGGCCATGAGGAGGGGGGTTGGACATTCCCAACCCCAAAAGCCTATCCTTCCTACGTTGCCGGGCCCCCCTGGGCCCGGCTCCGCGTTACCTCCTCCCTGATTTCAGGAGTACCGCCATGGTTCCGGCATTCTTCCGGCGTTCAGCTCTGGCGCTGGGCATCGCGGCCACCCTCTTTCCTGGCGCGGCCTCGGCCCAGAAACCCCCCGTGGCCTTGAAGGACTACGGCCAGTGGGAGAGCCTCGGGTTCCCCGTCCTGTCTGCTGACGGTGGTTGGATCAGCTACTCCGTTTCCAGGGACAACGAAGAGAACGAGCTTCGCCTGAGGTCCGTGGCGGGACGGGAGGAAGCGGTCCTTCCCTTCGGGGGAGGTCCGGTATTCTCCGGCAACAGCGCCTGGATGGCCTACCGGATTCAGCCCTCTACGGAGGAGAGTGCGGCGTTGCGGAAGGAGGATGAGCCTGTCCGAAACGCTCTGGGGCTGGTGAAACTCGACGGGCTCCAGGAGAGCCGGGTGGACGGGGTGCAGGACTTTGCTTTCAGTGACGACGGAGCCTTCCTCGCCATGCATCGCTACGCTTCCCAGGATGATGAAGGCAGCGTGGGCCGGGATCTACTGGTCCGGAACCTTTTGGATGGGACCGAGATGTCGTTCGGTAATGTGGGGGAGTTTGCCTGGTCGGAGGATGGGCACCTCCTCGCTCTGCTGGTTTCGGCCGCCGACAAGGCGGGGAACGGCGTCCAACTCTACGAGCCCTCATCCGGTGTCCTGCGGGTTCTGGATTCGGAAGCCTCTGATTACGAAGGACTCGCCTGGCGGGCCGAAGGACCTGACCTGGCCGTCTTCAGGTCGGATCCCGACTCGACGTGCGCTGACACGGCCTTCGCCATCCTGGCCTGGAAGGGCTTGGACGACGACGGTCCAGAGGGATTTTCCCTGCCGGTGTTCGGTCGGGAAGAGATTCCCCCGGATATGGCCGTGGTGCCCTACGCCCCCCTCCGTTGGTCCGAAGATGGGCGAACCCTTTTCTTCGGAGTCCAGGGCCTGGAACCGAAGCCGGAGGAAGAGCCCGAGGTCACGGCCCGGGATTCCTCCACCGTGGAGGTCTGGAACGCCGTGGACGTGGACGTCATTCCCCGGCAAAAGGTCATGGACGACCGGATCCGGGAGGAGAGTTACCTCACAGCCTGGCATCTGGCCCCTGACCGGGTGGTGGTTCTGGGAGACGAAGAAGCGGAGGACGTGCAGGTCCTTGGAGGTGGCGAGCGTTGGGGCCTAGGCCTGGACCCGACGCCGTGGGAAGCCGACGGCAGGTTCTTCCCCCGGCGCACCGACCTGTACAGGATCGATCTCCGAAGCGGGGAGAAGTCACCGATTCAGTCGGGCGTCAGGTACTTCTATCCGGGACCGGCCGGGAACAAGCTCCTGTACACCGAGGAAGAGGCCTTCTGGATCTACGACCTGAACACCGGAGAGCGGGTCCGGGTGGCCGAGGACGTCCCCACCTCCCTGGTCAACGAGGTGGACGATCACCCCATGCCGGAGCGACGCCCCTGGGGGTTGGCAGGGTGGACCGGTGAGGATGGATCGGTCCTCCTCTACGATCGACATGACGTCTGGGAGGTGGCTTCGGATGGTAGTGGGTCCCACCGTCTGACTCGAGGCGCGGAAGATGACGTCCGGCACAGATACGCTCGAATCGACGAGGAGGCGGAAGCCATCGACCTTGACGGGCCCGTGTACTTCTCCGTTTTCGGAGAGTGGACGAAGAAGAGTGGGTTCGCCCGCATGGCCAGTGGTGCCGAACCTTCCGAACGTCTCGTTTTCGAGGATCGCTCCCTGGGCTGGCTCCAGAAGGCCGACGATGCGGAGGTGTATGTCTATCGCAGTGAAGCCTTCGACGACTCTCCGGACTTGTTCGCCGCTGGACCCCGCCTCAGGAACCCACGGCAGCTGACCGCTTCCAACCCGTTCCAGGATGAGTATGCCTGGGGCTGGACGGAGTTGGTGGACTACGACAACCCTGTGAGCGATGCCCGACTCCAGGGGGTCTTGTACTATCCGGCCGGGTATGAGGCCGGGAAACAATACCCCATGATCGTCTATTACTATGAGCGAGTGTCCGATGGCATCCACCGGTACCGGGTGCCCTCGGAACGGAGTGCCTACAACCCCGCGGTCTTCACCGCGGAGGGGTACTTCGTGTTCATGCCCGACATCACGTTCGCGCCGAGCGATCCCGGCTTCAGCGCCCTGGCCTGCGTCGAAACCGCCGTGAAGAAGGTGTTGGAGAAGGGGGTCGTTGACCCTGACCGCATCGGCCTCACCGGGCATTCGTGGGGCGGGTACGAGACGGTCTTCCTGGCTACTCACTCGACCATGTTCGGCGCTGCCGTGGCCGGGGCTCCCCTCACCAACCTGGTGAGCATGTACGGGATGATGTTCTGGAACACGGGGCTGCCCGAGACCAGCCACTATCAGTGGAGTCAGGAGCGGATGGTGGCGACGCTCTGGGAATACCCCGAGGCGTATCTGAGGAACTCCCCGGTCATGGACTTCCCCAAGCTCGACACCCCGCTCCTCATGGCGTTCGGAGATCAGGATGGATCGGTGGACTGGCACCAGGGGATCGAGGCATACAATTTCGCCCGGCGCCTCGACAAGGAATTCGTGCTGTTGGTGTATCGTGGGGAGAACCATTCCAACCGACAGAAGGCGAATCAGGTGGATTATCACCATCGGCAGCTAGAGTGGTTCGCCCATTACTTGAAGGGAGAGCCGGCTCCGAAATGGATCACGGAGGGCGTCTCATGGCGGGAGCAGGAGGCTGGAAGAGCCGGCTCCAGGCGATAGGGTCGGTGGCACGAACCCCTCGACCGGGCCTTCCGTTTGCGGCCCCGGCGAGCATTTTGCCCGTGGTCAGGAAAGTATGTGGGGGCCCAGATCCCCGCGGAATGTGGATGTGATTATGAGCGTCGAAAAACACCTCCGGCTCACCCTCGTTCTGGCCCTTCTTCCTCTGGCTTCCGCCTTTGCTGGGTGCGGGGATCCCGCCCCCCCCTGGCCTGATCCGGACTGGGCGAAGTTCGAAATGGGGGCCCCCCTTCCGGGTCTCGGTGAGGCCGAGCTGGCGCGGTGGGAAGCGGGGTACGAGCAGTTCATCCGGATCTGGAAAGAGGAAGAAGGCCTGGGGCCGGCGTTCAACGAGAACTCGTGCAACGCGTGCCATAGCGATCCTACGGTCGGCGGTACCATGACGGAGAAGGACCTGCACGCCACGGCTTTTGTCCACGGGACCTGCGACTACCTGGCGGAGGAGGGCGGCGGGAACCTCCGACGCCAGATGACGGATGCCGGGGAGGCCGTGTATGGGAGTCACAGGGAGCCCCGCCCTCCGGAAGCCGGCGAGGTGGGGCGGCATCTCCCGGCCCTCCTCTTCGGGCGGGGAATGATGGCGTCGATCCCTGAAGAGGCCATCTTCGCCCTGGAGGATCCGGACGATGCGGACGGCGACGGAATATCCGGCCGGGCGGGGCGTTATCCCGACGGGACCCTGGCCCGGTTCTTCCGAAAGGCCGAGCTGGCCACTCTCCACGAGATCGCCGACAAGGGCCTGCGCCGGCAGATGGGGATCACCACCCCGGACAACCCCACCGAGCATCCCATCATGGGGCGGCCGGTCCCCGTTGAAGCCGACCCCATACCGGACCCCGAGGTTGGCCCGGAGATCTCCAGGGCATTGACGGACTACATGCTCTTCCTGGCGCCGCCCTCCACGTTTGTGCCTCCCACCGAGGAAGGGAAGGCGGAGGTCGCTCGGGGCCGGAGGGTCTTCGAGGAGATCGGCTGCGCCGGTTGTCACACACCGGTCCTGTTTACCGGACCCAACGAGGTGGCGGCCTTGGACCGGAAACCGGTGTGGCTCTGGTCGGATCTCCTCCTCCACGACATGGGCCCCGAGCTCGCAGACAATTGCGGGCGGGATGCCTCGGGTCATCCAGCTTCATGGAGGGGAGAGCGCCATCTCTCGAAACCTCTTCTTCGCGCTTCCGGCGGAAGATCAGATGGCTGTGCAGCGATTCCTGGGGATCCTTTGACGCTGATCGCCGTATTGTCTCACCACCGGATCTCGGATCCTGAATGCCAATCCGACCCCTTCATCACCGATCGATCAGGAGTATCCAATGACTGACGGCTCCGGCGCCCCTGCGGGGTGCCTCGTTTGCAGGAAACCTTCCGCCGAAGTGCCTCTCATTTCATTTCAATACAAGGGTTCGGACCTGTGGATCTGCCCCCAGCACCTACCTGTTCTGATCCATGATCCCACGAAGCTCGCCGGTCTGTTGCCTGGGGCCGAAAACTTCAAGCCGGCGGATCATCACGATTGAGTTGTGGGACCGATTCATCCTATGCAGCCAGGTCGAGACATGAAGCCTTTTTCAGACTCACTGCGACGCACCCCCGCGGCACAGGTCTTGGCCTCGGCCGCGCTCTTATTCCTTCTTCCGGCCGTTCTTCCGGCTCTTCTCCCCCCCGCTCTCGCACAGGAGGTCCCGGAGCTGGTCCTGGGGGAGGTTCATGAGGGCCATCTGGGTCCGACGGAGGCAAAGAGGTACCGCCTTG
>JBDHCH010000273.1:0-5164 GCA_039592115.1 Gemmatimonadota bacterium | reverse complement strand
CGAGCTCCGCCTGCCGGACCCGGAGCAGGTTCTGGGCCTCGGCGATAGTGATGTCGGCCTCCGCCTCCTTCACCTCGGCAACCTGCCGGGCTGTGGCTTGACGTTGTCGAGTCTCGGCAGCGGCATCGGCCTCAGCGATCTCCGCGTCCCGAACCGCTTCGGCCGCCTTCTTCCGACCAATGGCCTCCAGGTATCCCCTCTCATCGCTGACGTTCTGGATCTTCAACACGTCCAGATGGAAGCCCAGCTGGGCCAGGTCTTCCCCAGCGTCTTCGGCCAGGGCGGCCGCGAAGCCGAGTCGGTCTTCGTTCACTGCTTCCGGGGTGAGAGTGGCCAGCACACCCCGGAGATTCCCCATCAGCGTGTCCTTCGCCATGGACATGATCTCGTCCTCGGTCTTCCCGAGGATCCGCTCCACGGCATTGTTGAATACCGTCTCGGGCTCCGAGGCGATCTTCACATTCGCGATGGCCTCGATGTTCAAGGGGATGTTCCCCTTGGAGAACGCGTTGGTTACCGAGATCTCGATGGGGAAGGTCTCAAGCGATGTGTACTGGACGGTCTCGATGATGGGTACCCGGAGGGTCCGGCCTCCGATCACGGAACGGTACCCGATGTGCTCTCCACTGGGGAGTTTTCGGTTCCTGCCTGTAAGGACCGCCGCCATGTTCGGTGGAACGATCACGATGAGGGACTTGATGGCCATGATGGCTACGGTGGCCACCACCAGGAGGGTGAAAGCCAGTGCTACGGCACCGGCGACAAGATCCTGATTCATGCTTTCCTCCCAGGATTGTAGGCGGGCTCGGCCAGCTTGGTTGGCCCAACGGTATTCAGGCTACGGTTCCAGCAGCATCTGTTCTTCAATGGGCGCGACTCGAGCCACGCCCTTTTCCATCTCCACAATGAGGATATTCTGCCACTTGGAGGGATCCCCCTTGGCCGTGGCGTGGGGGAGGGCTCGGAGCTCGATGCGCCGACCACCCCGTTCCACCACCACCTTTCCGGCCACTTCCTGGCGGATGGGGAGGGTGACCCGCCCTCTGAGTCCGCGATAGGTGCCTTCTGTGAGGAGATGACCCGACTCCGAGCGCCTTACGTAGCCGAAGGCGGCATTGATGACCGCGCCGGAAGAGATGCCGCCCAGGACGGCGAATCCGGCTGTCAGCAGGGGATCCCCTGTCCAGACGAAGGTAAGGAGGCTTCCGACGGCGCCAAAGCCGAAGAGGGAGTAGAAGACGGTGCGTATGGAAAAGATCTTGGCGGCCAGGTGACCGGCGTCGGCATGGAGCTCCGCGTGTGCGGTGTCCACGTCGAGGTGCCCGGCGTCCATGTCCAGGCCGCCGGCGTCCATATCGAACCCGCCGGCATCCAGGTCCAGACCGCCGGCGTCCATATCGAACCCACCAGCGTCCATATCCAGGCCGCCAGCGTCCAGGTCGAGCCCGCCGGCATCCAGGTCCACGTCGCCGTGACCCCCAAAAAGGTCACCGAGCACGGACATGGCCAGGAACCCACCGCCCAACACCACAGAGAAGACGTAGAGCGCGACCATTCTGCCTCCTCGAAAAGGCTCCAGCCTCCGGTTTCCCTCGGCCAACGGACGAGTACCCTGCGGGCAATGATCCCGGCCGGCACCTTCCCCTGAAGACCGGGGTCTCTTCCATTGGCTACGGGTTTTTCTTGGACGAGCTTCACCCCAATAGTGCCGTCTCTCTTCTCGCCGCACCAGTCCGAAGTTCGGATCCCCCCTACCTCTCTCGGAAGCCACGAAGGCATTCAATCATTAGGTGCCCCGAAAAACTTTTTCTTGCGAATCCCTAAAGAAGAGCCGAGTATTGACGCATACCCACACAACAACCGGAATCCGCCGCGGCCCCCGGGGGGGGTCTGCGGCTTTGCGGCCGGACCCGGCCATACCCCACCATTTCAGGAGGTAGCATGAAAGTACGTTTTTGCGCCCTGCTCACGGCGCTGGCCCTGTTGGTCGTCAGTCCACTCTACGCCCAGGAAGAGATGGGCCAACTCTGGGACGTTCAGACCGTCAAGGTCCGACCCGACCACATGGACGAGTTCATGGGAGCCGTCGGCAAGATCTACCAGGCGGCCGAGGCCAGCGACCTCTCGGCCGAATACGGCTGGCACATCTGGGTGGATGGTTTCGACGTGGTCATCGCATCGCCGACTCCCAACATGGCGGCGTTCGACGACCCCATGGCATGGATGCGTCAGTTCGAGGGAACCCCTGGGCAGGAGGCTCTCAACGAAGCCATGGAGATGATGGGGGACATCGCTGCCCAACCGGTATCCCGTGAGGTTTGGGAGGTGGTGGACGACTGGAGCTATTCGCCGGAAACCCCACCATTCGAACGTCCTGGCCACGCCGAGCTCTTCGAGTTCTGGATGAAACCGGGGATGCAGGAGGACTTCCAGGAGCTAGCGAAGGAGATCGCCGCCTTCGTGGGTGAACATGGCGCGGGCTATCCCATGACCGGGTATCGGTTTCAATTCGGAGACGTGGGCCGAGCAGCCTTCATCGTCTTCCTCGACGATTGGGGAGCGTATTACGGACCCAACGCCATGGACAAGAAGATCGCCGGGACGCCTGCCGAGGAGGAGTGGGAGGCGATCATGACACGCTTCAGGGACTGCATCACCGACTTCGAAAAGACCCAGATCGACTACGTGCCCGACCTGAGCTACACCGGCCCCGAGTCCTGACCTCTCGACGCCGGAACACTCTCCACCCCACGGGAGCTGGCCCGGGGCTCAGCCCCGGGCCGTTCTTCTTGTCCGGGAGGAAGGGAAATCGTGACGATCCGAGGGAAACAAACCTGCCCGCTTGGAACGTAGAGGGGGAGGTTCCGGTATCCTCCCCAAAAGAGGCCTTGAGAGGGTGAGACCGCCATGAGCCAGAATGAACCCAACCCGACCACCCCCATGTCACACTCCGCCGAGTTCACCGCACGAGAGCTGGCCGAGATCATCGATCGGGGAGAGCCCCTCCAGATCATGGACGTCCGGGCTCCGGAGAAGGTAGCCGCTGGGCGTATCGACCTCCTCCCGCACGAGCGCTTCCACAACACTCGCGGCTCACAGCTGATCAACCTGAAGGATGTGGCCAGCACCGGGCTGGACCCGGATCTGCCAGTGGCGGTCATCTGCGGATACGGGAAGGACTCGAAGGTCCTGGCCGGCCACCTCGGGACCATCGGGTTGGAAGCGAAGTCCCTGGCCGGCGGAATGGCGGCCTGGATGACCCACACGGTCCCCAGGCCTCTGGACCCACCCGAAGGCCTGGATCGTCTCGTCCAATTCGACCGTATCGGGAAGGGGTGTCTCGGTTACTTGCTGGTGAGTGACGGCAAGGCCATCATCGTCGATCCACCCCTCAAGTTCGACGACTACCTGGATGCCCTGGAAGTGTCGGGCGCGACGCTGGTGGGAGTGGCTGACACACACGTCCACGCCGACTACGTGAGCGGAGCACCGGCCATCTCCCAACGGTTCGGCGTCCCTTACCACCTTCACCCGGCCGACGCGGTGTATCCGTACGATGGCACTCCCGGGAAGATCGGCTTTCACCCTGTCGCGGATGGGGACTCCATCGAGTTGGGGCATACCTCCCTCCAGGTCATGCACACGCCGGGGCATACCGAGGGAAGTGTCACGTATGTGGTGGAGAACCGTCTCGCCCTGACGGGAGACTTCCTCTTCGTGGAGTCCATCGGACGGCCCGACCTCGGGGGAAAGGAGGAGGAGTGGGCCGGTCAGCTCTGGGACTCCATGGCCCGGGCCATCCGGAAATTCGAGGATGGGCTCGCGATCTACCCGGCCCACTATGCTGGGGAGAGTGAGCGGCGTATGGGGCGGGCGGTGGGGATCCCATTCGGGACCCTTCTCCGAGAGAACGAGATCCTCAGGATCCAGGACCCGGAAGTCTTCCTCCACTACATCCTGGACCAGAAGGCGCCATTTCCGGACGCCTACCGGAAGATCAAGGCCCTCAACGTGGGGCTGGCGCCCATCGTGGAGTCGGAAGTCGAAGTGCTGGAAGTGGGCCGAAACGAGTGCGCGTTGGGAGGGCTTTAACTCACTCGGACTGCAATGCGTCGATGGGATCCAGCGCGGCGGCCCGCTGAGCGGGGAAGACACCGAAGAGGACGCCCACCAGGAGGGCCGACGTCAGCCCGGCCATGAGAGCCGTCCCGTTCACATCAGTCTGCCATTCGGTCCAGGCCCCGACCCCCCAGGCGACTGAAAGGCCCAGGATCACCCCACCCATCCCCCCCGCCATCCCAAGAAGGAGGGATTCCACCAGGAACTGGATCAGGATGTCCTTCTTCCGGGCGCCCACTGCCACCCTCAACCCCACCTCAGTCCGTCTTTCCCGCACAGAGAGGAGCATGATAGAGAGGATCCCCACTCCCCCCACCAGCAGTGCCACCGCCCCCAGCCCGAGGATCATTTTCCGGAATGAAGCCACGGTCTCCAATCTGGCGGCCAGGATCACACGCTGGTTCTGGATTGCGAAGTCGTCCTCCCGATCGAGCTCGGCCGAACGGTGCCGGGTCCGAAGGACGGCAGCGACCTGGTCCTCAGCCTGGTCCAACCGGTCCCCGTCCCTCACCTGGACGTAGATCACCCTCAGGTAATCCAGGTTGAAGACCCTCCTGAGAGCCGTCTGGAGGGGGATAATCACCTGATTGTCCTCTTCGGACAGACCGTCCACCGTGGCGCCCTTGCTCTCGAGGACCCCGATGACGGTGAAGGTCACTCGGCCCACCCTCAGGGCTTTTCCAATGGGATCCTCGTCGGGGAAGAGGACCTCCTTCACTCTGGATCCCAGCACGGCTACCCTGGCCGAGGCGTGGTTCTCCGCATCGGAAAAGTACCTGCCCGCCGTCGTCCTGAAGTTCCGGATCTCCTCGTAGTCCGGTGTCGTCCCCCGGACCGTGGTCATGGTGGAGATCTGTCCGAATTTCGCCCTCAGGGTTCGGTCCTGGGCCGGCGCCACCCTCTCCACTTCCGAGGCGTCGTCCAGGATCGCCTCGGCGTCCCCCAGGGTCTGGGTCGTGACCTTCGGTGTGGTCCGCTGGCGCCAGGGCACACGCTCCGCGTCCCCGGCACTGACCACCAGGAGGTTCCTTCCGAGCGCCTCGAT
>JBDHCH010000272.1:0-7929 GCA_039592115.1 Gemmatimonadota bacterium | reverse complement strand
ATGTCTCCGGCGCCAAAGCATCGCCCCGAAGTATGATGCCCCAGGCGCCCCCGAAGAGGGGGGCCCGGTTTGACGATACAGTATGGGAGTTCTAGATTTCCGTGCTGTGAAAACTCAGGGGCTCCAGGCCAAAAGCCGGGCCCCTTTTGACCACCGAAGAGGAGGGAATCGGGATGAAAGTCCGACTCGGACTCGTCCTCGCCATCGCTACCCTGATCTCGGGCGCCGGATGTGCGTCCGGTGGGGGCTCCACCAGCGCGCCTGCCGGACCTGTGCTGCCCGGCGGCGAGGTTTTGGACGAGGGCATCCGCCCACGGGACAACAATCACACTCGTTCGGCTGACTTGGCCCTCACGCAGGCCCAGTCCACCACCGACGAGGCGGTGATCGCACAGCGCTTTCAGGACGCACTCGTTTCGGCGATGGACGGGATCACGGCAGACGCCCAGAACCCAAAGTCCTATTATCAGGCCGGTCAGGCCTATGTTGGCTTGAACGACTATCTCGGCGCTGACACGATGTTCACAAAGGCCGAGGAGCTGCACCCTCGCTACGTGCTCGAGACCGAGGCCTGGCGAGAACGGGGTTGGGTGAACGCCTACAACAACGCGATTGTTCCCATGGACTCCGGGGACCTGGAGGGGGCCGCCGAGCTCTTCGAGCAGGCCAGCACTCTCTACGATGGTCGCCCAGAGGCCCTCCTTCAGCTCGGCTCGGTCTACTCGCAGCTGAACCAGACGGATGATGCCGTGAGCGCTTTCCAGCGGGCCATCTCGATCCTGGAGGATTCCAGGGAGGAGCAGCTCGCCGACACGGTGGACGCCCCCATTTGGACGCAGCATTGGGACATCGCCACCACCGGGCTGGGCCAAACCCTCACGTTCGGTGAGCGTTTCCAGGAGGCCGCCGACCTCTATGGCCGGCTCCTGGAAGACAATCCGTCCGACACCAAACTGATCGGGAGCCTGGCGAACAACCTCTCCGAGCTCGGCATGGCCGACTCGGTCCAGGCGCTTTACGACCAGCTCCTCTCCAACCCCGATCTGGGCGAGCGGGACTTCTTCAATGCCGGAGTAGGGCTCTATCAGATCGAGAACTATGAGGCAGCTGCAGCGGCGTTCTCCCGGGCAGCCGAGATGAACCCGTTCAACCGGGATGCACGGCTGAACCTGGCCCAGACACTGTCCATCAGTGAGCTTTTCACTGACCTGGTCCCGGCCGCCCGCGCGCTCATCGAGGTGGATCCCAGGAACGCTCTGGGGTGGATATTCCTGACCCGGGCCCTTTCGGAAACCGACCAGACCGAAGAGGCCAACGCTGTCTTCACCGAGTACCAGGCCATCGGTTACGAGATCGAAGACCTGCTCATGCGTCCTGAATCGGGTGGCGGTGCCACCATTTCCGGGTCGCTCAAGAACACTGCTCTCGAGCCGGGGACTACTGTCTCGCTCCGGTTCCATTTTGGTGGAATCGATGCAACGGAGATCGGAACCCTCGATATCCAGGTCCAGGCGGGCGAGGTCGAGCAATTCCAGATCTTCCGGGGCGAGTTCGTGTCGGCCGAAGCGGTTACGGGCTACACCTACGAGGTGATCGCCCCGTAAGGGCATTGAGAAGCACCCCCTCGGATGGCTTGGGTTCGAGGACGAGGGGATGAAATGTCGAGGGCCGGGCAGCCTTGAGGGGCTGCCTGGCCCTCGCTAAATTTAGAATTCACGCGGGCGTAGCTCAGTCGGTAGAGCATCAGCTTCCCAAGCTGAGGGTCGCCGGTTCGATTCCGGTCGCCCGCTTGGAGGTAAGAAAAAGCTCCGAAGGCACTTATAGCTTTCGGGGCTCTTTCTGTTTCTGATTCGGTAACAAATCGGGTAACAGCCGCCTATCTCTGGTAGATTTCCTCCAGCCGGTCCACCAATTCCTCTCGATGGTCCCGGCCGGGAATTCAACCATCTCTGACCGCATCTTCACACGGGCCAGATGACCGTAGCGCTTCTCGATCATGCTGGTTGTGGTGTGGCACCTGATGCGCTTCGGGCCTCCCTCGAGGACCAGCGCCGGCCGAAGCAGGAGCAAGGCAAGAGTGTCCGGGCCGCGGATCCGGTGGACCTCTGGGAGGCTGGCGGAAGGTGGAGGATGAGGCGGCATGAGGACTTTGGCGCTGGTGGTGCTGGTCCTGGCTTCATGCGGTGGCACTGTGAGCCCCCGGCACGGCGAAGGGCGCCTCAGACCGGAGGAGCTATCGCGTATAGATCCACTCATTCGACCGGGAGACCACCCACAGCTTCACCCGGTTCTTATGCTCAGTCCGGCCACTCCAACTGAGCAGTTCCCCTCGGAGGGCCAGTCTCGGGCTGTCGTACTCCCAGGTCCCAGTGTGCACGTTGGTCTGCGTGTCACTTCGGGACCCATCCTGGTAGTGATAGACCGACTGCGTGACCCTCCTGTATGTGAAGTCTGGATCCAGTTCCAGGGTCCCACCAACGACAGATCCTTTTGGCCAGTAATCGGAGTCTGGGGCCGTGGGCAGCCGCTCCTTCTGGATGGATTTCAGGTAGTACTTCCCGAAGAGATCGTCTGGTTCAAGCTGGGATGGCGTGTCCCCGCATGCTGTCAGGACCTGAGCGAGGAAGACCGCCAGGACCGAAGCGAAAAGGGATCTCATTCAGACTCCAGCAGAATGGTGACCGATACAAGCAGTGAGCCCTCGCCGTCCGAGATCACCTCAGCACCACCCGAGCTGGCGTGTCGAGACGCATGGAGGAGTAAGCCTCGCCGGAAACCGTGTCTCCGCCTTCCTCATACCGGGAGAGATCCACCCTGGAGATGACGTAGGCCGCGCCCCCGTGAACCCAGGCATCCAAGGGTTCAAAGTCCCAAGCCGAATAGGTCCAGGTTTCCATCCTTGTCTCTTTGGCCGCGGTGATATCGGCGTAATCCCTGAACATGCCGGTACTCATCTCAAGCGCATCCGAGGTGTAGAGCGCGGACACAGCCTCGGCGTCACCCGCGAGCGTTCCGGCGGTATAGGCCTCAAAAAGCGGCGCGATCTCCTGAAATGCCTCCGCTCCGGTCATCACTTGCAGTGGAGGCGGTTGGCAGGCGGTAACAAAGAGCAGAACAGCAACACTGGCAAGCCCTCGCATAGAACCTCCTGCCTGGGGGGGATTCCAGACATTGTGAACCACGCTAATCAGATAAGGCAAGAAAACCCGCAGGAGAGATGATATGGCGAGAATTGAAATGCTGAAAGTTGCTGAAAGTCGCCTCCGGTCCCGAAGGTAGGCGGTCGAAGGGTTACCGGTACGAAATCGACGAAAACTTGTTGGACTTTGCCGAGACGTCGGTGGCTGCTGGATCTGCGGTCCGGGTTGCAGGCGCGACTGTGCCCGAATGTCCGAGCCCGGGTGGCAGAGCGCCGGAGCACTGAACCAAGGAGGGGGAGATGGCGAGCCGTGCCCTGTGCGAGAGAGAGATGTTGGCGGCTCCAGGTTGCAGGTGGAAGACCCTCCTGACGCTGGCCGATGAACAGGTGAACCGGATTCGTTAGGGGGAGGAGGTCCACTGGAAACTCTGGCAGGCCGAGCCAGATCCACGATGCCACGACTGCGATGGGAGGGTCGGAGAGTACCGTCACCTCTGGTGCGACAACGAGACCTGCCCCGTGTGTGGTAACTAACTCCTCGGCTGCGGGTGCCCCCCCCTTTTGGCTGTCTCCGGTCGGGGGCAGGGGAGACTCGGATCGCCCGCCGGCACGGAATCCTTGCCGCCTCCTCAGCGGCATCACATTGTTCCCTCAATGGCCGAGTGGTCTGAGACGGGGGAGGGGGTTCCTTCTACCAGCACCATGCCGAATGATGGCTCCGTTGCACCACTCCTCGCCTTTTGGTCTGGTTCGTGGGGATTAGGAGCCAATACAGCCCTGGGGATATGTGAGAGTTCGGTAGCTCGATAGCCACCGAAGCATATTTCCATTGTGGGCTGATGCCACTCCGCCGGAGGTGAGGAAAATGGAGAAGCTCGGCCTGTTCGAGATCGCCGTTATTGTCCTCGTTGCTGTGCTGCTGGTATGGGCAGTTGCGCGATTGGTCGGGGGACGAAAACGGTGACGGGATTCCCGCGACAGGAGCGAGGCCGAGGCGTGGGGCCGGTGCCACTTGTGGCGGCCTAAGGGCTACGACGCACGGCCCGGGGGCGACACAAAGGCGGCCCCCAAAAGGGGGCCGCCTTGTTGGTTACGTGACTAGGGGGCCGCTGGCACACTTACCGATTGGGCCACGGGGCCTGCGACGCCAGAAACATACCCACTGAAAAGTCGCCGTCCTCCTCCAAGTCGACGTCGCCCTGCAACAGAATCCCAACGTTCTTCCCCCAGATCAGAACATCGTCGACGGCCCAGCCGTTGGTGTCTTCCGCTGTGGGAAACCGGATCCCTAGAAGTTCGGCGTAGCCGCCATATTCCAGCTCGAAGTCTCTGGTTGACTCGAGTTCCCACATGAAGATGGCGTCCTTGTAGGTGTGCCATTTGAAATCACCCTGATGGTCAGGCCAGTTGTCGAGCATGTGCCTGTCCGGCAACCGCACGTCCTGCACCTGGATCAGGTATACGTAGCTATCCCCATCCCCAGTATTCATCTGGATACAATCGGACGGGTCTGAAGCGTTCACTTGCCAAAGGGTTTCCTCGCCCGTCATGTCGAGAATCATTCCATCGTACACATCCCCGATGATCATACTCTCCGGATACGCAGGGAATGCCTCGCAGGACCTCGAGAAGAGGTAGTCGCCGTACTTCACCAGCCCCATCTGTTTGCCGAAGCTGGCGAATACCAGCGGGGAGTCCTCCCAAAGCGTCATCTTGATCCCGGTGATCGGCGGCGAATAAGGCACGCTCTCCGCACCGACGATCTGGCTCGTAATCGAGCCGCCTTCAATCAGATAGGTCTTGGTCCCGTACAATCCCGGGATCAGAGGGACGTAAGCCGAAAATGAGACCTCCTTGATCGGTTGGGTTGAGAATTGAGCTTGGGAAGGGAGGGTGAGCGCCTCCGGTTCCATGACCGGGCTGTCACAACTCGACGGGAAGAACACGAGGAGTAGGACGGGTACCGCCATCACGCGCTGCATGGGCGTATCTCCTTCTCGGTCGGTGGTGCTCAAATGCCGATTTCCCACAACAGGCCAGGTGGCCCGCGGAGTCCCTGCGCCAAGATCGGTCAGGTCGTTGTTTGAGGTGGTTAAGGATTGGGATTCCGGTGCCTACGCGCAAGGAAACTCTTGTTTGCCGCGTCGCCTCGCGGTTCGCGTTGGCACGAGGATCAGCGGGAGCCAGCGAAAGCTCTTTGGCGGGAACATCCCATCCCCTTCGGCTGAGGAAGGTCATGCACGGGAGGAACAGCGTACCCGACACACCCTTCCCGGTGTATTCTTGCATATGCACCCTTGCGGTCCTTGGTAGGAGCTCCGGATGCAGGTCCCGAGACCACCCTTCGTCTTACTTGTCTGCCTGGGAATGAGCCTCCCGGGGGGGCAGGTCAGTTCCCAGACCGTCGTGGGTCGCCTCCTGGATGGGGAGGCCTTTCAGCCCATACCCTGGGGCATCATCCAGCTCCTGGACTCCGTTTCTCATCCGATCTCCCTCACGCACTCCGATGAAAACGGAGATTTTCTCCTCATTGCGCCCGGCGCGGGCCGGTATCTGATCCAGGCCGAGGCGTACTCGTTCCACACCGTCCAGGATGGTCCGGTCGACCTCGGACCTGCGGATACGATCCGTGTGGAGTTCTTCATCCTCCCAGACCCGGAACGGCTGGATCCACTCGTGGTGGAGGCCGAACGCCTGGACCGTCGCCTCCGCATGGTTGGCTTCTACAGGAGAGAGGCGCGGGGGCTCGGCGAGTTCATCGCCCGGGAGGACATCGACGACATCCGGCCTCATGATATGTCGAGCCTCCTGGTTTGGGGCTCTACCGGAATCCTGTTGAGGCCCAACAGTATGGGAAACCTGGCCCCGGCCTTCCTCGCCGGGCGGGGCGGGACCGGCGTCTACGGCGGCGGGTGGTGTAAGCCAATGTATTTCGTGGACGGCCTCCCCGTGATTCTGGAACGCGGGGAGGACATCGACTCCCTGATCCACCCAAACCGGGTCGGTGCAGTCGAGGTCTATCCCAGTCCAGGAGCAACTCCGGCCCAGTACAGAGATGCGAGGGCCGGATGCGGCACGATCCTCATCTGGACACGGTAGGAGGAGGCTCAGGAGGGGTGCGGTGGAAGGGGCCTCTTCCTGGCCTCCGGATCGATTAACCTCCCGGTGGGCAATACAGGGCAAGGGCGTCCGAATCCCGATCAGGCTCTTCATCGAGCAGGGCGCTCACAATCCGCTCCCCCGTACCTGGGTCCACCATGTTCTGCACGAAGACGGTGTTGGCGCCGAGTTTCCCCGCCTCATCCCGCAACTTCTCGATCATGTCACCTTCCTCGGTCCAGTCTTCGGGTCCGGACGCATGCAGGATGGCGACCCTCGTACAATCTCCGGGTATCTCGTCACCGAAAGACGCGAGCAGGACATCGACTTCCTCCTTCGGAACGGGCGCCGACTGGAAGCTCGGATCGAGTACGCTCTTCGACACGGTGACACATGACGCGACAAGAAGAACAACGGTCGGCAGAAGGCGTTTCATTCAACATCTCCGTCAGTGGCGGGCATTTGGAGGCAGGAATGTAAGGTCCGACGGCACCCTCGGGATAGGTCTCCCAGCCGTTCAGTCCTCTCCCGCTACTGCTGCCGGCGGGGGCCCACCAAACGGTGCCCGACAGCGGGGACCAAGATCGGACCCGGCCGAACTGGATCAGGCGGGAACAGTTGGGCGAGGTTCCATCCCAGACTGCGATGGAAGCTATCCATCGACTCGAGCCGATCCCGCCCCCCGATCCCACGGATGGTCCCTTCGGGGGCCGATCTGGTCTCTGAGGCATTTCACCCGGGCTGCGGCGTACGCGTCCGTGACATCGCCCCACTTCGCCTCCAGGAACCACACGGTCTTCCTGGCGTAACGACTGACCTTCTTCACTCGGTCCTCGGGGTTCAACCGGCGGTGGGCGTCCATCAAGTCCAGGAGGGAGACGTAGTCGTTCGCGTGTTCCCTGTGGTCCCCGGCGCTGAAGTGAAAGTACCGTCTGACCTCCCAAAGGAAGGACCGGACCGGCGACGGGAGCGGACCCGTGGCAGCCTCCCGTCTCCGCTGGACCCCCAATGCGTAATAGAGGTGGGTTCGAACGACCATCAACGCCAGCCTCCGATCCTCCAGCTGGTCCCGCAGCTCCCTGCCGTTGACCCCTTGAGCCGAGATGTCCATATACCAGCTGGAGAAGTCCCTGAAGATCTTGGTGTACTCCCGGTGGCCGAGGGTGAGGTCATCGAAGACCGGATGGACAATCTCTTCAAACGCCTGTCGGTGGCTGGAGGCCGGGCGATAGAGATGCTGGATGATTTGGTCCAAGGAGTTGACGACTCCGTCGAACATATTGGGACTGACCCCCTCAGTTGAGTCGAAAGCCTGACCGGCCCGCGTCCATGGACCTTATTAAACACTCAGCCAAGTTCTCTCTCATGCAACGAAAAGGTCGCCGGAGTAGGCTCGAAGCCCGGCGAGAAGCACGGATCGGATTGAAAGGACCCCTTTGATACTCCTTTCGACTGAGAAGCTGCCCCGGGTTCGGGCCACTGCGACGGTCACGGTTCAGCCGAGGAAATGGCGTGCTAATGTAGTGTAGCATAAGTTATTTTCATATGGTTTGTCATGCAGTATGTTCTCTGCATGGGACTTCCAACTCGTAGGATACGATTACGTCGCGGTGATCGCAGACGCTTGGAACAGTGGGTCAGCAAACGAACCACTCCCCAACGTGTCGTCGAACGAGCCAAGATTGTACTCG
>JBDHCH010000271.1:0-5201 GCA_039592115.1 Gemmatimonadota bacterium | reverse complement strand
GGGCAGGCCCGCCACGAAGATGACCGCCAGCGCCTGAATGGCCCCGTCGGAGATGGAGAAGGGCTCACGCAGATTGTCCGCCCCCTCGATGGCGGCAAGGCCGATTACCAGGTAAGTCACCACCGACCGGGTGACCCGCCTGCGCCGAAGTTCCGCCAGAAAAACATTCAGCCGGGAAGGCATGCGGAAAAGATGCGCCACCCCCCCTTTATTCTGCAAGTTGCCGGGCCCAGCTTGTGATGGGTGTAAGAGCCCGAAGCGGCCCTCTCCCCTGTGATTACTCCCCACTCAGAGAAGCTCTCATGGCCTGCCAGACACTCACCGTCGCCATCGTCACCGATGCGTTTCCCACCGAATCGGACTGGCCCCGCCTTCTGGATATCCTGAGCGAGGCGAAAGGAGTGGGGGGTGAGCTTGCTGTCCTCCCGGAAATCCCGCTCAACCCGTGGTCCCCGGCCAGCAAAGAACCGCGCGAGGAGGATGCCGAAGAGGTGAACGGCCCCCGGCAGACGTTCCAAGCCGAGGCGGCGGCGCGAGCCGGGATCGCGCTTCTGGGGGGAGCCATCATCCGGGACCCGGGGTCGGGTGTTCGGCACAACACTGGGCTCCTCTTCGGAGCCGACGGCGCCTGTCTGGCACGCTACCGGAAGGTCCACCTGCCGGAGGAGGAGGGATACTGGGAAACCAGCCACTACGAACCGGGCACGGAGCCGCCCACGGTGGTCGAGGGCATGTCCATGCCCGTCGGCATCCAACTCTGTTCCGATGTGAACCGGACCACGGGCTTCCAGCTCCTCTCGGCCCAGGGGGCCGAGGCCGTCCTCGCGCCGAGATGCACTCCCCCCCAGACCTATGACCGGTGGCGTCTGGTCCTTCGGGCCAATGCCGTCACCAGCTGCGCTTATGTGGTCTCTGCAAACCGGCCGGCGCACACCCCCGACGGGCTCATCGGGGGGGCGTCCCTCGCCATCGGGCCCTCGGCCGAAGTCCTGGTGGAGACGACGGATCCGTTGGCCATGGTGACGCTGGATCGGCAGGTGGTGAGGACCGCCAAGGCGGAGTACCCGGGCTACCTGAAAGTCTACCCCGAGCTGTATGCCCGGGGGTGGAGAGAGGTGGGGGAGCGGTAGCCGACGCCGGCGGGGCGGGGTGGAGGGACACCCCCGCCGTTCAGCTCGGCAGGCCCATGGCGTGGAGGGCGGAGGCTCTCATCTCGGCCCGCAGGTCCCGCAGCACATCGGTCATCCCCGGCTCGGCAATCAGGTTCCGGGTTTCGAAGGGATCCTCTACCAGGTCGTAGAGCTCACCCTCGTCGGGATGCTGCATCCAGTGGATGTACTTGTACCGGTCCGTTCGGATGGCCCGGTAGTCCATGTCCACGAGCCAGGGGAAGGGATTCTCGTAGGTATAGAACTCCACGAACACCGATTCCCGCCCGGCGCCCTCCTTTCCCATGAGGGCGGCCAGGAAAGAACGCCCCTGGATGTGGCCTCCCACCGGGGCCCCCGCCAGCTCCAGGAGCGTGGGGGCCAGATCCACAGAGGCCACTAACCCCTCCACCTGAAACCCCGCCTCGACCACGGGAGGAAACCGGACGATGAGCGGCGACCGAATGGACTCCTCGTAGGGGAGACGCCGCTCCAGAGAGAGATTGTGTTCGCCGTAGAAGAACCCGTTGTCGCTGGTGAAGAGGATGACCGTGTTCTCCAGTGCGCCCATGCCCCTCAGCGTCTCCACCATTCTCCCCACACCGTCGTCCACGGCCAGGATCATCTCGGCCCTCCGACGGATGGTCTCCTCCCGGGTGCCGGGGTCCAGCTCCTGTTCCCCGAAGACCTCCATAATCTCGTCGGAATACTTCGCATCCAGAGCCCTCCGCAGGGCCGGCTTCCCAGCGAGCTCCGCCGGGGAGGCGACCACGTTGGACCGGCGCGGGAAGACCTCTTCCTCGTAGCGGTGCAGGTGCCTCGGAGCCGGGACGTAGCCTCTGGGCACGGTGAGATCCACCGACCCGTCGTCCAGCTGAACCGCATCGGGGTGGATCGCCTTGTGTCCGATGTAGAGGAAGAACGGGGTTTCTCGCTCGGCCTGGATGAACGCCACCGCTCGATCCGTGATGACGTCGGTTATGTATCCGGGATAGGTCCGAATCTCCCCGTCTTCGAAGAACTCGGGGTTTCGGGTCCGGCCCTGGCCGGGGATGGCCATCCAGGTATCGAATCCCGGCCGGGGGGTGGGATCGTTACCCATGTGCCACTTCCCGAGGAACGCGGTCTCGTACCCCTCGTCGTGAAGCGTCTTGGGGAAAGTCTGGAGCCGATGGCTCATCCGGTTCCGGGCCACGTTGTCGATGATGCCGTGGCGGGAGGGATACTGGCCGGTGAGGATGCATGCCCGGTTGGGGGAGCAAAGGGGAACGGAATGGAATGCGTTTGAGAAGTAGGCGCCGTCCCGTGCGAGGGCGTCGATGTGGGGGGTTTCCAGGTAGGGGTGGCCCGCCACGCCCACTTCGTCCCACCTCAGGTCGTCCACGACGATGACGATGATGTTGGGGCGCTCCTCCCGGGTCACCGAATAAAGGTCCTCCGTGGTGGAGCCCGACGGTTGCTGGGGCGAGCATGCGAGGAGCGTCGCCAGGAACACCGAAACGAGCAGGAGCCGGAAGATGGACACGCGCCCTCCCTTCCTCACTTTGGAGTTCTGCCGAGTGAAGGTGTCAGGCCAAGGTGGCGGGGTGAACGGCCAAACGGCGCCGGTCAGCCTGCAGCTTTCTTCGCCTTCGCCTTCCGCTTCTTCTCCTTCTTGGGCCGGGATTTCCCGAAGCTACCCCGGAAGCGCTTCCCTTTCCGGGTTTTCTTGTCTCCCTTTCCCATGGTTTCGCTCCTTTCGGATCTGGCGGGTTCCTGACCAGTGATTCAGGCGTTATCTGACCACGGTCTCCGTCACAAGGTTCGTCGGTTGGTGGAGCTTGAAGACCGGGTACGCTTGGGCTGCCATGCTCCACTGGGTGGCCAGATGCCGATCGAAGAAGTTCCAGTAGACCAGACCGTCGTCGCTCTCGGGCTCCAGGAGGGAAGCCACGAGTGATCCCAGGGCCTGTCTCATGGTCACGAAGTAGGTCCCTGCGGGGAATTCCCTTTCAACGGTGATGTACTCCCCCTCCACGCTGGTCGTGTAGTGACCCTGGTTCAGCCTGGTGCTCCCACTGGCTCCCGTGACGTTGAACTGCTCCACGGTGAGAGTCGCGGCTTCGGTGAGGCGCTCCACAGCGATTCCGTGCTGGAGGAGGTTCCCGATGACCGCGGGTTCCTGAACCGCGATGAGGTATCCCGCCGGGAGGGGAACGGTTCGAGTCGGGGCCCAGTCCGCCAGGTAGGGCAGATCCGGGTAGGTCCTCTTCGTCTCCGTAGGCCGCACCCTCCGCCTGGGACGGTCACCCGATCCCTCGACGACCTCCATCTCATAGCCCTGGATTGTGATAGGGAGGTCGATGGCCAGGGCCTCGAACTCCACTGCGAAATCCCCCCGGCTGTCGCTGACGCCCCTGAGGATCGCCGCCCGGTCCGCCTCCCGAACCAACCCCACCACCCGGTCCTTGTTGTCGTACAGGTGATCCAGGAACGTCCTGAAGAGGGCGTATGCCCCCCGCACCCGGGTTTCGAAATCGACATAGGGGTACTGTTCGTTCAGGATCGAGATCCGATTCCGGAGGCCCACGTAGTTGCTCAGATATCGGGGTTGGGGGCCCAACGGGACCCAGCCCCGCTCGGGCTCCATCACGCTGATGAAGTCGCCATGGGGCACCGAAAGGATTCCGTAGTCGTCCCTCATACGGGTGGTGATGTCCGGAAGAAGCTCCCCGGCACAGTAGGCCAGGATGCCGCTGTCCCCGTTGGGATTCAGCCCCCAGGTCCAGGTCACGGGCTCCTGGTGGTAGGAACCGTTGTGGGTGTGGCTGTCCAGGAAGAACACCGGGTCCCACCGGAGGAAGACGTTTTCCACCAGGCCCTGTACCTCGGGGCTCTCCACCTTCATCCCGTCCCGGTTCAGATCGAGGTTCTGCCCGTTGTAACGGATCCCGACCCCTCCTTCAGGCCCTACCTGGTTGGTTCGGTTCTCCGTGCTGATCCTGTCGTTCCCATCGGTATTGAAGATGGGGGCGATGAGAATCACCAAGCGGTCCAGGTAATCGGGTGTGAGCCCCGCGGCGATGTCTCGGGCCAGCATCATGGCCGCCTCTTTCCCCTCCACCTCCCCGGCGTGGATATTCGCCTGGAAGTAAACCACTGCACGATCGTCGTACCGCAGGTCCAGGGGAGACGAAGGAACCGGGTCTCCGATGACCATGAGGGGGACCTCACGGCCTTCGGCGGAAACCGCCATCGATTCCACCCTCACCAGCGGACTCGAGCGTTGTAGCTCGGTCACGAACTCCATGACCTCCGCGTGGAGAGAGGTCGCCTTGAAGTCGCTCTCTTCGGCCACCGTGCGAAGCTCGGCCTGGCCCAATAGGGACGTGGGTAGGCCAGCAATCGCCGCTAGAAGCAGGACCGGGCCGGCAACCGGGAAGTGGGTCCTCCAAACGTGCATGGTGAAGCTCCTCGCCTTTTCTCTCTTGTCGTCCATCAATCCCTCCCCTCCGACACCCAGATTCGGGCGGAGGAGCGCGTCAACCGTTGGTTCACTTCCTCAAGGAAACCCAGCTCCAGTCCTTCGTCGATTCGCGTCTTCGTGGCCTCGTCGAAGAGGCTTTCGAACTTCGAGAGGGCGGGCCGGATGGGCCCGTCCAGAGGCTTCTTCCAGGCTTCCTCCTCCAGGACGAAACCTCGGGAATCCGCCGGGGCGAGCATCCCCTCCTCGAACTCGATTCCGAGGCTGTCTGAGAGGGCTCTGAGCGTCTCTTCCGGGTACCCCGCCAGGGTTTCATACCGGACGACCACGTGTCCTTCTTCTCCCATCGCCTGCCGAGTGGCCTCCATGGACCGGTTCCACTGGCGGATGCCGTAGGCCGGATCAGCCTGGCCGTGGAACTGGTCCGGGTGCTTCCGTGCCCGATCCACAATGGAAGCCACCACGTCCCTTCCATCCCGCAGGATATGCAGGAACACGGAACCGGGGACGAGTCGCCGGATCCGGGAAGCGTGGAGGACATGCCGAGGAGTCTTCTCCAACCATAGGTCCTTTCCCACCCCTTGGGCCAG
>JBDHCH010000270.1:0-5201 GCA_039592115.1 Gemmatimonadota bacterium | reverse complement strand
CTCCTCCTTCTCATGAAGTCGGATGGCACCCCCCGGGCAGGTCGCGATGCAGAGGCCGCAACCGATACACCGTGAAAGGTCGACGCGGGACGGACCGTCTTCATGGAAAAAGGCGTCCATCTGGCAGCGGTCACCACAATTCCGACATTCGTCACAGAGTTCCTCGTCAACCTCAGCGTAATAGTTCGTATCGAAATACTCCGCCGGCTCAGGAAGCTTGTTCGCTGTGTTGAGGACGGCGCAGCAGCACCCGCAGCAGCAACAGATGAAGTGCGGGTCCTGGATGTTCTGAGGCTGAAGGACCATCCCGACGTCATTGGCCCGCTCCAGCATTCCGATCATCTCTTCCCGGGTCAGCTTCTTCCCAACGCCGCGTTCCACAATCTTCTCGGCGTAACTCCCAAAAAGGAGGCACGTCTCCCGGATGTCCGTTTGGCTGCACGGTTGGCCCTCCAGATCCATCCCATCCCGGCAGACACAGGGGATAACCGCGAAGGGGCCTTCGGACCTCATCACCAGCTCCCTGGCGCCGTCATAGGTACCGATATGTCGCTCCGGCAACACCTCCTCGTTGATGGGAATGGTCCTCATCTGGAACGTGTTCGGGGTCAGGAGGGCCTCGGCAAAACCCTCGTCCATGTACTGCCGCATGTCCGAGTGGAATTCCTTCGTGATCCTTCCGGCCTGGAACTCGTACATGCCAATGGCGAGCATGGCTTTCGAATACGCTGGTTCTCCCTTGAACTCGGTTTTCAGGATGGCGCCTTTGCCGGCGAGGTCATCAAGGCCGTTTCTCAACTCTTCAAGGCCGATCCCCGCTTTTCTCGCCCTGGAATAGACCTTCTCCAAGGGCTCCGGAACAGCGCTCAGATGAAGCGCCATCTCGGCTTCTTCGGGTGTGAAAAGGTGCTGAAGCAGCCGAAGCTCCACCCCTGACTCAGTAGCGGGATACGCAACAGGCATCTTGTCGATGTGTTCCTGGAGTCGCCGGTAGACACCGTCCGGAGCCATGATCAGCCTCCTTTGAAGTCCGAGTGAGGGCCACAGGTACCATCTTGTGTCTCACGGGAGATTCCGCGAAGCACCCCGGTTCGGATCCAGACCCGAACAAACACGTCGGAGGTTCCTGAATAGACCGATTCCAGATACTCAGGCTCCCACATCGACCCCGCGCTTTCTCATGCTAGGGGTGAACCGCCGGTCTGGGAATGTGCGAAATCCAAGGCCACCACTCAGGGCGAAAATCCACTCCCCGCTCCCCTACTACTCAACTCTCCTTCGGCACAGACCATCCCTCTCGGGCCGTTCTCCCGATTCTGTCCATTTGCTCAGTTCTCCCACCGGCAGGTTCCAGTGTTTCGAATGACCGATAGCGTGTCCCGTGGCGTCAGGATGGGCAGAAAACGGTCCATCTTTCCGCGTAATCCACGTGCTGTCACTTAACGACCCATTCGGTTCCCGGCCGGAGCCGGGCAACTACCTGCTCGCCCCTATCCTGCAGCTACCGCCCGGCGAGGTCCCGGAGGGCCGGGCCCGTGGTGTTCAGGATACTGCCACCCAGGTTCAGAGCGAAAGCGAGCGCTGAGGGCCCGAGAATACGGGCGTTTCGTGGAACTCAAAACTACGAGTCCACCGTTCCTCTCAGCTCCGACCCGCGAACCTACTCTGGAAGCTCCTCCCCAGGATCAGGCTCGCCATGCGGCACCCTGCCAAGGATCCTCAGGAACTCCTCCCGGGACCCGCGTGCAGCCCGCTCCTCAAGGTATTCCTGGGTCAGGAGTGCCGAGATTTTCTCCGCGAGGGCAGTCGTCACGAGCTGGTTGATGGAAATACCCTCTCTCTCCGCCAACTCCCGCGCTTTTTCGTGCAGGGACTCCGGAAGTCTCAGACTCATCGTACTCATTGTATCTCTCCAATCTCCCGGAGGAATTCGCTCGGTGAAACGGGCCGAACTCCGTAGCGTTCGATACCTCGGAAGTCCCGGAGGTTATGGGTGACGACGAACTCGCAACTGGCTTCCACCGCCACCTCCAGGACCATGTCGTCCTTTGGATCCCGGAGCACTGGTCTCCAAAGGAAGTAGATCTCCCGGTGGTGACCAACGGAGCACAGGTAGTCCAGCACGGAATCGACGTCTTCCTCAGTCAATCCCGGAGTCTTCCCGGGACGTTTCAACGTCGATTCATACTCCAAGACCACTGGAACGGAGAGGTTGATCTCGAACCTGCGGTCAGCGCCAACCAGAGACAAAAGTCGGAACGACGCGCCCCCGCGTGATCGGAGGCCAGTGACCAAGACATTCGTGTCGAGAACCACCTGCACCGGATCCATGTGGTATCATATACGATACCATCTAGAAGATCAACCTGAATGTGCCCCTTTCCAATTCTCAGGTGGGACTCGCACGGCATCTGGAGGGGAGCCTCCGCTCACTGAGAGCTTCGCGTAACGTCCTGCGGGCTGCCGGCATCACCGGAGGGCGCGACGCTTGCTCTCGCAAGCGGCGTGACCGCAGGTGATTGGCCCGAAGGGCCACGAGCGACAGCGAGTGTGCGGCAGGCCCGTTAAGGGACACCCGGCATAAGATGCCTCACGTGGTTTGTGTTCCGGGCCCGAGAGGGTGCTCGAGGTCAAACCCTCCCCCCGGTCTTCTCCTCGATCCATTCCTCCATCACTCGAAGAGCAAGGCCAAGATTGCCGATTTGGCAGTGATTCTCGGCATGGTCCTTCCTAGAGAACACGCGGTCGGTCACGGACCGAGCAGAGGTCAGGCGCCGAAGTTGTTCGCGGTGGAGTCGGAAGGGAATGAAATGATCTCTCCGCGACGCCAGAAGTAGCACGTCCTGTTTCACCCAATCGGACCGCAGGTTGAGTTCATTCATCTCCATGGCGAACTGTAGCCCCGCCATGGGTTCATCGACTCCAAGAACGTACATGAGATGACTGATATTCCATGCCTCCATCCCTCCTTGCCGAATCTTCCGCAGGGACATCCTGTTGCTGAAACCCCTGAAATGGCGGAAAAAGAACAGGAGCAACCAGGCGGCCGGAGCCGGAGCCACCTTCATGTAATCGAATGCATGACCCGACGCGATTACTCGCCCCACTCTTCCCTCGAATGAAGCCGCCCTTAGGGCGAAGTAACCTCCCATGGAAAGGCCCACGAGGGTCACGTCCTCCAGTCCCGTATGATCCAGAACCGCGCCTACGGGATTCTCCCAACGGTAGTCTAAGGGAAGCCTTTCCAATCGCCTCGCGCCCCCTTGTCCGGGGCCGTCAAAACCGAGGACCCGATAACCCTTTGAGGAGAAGTGGCACATTAGGGAGTAGAACTCCTCGATGAAGGAGTCATAACCGCCATGCAGGATGATTGAGCCCCGGGGAGTTCCCGTGGGGGCCAGGTCGAAGGCAGGGAGGGAGGCCTTTCCGAAGGGGACTTCAAACCGCTGGGCCCTGGAACTCGGAAACGCTTCCTGGAAATGTTCAAGGAATCGGTCATAGAGAGGGACCTTGTCCGGGTCGTCCGGAAGGGTGTAGAACTCGGCGGCGCGCACATAGAATGCGGCGTTCCGAATTCGATCTTCCGCGATCGCAGCATCGGCCTGGCGCAACATCTCCTTCTTCCACTGGGCGAAGCTCCCGATCCTTTTCCCCGCCTCGGCTAGATCTTCGGCTCGTGCGTAGCCCAGGGAGTATGGCCGATTCAGCTGGAAGTTGAACAACTGCTTCCTGTGGAACCGTTCGTATCCTACCGGGAACGAAAAACCAGGTATATCAGCCATCCCCATGCATCTTCCCTCCTATGCAAATAAGGAAAGGGTGTCCCTTGACGCCTCGCGGGCCGCCGGCATTCGCCGGAGGGCGCGAGGTTTGCTCTGCAAACGGCGTGACCAAAGGCGATTGACCCGAAGGGCGCGAGCCGAGGGCGAGCCGCGGCACGACCGCTGATAGACGCCATCTGGGACCCTCACTATGAGAACCCCGCCCGAGACGAATGAGCGGTGGAACGCCCCGAGGTTTCGCGTATAGCACGAATATGCTACTATAGAGCGATAGACTTTCCCTTCAGGAGTCGAGGGTATCATGGTTCGAAAAGTTACGCTTCGACAGATGGGCGGCTCGGTTGGCGCCACTCTCCCCAAGGACATGGCTGACCGCCTGCATGTCCAGGCTGGGGACGAAGTCTTTGTTATCGAAACCGAGCAAGGCGTTCTCCTTACTCCATACGACCCGGAGTTCCAGCGAGCCATGAAGGCCTATGAACGCACGGCGAGCAAGTATCGAAACGCTTTGCGTGAACTGGCCAAGTAACCCCATGGACGAACCGACCTGGCTTTCCAGGGCGATGGTCGAAGCCGCTCACCACGATCAAGTGCGGGAGCATGGAGGACTCCTTGGAGTTCGGGATGACGGCCTCTTTGAATCTGCCCTGGCACGGCCCCGGCACCGCTGGAGCTTCGAACCGGAAACCGATCTCCCCTCCCTCGCGGCTAGCTACGGTTTCGGTCTAGTGAAGAACCACCCGTTCCTGGACGGGAACAAGCGGATCGGGTTTGTCGCCATGAACATGTTTCTTCTCATCAACGGCCTCGAGATCGACGCTCCTGAACCCGAAGTCATCGCCGTGATGCTCCAGGTCGCGGATGGGACTCTCGACGAGCCCGGTTTGGTTGACTGGCTCCGATCCGTGATCGTCCCCTTCACTCTCTAACGTTTCGAGTTATCGGCGCGGCGCTCCGCGCCGTGCTCTCCGGAGCGAACGTAGTGAGCGGAGGCGGTAACCTTGCTAGCAGCCGTCGGTTCCCATCCGTCCAGACCACAGTCGGTCACCCCCATCACCCGCCCGCGCCCGAGTCTTTCGCCCCCTACTTCCCTCCTCGTCTCCCCAACTGCCGTCGCACTTCATGGTCGATCCCGGGCCGCAGGAGGCCCCAGGGGGTTAATGTCGCGTGGGCCCGCCGAGGTCCCCGGGGAGAAATCGACTAATCCGGCAACTCACCTCTGGTGTGTAGCCCGGCGTGGGAACCGTCCTCCAACGCCAGTTTCTCCTCAGAATCCCGGAGAAAGGCCCGCTTGGCCACCGCGATCGATCCAGCCGCGAGTGCTGCACCCATCGGGCACAGGAAGAGCAGCATGCTATTGTCGGCTGGCGTAAGAAGAGGGAAGACCGCAGTTGCCACCGCACCCCACAGCGCTACTCG
>JBDHCH010000269.1:0-7824 GCA_039592115.1 Gemmatimonadota bacterium | reverse complement strand
GTGGGCGCTTCATTTTCTCTCCCCCGGTTCCCGGAGAATATCATCTCCGGGTCCGGGCCCTGGGCTTCCTGGAGACCGAACAGGAAGTGCTCATCGATACGGCGCTCGGTCCTGACGTCATGGTGGAGCTCTTCAGGGCCCCCATCCCTCTGGAAGAAATCGTCATCTCCCCGGGCAGGTTTGGATTCCTCGGAACGGCCGGTGGGGCCATGGGGACCCGAATAAGCCGGGACGAGATTGAGTCCATCCCTCAACTGGGCGACGATGCCTTCAGGGCATCTCAGCGGATGCCCGGTGTCGCTTCCGGCGATATCGCTACCCGACTGAACGTCAGGGGGAGTACCGGTCGAGACCTCCTGGTGCGCCTGGACGGGCTGGAGTTGTACGAACCGTTTCACCTGAGGGACGCGGACGGGGTTTTCGGAATTGTGGACATCCAGTCCCTGGGCCAGATCGACCTCGTGACGGGAGGGTTCGGTGTGGAGCACGGAGGCCGTTTCGGGGGCCTCTTCGACCTCAGGACCCGCTCTCCTCCCGAGACCGGAACCCGAACCACGTTCGGCGCGAGCCTCAGCTCGCTGTCGGCTACGAGCCAGGGATCCTTCCTGGAAGGCCGTGGTGATTGGCTGGTTGCCGTTCGAAGGGGTTTCCTGGATATCGTCCTCGATATCTCCGACTACGGAGACGACTTCTCCCCGGCCTATTGGGATGCCCTGGGAAAAGCCCGCTACCGTCTTTCGGAAAAGAACCTCCTGGGCCTCAACGTACTGGTTGCCGGGGATGACATGGACTGGTCGGACAACCAGACCGGGTCCGATCTGACCAGCACCTGGGCCAATCGTTATCTCTGGGGGAGCTGGAAAGCGGACCTCCGACCCGGTGTCCGGGCCAACACTCTCCTAGCGCTTGGGGGAGTGTCCAAGGACCGGGGCGGTCAATCCTGGATTCCAGGGGGCGGCACATTCTCTCCCTTGTCGGCCCGAGTGAGAGACAGGGCGGAGTTTTCCTTCCGCAGAATCCAGCAGGACTGGCAGGTGGACCTGAGCGGGGACCTGCTCCTGAAGGTTGGTGCGGATATCAAGGTGGGGAGGGGAGAGTATGACTACTTCGGCAGAACCGAGTTCCTGGACCTGGATGGTACCGGTCAATTGATCCGGGTGCCGGATTCCACTCTGGTGGATCTCGGCGTTGGTGGCCGGGAGGTGGCGGCCTGGGGGGCCTTGAGGGGCAGGGCCGCATCTGCCGTGACCTGGGAGGCCGGGGTCCGGTTCGATCATCAAACCCACACCGGTGACTCGGACCTGGCCCCCCGGGTGCTCTTCCGCTGGGACCCGGGGAACCGCCTGAGCTTCAAGGCGAGTTGGGGGCGCTACTTCCAGGCACAGGGCATTCAGGAACTGAGCACTCCCGACGGGGAGGTTTCCTTCCACCCATCGGAAATGGCTGAGCAGGTTGCTCTGGGAGTGGAGGCTCAACTCCCGGGAGGGGTGGTTGGGCGAGTCGAGGGATACCTCCGCTCCGTGGCCTCCCCCCGGCCCGAGTTCCTCAACTTATCCAGGGAGATCAATCCCTTCCTGGAAATCCAGACCGACAGAGTCCGCATCGATCCAACGGAGGGGAGAGCGAGAGGCCTCGAGTTCCTGTTGGGGGGGGGCGGAGATGGCTCCTATTCCTGGTCGGCCAGCTATGCACTGGCTGAGGCAAAGCAAAGAGTGGCCGGACGGTGGGTGCCGCGGACGCTGGATCAGAGGCACGCGCTGAATCTTCATGGCGCCTACCGCCTGGGGGAAAAGTGGCAGTTCAGCGGGGCGTACCAGTTCCACACTGGTTGGCCGGTGACCCGCCAAGTTCCCTATGAAGAAGTCGTCACCTCGAATGGCGCCCAAGTATCCACAATCCTCCGACGGCGTTTCGGGGCTCTGAATGGGGATCGCCTGCCGAGCTACCGGCGGGTCGACCTTCGGGTGACGAGGTTCGTGGATCTCGCCGATGGCAGGCTGGAGCTCTTCCTGGATGTGTTCAACGCCACCGACGAACGCAACCTGAGAGGGTACGAATACGGCTTCGATCCCATGGGCCTGGTTGGAGCCCGGGTCCAACGGACCCCTGGGGAGGAGCTTCTCCCCATTCTCCCAACCGTCGGTTTCCGCTGGGTCTTTTGACCATCCCCCTGGCCTGATCCAACTCCTTTTTCGTGGATTTGGTATAGTGGCCCCCCCTTGCACGCTGTTGGGACAGGAGGGCGTGTGGACGCCCTCACCCATCAGGGGGTCGATGTGAGAACCGTACCGTTCAGCTTCCGGATTCTGACTGCCCTTCTCCTTCTCCATCCCTCTCTCCTGCGGGCCCAGGAGCCCGGAGCCACAGGAGTCTTTCAGGGCAGGGTCGTGTCCCGGACCGACGACGGCCCGGTGCAGGGAGCCCGCCTCTCCATCTCACCGGTCCGCTCCCCCGGGAACGTACGCCGAGGTGACCCTGCCGTGTCGGTCCAATCCACCGACGGCAACGGGCGGTTTTCCTTCTCTTTGACACCCGGGATGTTCGACCTGACGGTCGAGGCGTTCGGGTTCATCAGCTACACGGAACAGGGGATCGGCGTCTCTTCGGGGGAAACCACGGAGCTAATGATCCGCCTGGAAGCTGATCCATTTCGGCTGGACGAGATCGTCGTCATGCCCAGCACCTTCGGTCTTCTGAAGGAGCATATGGCTTCCGGTCAGATCATCTCCCGGGAGGAGCTGCAGGTCCGACCTCGGCTGGGGAACGACATCTTCCGGACCGTGGCCCAGGTTCCCGGCGTCACCACCTACGACCACACGGCTGCGCCTTATGTCCGGGGATCTCGGGCCGAAGAGGTGCTCACCATTCTGGATGGCCTGGAGCTCCACGAGCCCTACCACCTCAAGCAATGGGACGGCTCCCTGAGCATTGTCGACGTGGAGAACATCCAAGATCTGGATTTCACGACAGGAGGATTCACCGCCGAGCACGGTGATGCCTCCGCTGGGGTTCTCTCCATGCGGTCCGCAACGCCCACGGTGGATGGAACACAGACCACTCTGGGAGTGGACTTCATGAGTTCCATCCTGAAGAACGAGGGCACGTTTCAGGATGGCCGGGGATCCTGGCTTCTCTCTGCACGCCGGGGGTTCCTGGATCTGATCTTCGAGATCACCGGGATTGGAGAGGACGAGGACCTCCATCCTTCCTACTACGATGTGTTTGCCAAGGGGGAGTATGAGATCCGGTCCGGCCACCGGCTCTCGGCCCACGTCCTCCACGCCGGTGACGACAATCACGGCACGGAGAACGACAGCACGGTCTTCCGTCATCGCTACGGGAGCAGCTACGCCTGGTTGAACTGGTCCGGGGAGCTCAGCAGGACCACCTCCGTGGAAACCGTCTTCTCGGTTGGTCGCGTATGGCGGGACCGAGACGGGGCGGACTTCTACCAGCCTGGCAGCCCTCCCCGCATCGAGGTGAGGGACCAGGCCACATACGATTTCCTGGGCCTCAGACAGGATTGGAAGCTCAACATCGCCCGGGACCTGATGCTGAAAGCCGGGGCGGAGGCCAGATGGGGCAATGCGGATTATGAGTACCGCCGCTGGGAGGAGGTCTGGATCCCCAACGACAGTGACCCCACCCGTCCGGACTGGACCCAGAGCTTCGACAACTTGCGGGTGGACACCCGGCCAACGGGGCGAGACTTGGGCGTCTATCTGGCCTCCAGGGCACAGCCCCTGGAGGAGCTCACGATGGAGGCCGGATTGCGGTATGACCACCAATCTTATACCGACGAGAACCAGATGGCGCCTCGCTTCAATGCCGCATACCGATTGGATCAGCGAACGAATCTCAGGGGTGCATGGGGGCACTACTACCAGTCCCACGGCCTCAATCAACTCTGGATCGCGGACGGCGACGAGACATTCTACCCTGCCCAGAGGGCTGAGCATCGGGTGCTGGGGATCGAACATGACTTGGAGAGCGGGATCACTCTCAGGGTAGAGGCTTATCAGAGGCTCCTCACCGACCCTCTTCCCGAGTTCCGAAACCTGGAGGATCACACCGAGGCTCTGAAGGAGGAAGGACCTGAGGACAGGGTTTTTGTCCAGGCAGAGAAGGGACGAGCCCAGGGGGTTGAACTCTTCGCCAAAAGCGCTCCCGGAGCCCGCATCGGTTGGTCGGCCGGCTATGCACTCTCCAAGGCCGAGGAGGTGATAAACGGGGAGTGGATCCCGCGTCCGTTCGATCAACGTCATGCCGTCAACCTCAGCTTCGCGTTTCGTCCCACTCCTCGGTGGACCCTCAGCCTCGGTTGGATCTACCACTCTCCCTGGCCTTCCACAGGGCAGACCTTCGACCTTCATCGGACCGTGAGTGGGTATGGGTATGTCACCGGGCAGTTCGGCCAGATGAACCAGGAGCGGCTCATCCCGTACCATCGCCTGGACTTCCGTGTGTCCGGAGACATCCCGGTGACGAAGGGAAGCCTCATGGTCTACCTCGACGTGTTCAACGCCACCAACCGATCCAACGCCCACTCCGCGAACTATGGCGTCCTGATCACCGAGTCGGGCCTCGTCACCGAGCGAGTCTTTCATAATCAGCTCGAAATGATGCCGTCCGTCGGCCTGCGGTGGGTGTTCTAGCGTGGTGTGGCAGAAATCTGGTCGCTATCGAGGGTGCGGCTGCACCCGCAGACCGAGGCGGGCCGACGCAGGCATAGCAGCGCTGCGTCGAGGAGGCCCAACGACGGTATGCGGGATGCAGACGCAGCCGAATAGCAGCATGAGTTCTGCCACACCACACTGGAAGGAGGAGCCGGCATCCTGGTCCTCCAGGGCCGCCATCGCTTGGGCCGGGACCGATCGGACCTCCGGGTCAGTGTGCGCCGAGGAACTCCAACAGGACTTCATTGAACCGTTCCGGGGCCTCCAGGTTCACCATGTGGGCCACGCCCGGGATGTCCACTCGCCGAGCATTGGGTATGGTGGCCTCCAGGTAATCCACCACTTCTTTGAGATCCGGCATGTCGAGAGTGCCGAAGAGTATGAGAGTCGGCGCATCGATTTCGGAAACCCGATCCATTGCCGGAGGATCCAACTGGCGAGCCAACCGTGAGCGACCCCAACGTTCCCGACTCCCGGAGAGCATCTCCAGGACCTTCCCTCGAAAGCCAACCGTGAGCGACCCCAACGTTCCCGACTCCCGGAGAGCATCTCCAGGACCTTCCCTCGAACGTCCGGATCCACTTCCGCCGGGCTCCGGAAGGGCCCATCACACCAGTACCGGGTGAAGATCTCGATGGTTTCCGGAAAGGCCTCCCGGTTCAAGGCGTCGGTGATCTCCTCCATGTAGCGCACCACCTGGGGACTACCTGCGGGAAAACCGCCAAGGCCTGGTCCAGCGAGGAGCAGCGATTCCACCCTGTCGGGGTTCAGAATGGCAAAGTCGAGAGCGATTTGTCCGCCCAGGGAAAGGCCGACGAGATGGACTCGGGGGATCTTCAGCGTGTCTAAAAGGACCGACAAATCGTCCGGATCAGAGAACGGACCTTCCTGGGCGTGGGACCGGCCATGGGACCGGACGTCGTACCGGACCACTCTGTAGTTGGCCGCTAGTGCTTCTAACATGCGGTGATCCAGATAACCGCCGTGAATCAGGACTACTGGAGGTCCCTCCCCGCCCTCCTGGTAGTAGATTCGGCCGCCTTCCACGGGAACGTACCCTTCCTTCTCCTGGTCATGGAATCCGTCGGGTTCGCCACCACCCTCCAGAAGCCGATCAGGGGCGGGAGGGCTCCCCGGGCCTGGAGCGGACCCGAGTATCCCCGGGGCCAGGATCACGGCCAGAATGAAGAGTTGTCCCGTTGGTTTTTTCATTGCTGGTGTCATCGTCGATCCAATTCCTGCCTCGTAGACCGCCGTGGATGAGCGGGAGTGTGGAAGCGCTCCTTGGGGAAGGCCCGGTCCGAGGAAGACTCGAAACACCCCTCGGGATACTCGCGTAGGACGTGGTGTCGAGACAAGTTATCACCGGACCGTCGCGAGGTGGCGAGGTGGGGCTGGGCTCGGGGTTTCTCGTGCACCGGCAGGTCTCTTCGCTTGGAGGATCGAATGGACAATCTCCCCGATGGCCGGATGGATCGAAGAGCCTTTCTGAATGGAATCGTTCCGGCCTGTGCCATGACCTGCGCCGCTGTCGGAGCCCCTGTCCGTCTCGCCCGCGGTGGGTCACCCTTGCCTTCCCAGCAGACTCCGCACCGATGGGACGTCCCGGTAGATCCGGCGCCCACGCCACGCCAACTCGAAGTCGCCCGTATTCGGCGTTTCCTCCAGTTCTCGGAATACCTCTCCCAGAGGATGGGCAGAGAGTGGCTCCTGGGTATGGTCGGGGATTTTCAGTCCACGAGCAACGCAGACCAGGCCAGGGCTGCCGTCGCCAGGCGGGGGTCGAACGACTTCGACGCCTTCAAGGCCTTCTACGATCCCCGGATCCCCGCCCTGGCCCGGATCGTGACCATGGAGGTGGTGGAGAGCACCGAAACCGTGTACGAGTGGAGGATCTCCGAGTGTATCAACGTCGAGCCGTTCCGGAGGGCGAACGCGACTGACATCGGTTACGCCTCCACCTGCCACGGGGACTTCGCTTTCGCCGAGGCGTTCAACCCGAACATCCAGCTGACCCGGGACAAAACTCTCATGCAGGGGGACGCCCACTGCAACCACCGCTACACCTGGAACGGCTAGGGGGGTTCCAGGCTCCCAGCGTTGAGTCCAGGCTCCCCTGGGTGGCGTGCTCCCGCCCCCGTCCAGCACCAACGGTACTTTGGCCCTTTCCCTTCTGGGAGGCCCACCGATGCTTCCCCGGGCATACGTTCGGCCTGGACGGTATCTTGACCCCGTAGAGTTGATGGCGGTGAGAGGGCCCCTGGAACCCTGGAAGGAGGGAGTCGGGATGGAATGCGTGAAGGTGGTCTCCATGCTGGGGGAAAGTGCCGGGCTGGCCTTGGGGAGGGTGGGAGTCTCGAAGCCAGGTCCCCTTCTGTTACTTCCTCTGGCCCTCCTACTCCTTTCAGGCGCCTACGGGCCCCTTCGGGCCCGGACCACGACGGCTCAAGCCGAAGCCACTCTGCCGCCTACTGGCGAATCCCCTGCCAGCCCGTCTCCCTCTCCCGCTATCCCAGTGGTCTCCGCCCCCCCGGCCCTCTCCGTTCTGGAAGCCACCATTCCGGAGCTGCAGGAGGCTATGGCCCGTGGGGATCTTACTTCAGTGGCATTGGTGGAGATCTACCTCGCTCGCATCGAGGCCTATGACCGGAACGGGGCCCGCCTGAACGCTATCCTACGAGTAAACCCCCGGGCCCTGGAGGAAGCCACCGCGCTGGACCAGGAGCGAGCGCGAGGGGCTGTCCGAGGTCCCCTCCACGGAATCCCGGTGATCATGAAGGACAACTACGACACCAGGGATCTCCCCACTGCGGGGGCCTCTGTGGCCCTGGCGGGCGTGGTCCCTCCCGACGACGCGTTCCAGGTGGCGAGGCTGAGGGAGGCGGGTGCCATCATCCTGGCCAAGTCAAACATGCATGAGCTCGCCATGGGTATAACCACCGTGAGCTCCCTGGGTGGTCAGACCCGGAACCCCTACGATCCCGGCCGGAACCCCGGAGGCTCCAGCGGGGGCACCGGGGCCGCCGTGGCAGCAGCGTTCGGGGCGGTGGGCTGGGGCACCGACACGTGCGGTTCCATCCGGATCCCCTCCTGCTTCAACAACCTCTTCGGGCTTCGCCCCACGAAGGGGTTGTCCAGCATCGATGGA
>JBDHCH010000268.1:0-11195 GCA_039592115.1 Gemmatimonadota bacterium | reverse complement strand
CGAGGACGGCGAGTTGACCATCGATGACAGCAACTGCGTGAAATGCATGCACTGCATCAACGCCATGCCCAAAGCCCTCCGGCCTGGGACCGACACGGGAGCCACCATCCTGTTGGGTGCGAAAGCCCCCATCGTGGAGGGCGCCCAGCTTTCGTCGGTTCTGGTCCCGTTCATGAAGATCGAGGAGCCCTACGACGAGCTGAAGGATCTCGTCGAGCGGATCTGGGACTTCTGGGGCGAGCACGGAAAGAACCGGGAACGCGTTGGTGAACTCATGCAGCGGGTGGGCCTGGGCAACTTCCTCGAGGAGATCGAGGTCGAGCCTGTTCCCCAGATGGTCGCATACCCGAGAGACAATCCCTACGTCTTCTACGACGAATACTACGAGGAAGACGACGAGGACGAGGAAGACGACGAATAGGGAAAAGGACGAACTGTCTCGAAGAACTTGAGATAACCAAAGACTTTCGGGAGAACCATACGATGGCAACGGAAAGAAGAACTGATATCGGCCCTCCGCATTATGAGCGGTTTTTGCCTCCGATAATCAAAGAGAATTACGGGAAGTGGAAGTACCACGAAGATCTCCGTCCAGGGGTGATGGTCCACGTCGGAGAGAGCGGCGACAAGCTCTTCACCGTGCGGGCCGGCTCCCCTCGGCTTCTGGGGACGAAGCGGATCCGTGTGTTCGCGGACCTGGCTGACAAGTATTGCGGTGGTCACCTCCGCTTCACCTCTCGCCACAATGTCGAGTTCCTGCTGACGGACGAAGCCAACATCGAGCCCCTCATCGCCGACCTGGCCGAGTTGGGCCATCCGGTGGGTGGGATTGGCGCGGCTATCTCCAGCATCGTCCACACCCAGGGGTGGGTACACTGCCACTCCGCCGCCACCGACGCATCCGGCGTCGTGAAGTGCGTGATGGACGACTTGAACGATTACTTCGACGGAACCAAGAAAATCCCAGGGAAGCTCCGCATCGCGCTGGCTTGCTGTCTGAACATGTGCGGTGCCGTGCACTGTTCCGACATCGCCATTTTGGGCGTGCACCGCCGGCCACCGAAAATCCAGCACGAGAGCATGAAGAAGCTCTGTGAAATTCCCAATGTGGTGGCCTCCTGCCCCACGGCGGCCATCCGGCCCGCCGAGGTCGACGGGTTCCCCTCAGTGGAGATCGACGAAGAGCTCTGCATGTTCTGCGCGAACTGCTTCTCTGTCTGCCCGGCCCTGCCCATGGCGGACGCCCTCAACGACGGGATCTCGATCTGGGTCGGCGGAAAGGTGTCCAACGCCCGCTCCGAGCCCATGTTCTCGAAGCTCGCCATCCCGTTCATCGACAATAACCCGCCTCGTTGGCCCGAGGTGACTGAAGCGGTCCGGAAGATCGTGGAGGTCTGGGTGGATGGGGCGAGGAAGTACGAGCGGATGGGTGAATTCATCGAGCGCATCGGTTGGCCCAAGTTCTTCGAGCTGACCGGCATCGAGTTCGAAAAGCAACACATTGACGATTACAAGTACGCGGGCCTGAGCTTCAAGCGGTCCGCACAGCTGCGACAATAGGAGGTACCGAAAATGGCTGTCAGCCCAGAAGAAGTCGCCGATGCCATGTACGACCTGGTGGCTCAATACCAGGGAAAGAAGAAGTTCAAGGCGGGGGATCTCACCAAGGAGATGATCGCCAAATACGGTGAGGACCAGTGCGACAAGAAGCTCTGTAAGCTGGCGATCCGTCAGCTCATGGACTCCGGACGGTGCGTGTACACGTACTTCGGCGGCAGCTTCATCGAAGTCCCGCACGAAGAAGGTGCAGCGGGCGGTTCCTGATTCCCGAAGGGATCGGGACAAATCAATTCGGCACGCGGGGGCTCCCCGCCCCTCAGGGGGCGGGGGCCGTTCGCGATAACACGACCACCAACAATATCGGTCGTACGAGGTGACCTATGGCGAAAGTAGTCAAGAAGAAGAAAAAAAAGCTGGGGAAGCGGTCATTCTCCGGCGGTGGGGGGCGCGATCAGTCACCGCTTCGGCCGAAGCATGTGGAGAAGAAGCCTCCGTGCAGCCACACCTGCCCCAGCGGGAATGCGATCCGGAGCTTCATCACCACGATCTCCCAGGCCGAGAAGAAGGGGAAGACCCACGATCAGGCCATGGAAGAGGCCTGGTACATCTACACAAACACCAGCCCCTTTCCTTCAGTATGTGGCCGGGTCTGCCCTGCCCCCTGCGAGACCGGGTGTAACCGAAAGGACCTGGACGAGGCCGTCAGCATCAACAAGATCGAGCGGGCCATAGGGGACTTCGGCATCGACAAGGACCTCGGCCTACAGGCCCTTTCTGACGAGAAGAAGACACAGAGGGTGGCCGTGGTGGGTGGTGGGCCTGCGGGGCTTTCCTGCGCCTACCAGCTAGCCCGCCGGGGATACGAGGTGAAGGTCTTCGAAGGTATGGAAAAAGCGGGTGGGATGCTCCGCTGGGGAATTCCTGGTTATCGGCTCCCTGAAGCGGTTCTCGATGCGGAGATCCAGAAGATCCTCGACCTCGGTGTCGAAATCGAATACGGCATGAAGGTGGGGAAGGACGTCTCTCTCGATCATCTCAAGGCCGAATACGACGCCGTGTTCATAGGCCTCGGAGCCCAGCAAGGGATCAGCCTGGGAGTGGACGGGGAGGATGCCCCCAACGTCTTCAGCGGTGTGGACTTCTTGAACCGTTTCCATCACGGCGAAAAGCTGGATCTGGGGACGGACGTCGTCGCCATTGTCGTGGGCGGCGGGGACACTGCCATCGACGCGGCCCGGATATGCAAGCGCGTTGGGGCCAACGTTACGGTCCTGTACCGCCGGACTCGTGCCGAGATGCCGGCCATCGAGGAGGAGATCGACGCGGCTTTGGAAGAGGGGATCGACATCCAATTTCTTTCGGCTCCCGTCGGGTTCAAGAAGGGTGGCGACGGACTGGTGAACGCCATGACGGCCATCCGTATGGAGCTGGGTGAGCCCGACGCCTCCGGGCGCCGGCGCCCCGTTCCCATCGAAGGCTCGGAATTCGACATCCCGGCCACGGCCATTATCTCGGCGGTCAGCCAGGAGCCGGACTTCACCGGTTTCGAATCTCTAATCGAAGTTCCCGGTCGAGATTGGATCAAAGTGGACGCGGACTACCGCACCACCGAGGACAAGATCTGGGCGGGTGGGGACGTCACGAACCTGGCCCTGGTCACCGATGCCGTGGGCCATGGCCGGAAAGCCGCCGAGGACATCGAACGAGCCTTCACCGGTGCTCCAAGGGAAGAGGACGAGCGGCCGGTTGTCTACTCTGACAAGATGCAGCTCACCCACTATGAGAAGGCGGAACGGCAGGTCCCGGGCCAACTCGAGGGTGAGGAGAGGATGGACCTGGACATCGAGGTGAATCAGGGCTACACAACGGATCAGCTCGCGAAAGAGGTCGATCGGTGCATGAGCTGCGGGTATTGCTTCGATTGCGAGAAATGCTGGATGTACTGTCAGGACCAGGCCATCACAAAGCCCATGGATGGCGGCTTCCCGTATGGCTGGAAGCTGGAGAATTGCACGGGGTGCAGTAAGTGTGCGGAGATCTGCCCCTGCAACTTCATCGAGATGCACTGATTTGCACGTAAGGATTCCGCGCCTGCTCGTCGCGGGCCTCCGGGGGGGGAGTGGGAAAACCCTCATTGCCCTGGGGCTCGCGGCGAGTTCTCGTAAGAGGGGCTTGGTTGTCGCCCCGTTCAAGAAGGGGCCCGACTACATCGACGCCTCGTGGCTCACTCGTGCGGCCGGCCGCCCCTGCAGGAACCTCGACCTGTTCTTGTTCACTCCTCCCGTCGCCCTCCGGAACTTTTCCCGGGCAACCGAGAATGCCGACCTGGCCCTCGTGGAGGGAAACAGGGGGCTCTTCGACGGGATGGACGCCGAAGGCACCTTCAGCAGCGCCGAGTTGGCGAAGGTCCTGAAAGCCCCTGTCCTCCTCTCGGTCGATGCGACAAAGACCACCAGGACGGCTGCGGCGATGGTGCTCGGGTGCCAGGCGATGGATCCCGAGGTCCCCCTGGCAGGAGTTGTGTTGAACCGAGTTGCCGGCTCGAGGCATGAATCCGTCCTCCGACAGGCCATCGAGGGTATCTGTGGGATCCCGGTGCTGGGAGCCATCCCCAAGCTCGGAGAGGACATGTTTCCCGAGCGCCACCTGGGCTTGGTCCCCCCTCAGGAGACCGAAGAGGCGACGGATCCTCTGGCCCGGGTCGCCGAGCTGGCGGACGAGTACCTGGATATGGCGGGGATCCATGACGCGGCCCGGAGGGCCGGAGCTCTGGAAGTCCCTCGTGCAGGGCCCGAGATCACAGTCGTGGGAGGCCGGGAAACAACACGGGATGGTGAAGGCCATTCCGGGGAGCTTTTCGGCCAGACCCCTCCCCGCATCGGAGTGTTCGTCGACGCGGCGTTCCAGTTCTACTATCCGGAAAACCTGGAAGCGCTCTCCCAGGCGGGGGGAGAAATCGTGGAAATTTCCCCGCTCCTGGATTCGGCTCTCCCCGCAGTCGACGGGCTGTACCTCGGAGGGGGATTTCCGGAAATCCTCGCCGTGGGCCTTTCAGAGAACCTCCCCTTTCTCGAGTCCGTGAGGGAAGCCGCCCAGGGAGGCCTGCCCATCTACGCGGAGTGCGGGGGAGCGGTCTACCTGGGGAAGCGTCTCCAATACCACGGGAAGGCGTTCGACCTCGCTGGGGTGCTCCCCGTAGATTACGGGTTCCAGGAGAGGCCTCGGGGGCACGGATATACGGTCCTGGAAACCATCGGGGAGAACGCCTTCTTCGACGTGGGCGAGACCCTTCGGGGCCACGAGTTCCACTATACCTTCATGGACCCCATCAGCTCACAGGGATCTGAGAGGGTGGAGTTCGCTTTCCGCGTGCATCGCGGATACGGATTCGACGGGGAACACGACGGTTTGATTCGAGGAAACGTGCTAGCCTGTTACACCCATATCCATGCGTCGGGTGTGGCTACCTGGGCCCCATCGCTCGTCCGGGCCGCCCAGCAGGCGCGATCCTCCCTCCGGGACAATGCGACGCCCTGAGTTGAAAGGACGAAGCCGTGGCATCACAATCTCCAGGGGTTCCTTGAGCGGCGGAAAGGCCCTGGCCGGATGCCTTGCCGACCGCCTGGGCTACCCGACACTGGGCCGGGAAGTGCTCGTGGAAGCTGCCGAGTCGGTCGGAGTCTCCGAGGAGGTCTTCCGCGGGAAATTCGAGGCTGCCCCGGGTTTCTGGGCTCGGATGACCCGGGAGCGGGAAAAATACGCCCTCGCGGTCCAAACCGCATTGGCCGAATGGTGCACGAGGGGGAACCTGGTGTACCACGGCTTATCCGGCCAATTCCTGCTGAAGGAGCTTCCCGGGGTACTCCGGGTGAGGCTCATCGCCCCGGTGGAGCTGCGCGTCAAGGCCTTCCTGGACAGCCACCCTCTGATGTCCCAGGGTCAGGCTGAGGATTTCGTCCGGGACGTAGACCAGGATCGACTCCGTTGGTGCCGCCTCATGTATGACGCGGATGTCACGGATCCCTCCCTCTACGACCTTACCGTCAACCTCAAGCGGCTCACGCTTGAATCAGCATGTGCCACCATCGCCGAGGCCGTGTCCCAACCCCGGTTCCAGATCACAGACGAGGTGGAAGCAGAGATCTTCGCTTTCGCTGCCAGGTGCCGGGAGCGCCTGGCCCAGGCCATAGGAGACTGAGCCATGGCCATCATCAGCATTTGCCGAGGAACGAAGAGTGGTGGAGAGGCGTTGGCCCAGTGCCTCGCGGAGCAATTCGGTTACCCCCTGATGGGTCGAGAGGTACTCCAGGAGGCAGCCGCTCAGTTGGGCGTCCCGGCGGACGACCTGGTAGAAAAGATGGAAGACCGGCCGAGGTTCTTCGATCGTTCAACGACCCTCCGAAAGACCTATATCGCGGCCGTCCAAGCCACTCTGGCAGAGGCGGCCAAAGACGGAAACCTGGTCTACCACGGTCTGGCAGGCGGATTCCTGATGAAGGAAGCCCCTGGGGTCCTCTGTGCCCGACTCATCGCTCCGGTGGAGATCAGGGCACAAGCTCTGAAAAGATCCCACGGAATGGATGAGGCCTCGGCATTCAGCTACATCCGGGAGGTGGACGAGGCCAGGGCCAGGTGGGTAAAGGGAATGTACGGGGTGGATATCCTGGACCCCACCAACTACGACATGATCCTGAACCTGGGCACATTCTCCATCCCGGAGGCTTGCCGAATCATCACTGCCGCTGCGGAGCGCCCCGAGTTCACCGTTACCGAGTCACGCCTCCGAGACCTCAACGATTTCCGCATCGCCAGCCAGGTGCGTTTGGCCCTGATGGACGACATGACGGGGAGTCGTCGAGATCCACGGTCAGGCTCCCATGCTGAACACCGGAGAGGTGGGAAACCGAATCGCCGAGATCGTGAGCTCCGTCGAAGGCGTGAAGGACGTCGTACTCAGGATCGAGTGGTTCGACCCGTACCCCTAGGAGGCTCGCAGGGAAGGAGGGTATTCCGTTTCCCCACTGTCCTTCAACGAGAACGCCCTGATAAGAACTAGGGGCCGAAGGCGAAGAGGTTTCCATGCACCGTCTCTTCAGCTTCACCCGCGTCACCGCGGCCCTTGCAGTCCTCTTGATGTTGCTCGGCCCTGAGACCCTGTCGGGGGCTCAGGAAACCACAGAGGTCCTACAGGCGGGAAGCACGACCGCCTGGTGGGTCTGGCCTCTATCCCTCCTGGTTCTCACGTTCGTGATGGGAATCCTGGCAGCGTTGGGGGGGGTGGGAGGAGGGGTCCTCTACGTCCCGATCGTCAGTGGGTTCTTCCCATTCCATTTGGACTTCGTCCGGGGCACTGGGCTGCTGGTGGCCCTTTGTGGAGCCTTGGCTGCAGGCCCTGGTTTCCTCCGGATGAACCTTGCGAGTCTACGCCTGGCGATGCCCCTCGCGCTGATCGCGTCCACGTGCGCCATCGGCGGCGCGATGGTGGGACTGGCCCTCCCGACCAACGTGGTCCAAACGGCCCTGGGCGCCACCATCCTCGGCATCGTGGTCCTCATGATCACCGCCAAGAAGTCCACGTTCCCGGACGTCCCGGAGTCTGACCGTCTTTCGTCGGTACTGGGGATCTACGGTGTGTACACGGAGGCGAGTCTCGGCCAAACCGTGAACTGGAAGGTCCACAGGACCCTGTCCGGGCTCTTCCTCTTCATCGGGATCGGGTTTGCCGCCGGGATGTTCGGCCTCGGGGCGGGTTGGGCGAACGTCCCCGTTCTGAACCTGATGATGGGGGCCCCCCTGAAGATCAGCGTGGCCACCAGCAAGTTCCTCTTATCCATCACCGACACGTCCGCAGCCTGGATCTACGTCAACCAGGGGTGCGTCATCTCCATGATGGTGGTCCCCTCCCTTATCGGAATCATGTTGGGGTCATTCATCGGGGTGAGGATTCTCCGGGTAGCGAAGCCCGGTTTCGTCCGCTGGATCGTCATCGCCATGCTCCTTTTCTCCGGGGCCAAAGCCATCACCAAGGGGTTGGGCCTCCCCTTCATCGTGTAGAAGGGTGTTGCAGAAGTGGGGTGCGGCCGCGCACAGGGGTGTTCGCCTGCGCAGTGCTCGGCGGTCTCGCGGAATTGCTGGCGGAACCTGCCGTCATGAGGGCCGCTCGGCTGCGAGTGCCAGACAAGGAAGGACGACGAAAGTGATGCCAAAGCATCGGAGAGGAGTTCTGACGCCGTATGGCGCCGCAACCCCCCTGTGCCCTTCGGGTTTCGCCGGCACGGGGCCATCTGCTTCGTTGGGATTCCTCGACGTAGCGCTTGGCTATGCCATCGGAGCCCCGCCTCCCATCTGGCCCCGTGACGCGCGATATGCTGCTCGCCCCACTTCTGCAACACCCTTCTCCAGGAGGCCAAGATGAACGCACCCACGTCATCGAGGGGAACGGGCGATCCCTTTTCGGGAAGACCCGAGCTCACGGCTGAAGCATCCGAAGAGCAGCTTCTCTACGCGAAGATCCTGAATGTGGGAATGTACCTCGGCCTGGGGATCCTCCTGGCGACGTTCGCCCTCTACCTTTCGGGGCTGCTCGCCCCGGTGGTCCCCATCGAGGAGCTTCCCAACTACTGGACCCTTTCGGCTCACGAATACCTGGAAGCCATCAACCACCAGTTCCTCCATCGGGATGAGCTGGTGCTGGGGTGGGGATGGGTGTTCGTATTGAACAAAGGTGATTTCATCAATTTCGTCGGAATCGCCGTCCTTGCGTTGGTGACCATTGTCTGCTATCTGGGGATCCTCCCGACCCTGTTCAGGAAGAAGGACTGGATCTATGGGGCCATCGCGGTCCTGGAAGTCCTGGTCCTGGTCCTGGCGGCAAGCGGACTCGTATCTGCAGGACACTGAGCCCTCACCGCGCCGGAGGGCTCCCCCCCTCCGGCCCCCGCGACCAAAGAGGGGGGGATCGGACCTTCTGTCACCTGAGGAAGCCTATGAAGTACCTCCCCGTCGGTTTGAACATCCAGAATAAACAGTGCCTGGTTGTGGGGGGTGGGGCGATCGGTACTCGGAAGGTCGAGAACCTCCTCCGGGCAGGTGCCTCCGTCCATCTGGTGTCCCCCGAGGCTACGGACCGGGCCGTTGAGCTCGCCCGGGCCGGGAAGATCACGTGGACCCGGGAACCCTTTCGGAACGACCACCTGCATGGCGCTCTTCTTGCAGTTGCAGCCACCAATGACGGGGGGTTGAATGCCCGGTTGGTGAAGGCCGCCAAGGAACGCGGCATCCTGACTTGCGACGCCTCCTCGGCGGAGCGGTCCGAGGTCATCTTCGGGGCTCTTCATCAGGGAAACGGCCTCACCGTCGCCGTGTTCACCGATGGGGCAGATCCATCCCTCGCCCGGGACACTCGGGATCGAATCGCTGCTTTCCTCTCGGAAGGAAAGGGGCCGGACCGTCCGGCTGCGGGTTGAGCCGGGGCCGGGCCGGGATATCCGGTCCAAGCTCCCGGGAGAGCAGAAACGAGACCGCCACCCTGATGTTGATACTCATTGCCCACGGCAGTCGGGACCCGCGTTGGCGGGAGTCCCTCGAAACCCTCACGAAAAGCGTCCTGGCCGCTTCCCCCAGCGAGGAGGTTTGCCTCGCGTACATGCAGTTCGACGGCCCCACGCTCCAGGACGTGATCGAGGAAGGATGGAGGAGAGGGGAGAGGGAATTCCGGCTGCTTCCCCTCTTCATGGCCAGCGCCGGCCATGTGGACAAGGACATCCGGCCTCTGGTGAAGCAGCTGGCGCCGAAGTTCCCCGGGTGGCAACTCGAGATGCTCACTCCCATCGGTGAGAACCCGGACTTCCACGATCTCATCATTCGCATCGCAACCAAAGACCGGGGCTGAGCCCGGCAGACAGATATGAACATGAACCCGTCGACCAACCCAAAACCCGGAAGCGTCCACCTGGTCGGTGCAGGCCCTGGGGACCCCGGCCTCATCACTGTCCGGGCCGTACAGTGTCTTCAAGAGGCGGACCTGGTCCTCTACGATTATCTGGCGAACCCCACCCTGGTGGACTATGCACCCGAGGGGGCCGAGCTGGTCCGCCTGGGTCGCCATGACCAGGGGCGCTCCCTCACACCCGATGAAATCACCGAAGTGATGGTGGAGGCTGCACTGGAGGGCCGGAACGTGGTCCGCCTGAAGGGTGGCGATGCTTCCATCTTCGCTCGCGGAGGCGACGAGGCGGATGCCTGCAGGGAGAAGGGGATCCCCTTCGAGATCGTTCCGGGAATCACCTCCGGTCTGGCTACCGCGGCCTATGCGGAGATTCCTCTCACACACTTCGAGGATGCTTCGGCCGTTGCGCTGGTCACGGGTCACGAGAGGGATGACAAGGAAGAATCTCATCTGGACTATTCGGCATTGGCAGCGTTTCCCGGCACCCTGGTTTTCTACATGGGGGTGAAGTACGCGGGCCGGTGGAGCGGAGCCCTCATGGAGCACGGGAAGTCCCCCGACACGCCGGTCGCCGTGGTCCAATGGTGCAGTCGAGCCCGTCAGCAGACCTGCAAGTGCACCCTCGGGACGGTGGCCCAGGTGATAGGAGAACAAGGACTCAGACCCCCTGCCCTCTTCGTGGTGGGGAAGGTCGTGGACCACGCGCCGGCCCTTTCCTGGTTCCAGGAGAGACCTCTCTTTGGCACCAGCGTTCTAGTGGCCGGATCGAAGCGAACGTCCGCGAAGCTGCGGCAACGTCTCAACGTTCTGGGCGCAGAAGTCCTGACCCAGCCAGCCATCCGGGTAGCCCCTCCTTCGGATTGGTCTCCTGCAGATTCGGCTTTGGACCGGGTCGACGAGTACGACTGGTTGGTGTTCACCAGCGGAAATGGTGTCGATGGCCTCCTGAGTCGGGTCTTCGAGAGAGGAGGTGACGTTCGGGCGTTGGGAGGCGTGAGAATCACCGCTCTGGGGAAAGGGACGGCAGACCGCCTCCGACATTATCACCTGAACGCCGATCTGATCCCGGAGCGGGCGGATGCAGCCCAGGTAGCGGAGGCCTTGACGAACGATGCGCCCGGGGGCGCCTTCCTCCTGGCCAGGGCTTCCGGCGACCAGCCGGTCCTGGCGGAGGAATTGGAGGAGCTCGGTGCGGGCGTGGATCAGATCCCCGTCTATCAGACGGTAGAATTGGAGCAGCCGAACCAGGACGTCGCCGATGCCCTGAAGGCGGGTGAGGTGACCTGGATCACCGTCACCAGCTCCCCGACGGCCCGCTCATTGGTCCAGCTCTACGGAGAGTTGCTGAGGTCGGCGGAGATCGTCAGCATCAGCCCGTTGACCTCCGCCACCCTGAGGCAACTCGGCCATCCGCCAACCATCGAGGCGACCCCACACACGGTCGACGGGATGTTGGACGCGCTCCAGCACGCGAGAGAGGAGAGGCCCTAGGCAGCAGTCACCCCTCAGGAAACGCTGAGAGCCAGCGCCGTACCTGGCTTTTTGGCCGATTACCGGGTACGGCGTACTGGCGACAACACCTCAGAGTCGGTACGAAACGCCCAGCAACTCAAGGGCCCTTTTCTGAAGGGGAGTGGGATGGGTGTACTTGTCGAAGGTGACCTCGGTCCCGGGGACCCGGGTTTCG
>JBDHCH010000267.1:0-5668 GCA_039592115.1 Gemmatimonadota bacterium | reverse complement strand
GATCCCAGGGGCGGGACCCACTTCGATGGGCGGTGGAGGGCGCCGGAGCTCCAGGAGTCTCCAGTCTTGAGTCTCATGGAAGAGAACCGCCATCGGGGCGCCGATCCCGACGGCTGGACCGCGGCCTCTCGCTGGAAACGGGAAGCCGATATCCCGGACCGGATCTACTTCCGGGCGGTGGAGGCTCTTTCAGAGGCGGGGCCGTGAGCACCGATGTGCCGAGGGAGTGAGCCCCGCCTCCTCACCCGAAGTACAAAGCAGCCCAGATGACGGCGAGGGCGACAGCACCGATCACCACTCCGACGACCACGGGCGACACGGTTCTTTGTCCGTATCCCTGCTCGAGGCCACAATCGGCGCACACCCGCCCGAAGGCCTTGAGGGCACTCCCACAGTACAGGCACTTCCGGGTGTGATGGAACACATACATCGGTCACCTCAGGCCGTTTCAGGGGAGGGGATCCCAGGTAGCGAGAGGGTACGGGCCCCAAGCCCGGCGAGCAAGGATAGACGGCCGGTGCCTCTAGAGGGCCAGCGCCTGAAGGCGGGTGGCGCCAACCGGTCCAGAGCGCGCTGATGGAAGGATGTCTCCCCAGTGACCCGTTGCTCCCAAGGCGAGCGGAGCAGGGCACCTCAGGCTCCTATGAGATGTATTTCTCACGAAAATGTTCTTGACAGGAAATTTATCCAGCGCTTACTTGGGGGGTCTGAATCCCCAAGCAACCTGGCAAACAAAGGATTTCGGTCTCTCCCGGTGGAGAGGTCGATCCGTCGACATCCGCTGCCCTCTGCGATCCCCGCCATGGCAGAAGCAGAGGAGCGGGGAGCCCTTTCCCGGATGTCACCGAGCTGCCAGCCAAGTCACTTCTCAGAAGGAGACAACAGATGAAACGCGCACTCGTTCCTGTTCTCGTTGTTTTAGCGCTGTTTTCCACCGTTTGCGTCGGGGTCGCTGTCCAGGACAGTCCCCGGGTCATCGGCATCGCCGTAGCTACGGTCGAGCCAGGGCATATGGCTGAATACCAGGCGATCGTGGAAGAGAGTATCATGCCCTTCCTGGAATCGCAGGGCGTGGAGGTGATCGGTGTTTTCCAGAGCTTCGTCGGTGGAGCCTCCAATGAGCTCACGATCATGGCGGCCTACAGGGACCTGGCTCATATCCAATCCGTGTCCCAGAATTCCACCCTCACCGAGATCCAGCAGCAGACGTTCGAAGGGATGCGGGTCCTGACTCAGAAGACCCTGCTCCCCGTGCCGTTCTCTCCGTTCCAGTAGGGTTCGCGGGACCGGTTCGGCCTCAGTCCAGGGGGGCTCCCTGGGCCGATCTGGCACTGAACCCCTGTTCATCTAAGCTCTTGAGTCAGCACGGCTGAACCGGTCTCCCGTACCCTCCAAGCACCTCTCCCGCAGGATATCTGCTGAGGGCTGCAAAGCCGGGGATCATATCCGGCTGTTTCCCTTTGAACTCCCAGGCGAGATCGCCGAATCCAGGTCTGCCCTCACCGTGAGCCCCGGAGCCCCCCCCCTTCATGCCCAGGGGATGAGCCGTTCAAGGTGCTCGATCCCCTGGCCGCTCAGCCCCGTACATTGGGTGGGGAGTCCCAGAACGGAAGAACCCCAGACAGGAGACCAGCTTGTCCGACGCGAGCGAAACCCCGCCGAGACCCCCGATCCCGCCTGAGACCGTCGTCGGTCACGTGCACCTGAAAGTGGCGAACCTGGACCGGGCCATACACTTCTATTCGGAGGTTCTCGGATTCGAGGTCACGCAACGCTATGGTGCTGGGGCCGCGTTCCTCAGCGCCGGAGGGTACCATCACCACATCGGGATCAACACGTGGGAATCCGAGGGAGGCTCTCCTCCTCCACCCGGATCCACGGGATTGTACCACGTTGCATTCCGATATCCGGACCGCAGGGCCCTGGCTGCTGCGCTGCTTCGGCTGAGGGAGTTCTCCGTTCCCCTTGACGGAGCCGCCGACCATGGGGTCAGCGAGGCCCTCTACCTTCGAGATCCGGATGGAAACGGGATCGAGCTCTACTATGACCGGCCCCAGGAGTCGTGGCCTCGGGATCCGTCCGGGGAGCTCCGAATGTACACCCGGCCCCTGGATCTGGATGAGCTTCTCGGCTCCTGATTCTGGCAGTGGGTGAAGCAGAGGAGGGGATACGGGTGGGCCCGGACCCCGTTCCTAGCGGCGTGGGGGGCGGAACAGGCATGGCGCAAGCGGAGGTCTCCATGGTCCGTCAGGGCACGCCGGCGCATATTGGCCACAGTTCTACGGAAGAAAGGGAGCGCTGATGCGGTCCCCTAGCCGGGAGGGCGTCGACGTGAAGGAGACCATCATCTTTACCCTCAACGGCCAACCGGTTCGGCTGGAGGCCGAGCCCGACCGGAAGCTGCTGTGGGTCCTGAGAACCGATCTGGAGCTGACCGGCACGAAGTACGGATGCGGGGAGGGGTTCTGCGGATCGTGTACGGTTCTGGTGGACGGCCTGCCGGTTCGGTCCTGCCTGGCCACCCTCGACTTCGTGCAGGGGAAGGATGTCACGACCATCGAGGGGCTCGCGGCTGGCGGGGAGCTCCACCCACTCCAACGAGAGTTCTTCGAGCGGGGCGCCTACCAGTGTGGGTATTGCACGCCGGGGATGATCATGAATGCCCACGGTCTCCTCCAGGAGAACCCGCATCCCACCCGCGAGGAGATCGTGCAGGGGATGGAGAACAACCTCTGCCGGTGCTCCGCCTATAAACGGATCGTCGAGGCCATCGAAGCCTACGCCGGGGCGGAAGGGGGCGACCATGTCTGAGGCCAAGGCCATTGACCGCCGGGACTTCGTGAAGGTCCTGGGCGGCGGCATCCTGGTCACCGTGAACCTGGGTCCCCTCACGCTCTTCAACTCCACCGCGGAACCGGCATACCAGGGCCGCGGCTATCCCGAGGACATCAACGCCTACCTCCACATTGCCGAGGACGGGAAGGTTACCCTCTACTCCGGCAAGATCGAGATGGGGCAGGGCGTGATGACGTCCCTTTGTCAGATGGCGGCCGAGGATCTGGGGGTGAGCCTGGACGCCATGCACATCGTCATGGGGGACACCGACACGTGCCCTTGGGATATGGGCACCTTCGGCTCCCTGACCACTCGCATGTTCGGACCCGCCGTCCGGGCGGCAGCGGCGAAGGCGCGCCTGATCCTGACCGATCTCGCCGCCGAGCGCCTCGGCGTATCGAGGGATGCGCTCTCGGTGGCGGACGGCGTCGTGTATGTGACGAGGGACAAAGCGAGGAGCGTGACCTACGGGGCTCTGGCCCGGGGACAGGCGATCACACACGAGGTGGACGAAGAGGCGGTGCTCAGGGCGGTGAAGGACTTCTCGGTCATGGGGCAGTCTCCCCTCCGGATGGACGGCGTGGAGAAAGTGACCGGCGCTGCCCAGTACGCCGGCGATATCCGACTCCCGGGGATGCTCTATGCCCGAGTTCTCCGGCCCCCGGCTCACGGCGCCAGCTTGACCAGGGTGGACACGTCAGGGGCCGAGGCCATCCCCGAAGTGACGGTGGTGAACCAGGAGGGATTGGTGGCCGTGTTGGCAGCCGATCCGGAAACGGCAGAGCGAGCCCTCGAGGCCATCCAGGCCGAGTTCGATGAGCCGGCTCCTGCCGTCGACACCGAGAGCATATTCCAGCACCTCGTCGATTCCTCTCCTGAACCGAATACACCGGAGAGGGAAGGGGATCTGGAGGCAGGCCGTCGGGCGTCTGCGCGGACCTTCGACCACACCTACTTCAACAGCTATGTGGCCCACGCGCCCATCGAGCCCCACACGGCGGTGGCGGAGATCAAGGACGGGAAGGCGACAGTGTGGTCCTCCACACAGGGACCGTTTTCCCAGCAGGGTTCCATCGCCCGGGCCATCGGATTCGAGCCCGGGAACGTCCGGGTGCTCACCCCCTACGTGGGTGGGGGGTTCGGTGGAAAGGTGGGGGGAAGTCAGGTGGTGGAGGCGGCACGCTTGGCACAGATCACCGGTCGGCCCGTGCAGGTGGCCTGGACGCGTGCCGAGGAATTTTTCTACGACACGTTTCGTCCGGCCGCCACCATCAGGGTTCTGTCGGGGATGGACGAAGACGGGAAGCTCACCCTCTGGGACTACCAGGTCTACGGGGCGGGGGCCCGCGGGTCGGACGTGTTCTACGACGTGCCAAACAAGAGTGTGCGAGTCTACGGCGAATGGGGGAGGGCTCCCGCCGGCATGCACCCCTTCGGGGTCGGGGCGTGGCGGGCTCCGGCCGCCAATAGCAACCGGTTCGCCGCCGAGCAGCAGATCGACATCATGGCGGCTGCCGCCGGCCGGGATCCGCTGGAATTCCGGCTCGAGAACACCACCGATCCGCGCATGCTGGGCGTGCTGAAAACCATCAAGGACGCATCGGGATGGCAATCGAAGGCCGCTCCGGCTAGAAACGGGAGCGGCCGTGGCCTGGCCTGCGGAATTGACGCCGAGACCTACGTGGCCCTGGTGGCCGAGGTGACCGTCGATTCCTCCACGGGGAATGTGACCGTGGACCGGGTGGTCTGCGCGCAGGACATGGGGGTGGTGGTGAACCCCGATGGCGCTCGTATGCAGATGGAAGGGTGTATCGCCATGGGGCTGGGGTACGTGTTCAGCGAGGAGATCCGGTTTGAGGGAGGAAAGATCCTGGACAAGAACTTCGGCACCTATCAGCTGGCTCGGTTCAGCCAGATGCCGGAGATCGAGACGGTATTCGTGCCGAATGACGACCTCCCGCCCAAAGGGGGAGGGGAGCCGGCCATCATCAACATGGGCGCGGTGGTGGCCAACGCCATCTTCGACGCCACTGGTGCGCGGCTCTATCGTTTGCCCATGACGCCCGAACGGGTGCTGGAGGCGATCTCATGACTTTGGTGAAAGACCTGCTCCGTCGCCGGGTTCCCCAGGTGGTCGCCATCTACCTGGGAGCTTGTTGGGGAATCGTCGAATTCGTCGATTTCATCACGCAACGATTCGCACTTTCCCCCCATTTGATCGACCTGGCCCTGGTCGGTCCCCTGCTCCTCCTTCCGAGCGTGATCCTGAGGATGATTGGGTGCCCGCGGAGAAGATCGGGATTCCGGCGAACCTCGTGGTAGCGGCACTCTTTCTGGCAATCTTTTTCCAGGGTAAAGACCTGGGAGCCACGACCACGACCGTGGTGGTGACGGACGAGGAAGGCGTGGAGGTGGAGCGTGTAGTCCCCAAAACCGAGTTCCGGAAGCGCTTGACCGTCTACTTCTTCGATGCGGAACCCGCCGACACCGCTGCGAGCTGGCTCCAGTACGGATTGCCAATTGCGGTGCTGACAGACCTGCACCAGGATCAATTCATCGACCTCCGGGCCCCCATCTCATTTCCCGACCGCTTGAGAGAGGCCGGTTTCGAGGAGTTGGTGAACGTGCCGATGTCCCTGGCCAGGGAGATCGCCGAAGAACAACATCGGGATCACTTCGTGATGGGGTCCGTGGCCACGGTGGAAGGAGGGATTCAGGCCGAGGTTCTTGTCTACGATGCTCAACGCGGCCGTCTGCTGGAAGAGCGAACCTACGACGGCACCAATGTCTTCGAGATGGCCGACGAGATCTCCGTGCAACTCAGGGAGGACCT
>JBDHCH010000266.1:0-5271 GCA_039592115.1 Gemmatimonadota bacterium | reverse complement strand
GGTGGACCTTCGCGAACACCGGGGTGAGGTCGTCTTCGAGGGTGACAGGTGTGTCCTGGCAGGCTGCGGTAAGGAACAGCGCACCGCAGGCCAGGGAAGCCAAAAGAGTTCTTCCGTTCATGGTGCCTCCCATTTGGGTTGACGATGTGCTCAGGATTCCCCGAGAACACGGCCTTTCTGGACGGGCACCGGCCTCCGAGAGGAAGCCCCTCGTCTGCTGAGAGGCCCGGGGAGGCGTGGCGAACGGGCCCAGTCCTTATGGGTCCGAGCGTCGAAAGAGCTGGCCACCGCCCCTCACCACGTCGACAGCTGGCGGGGCTCGGTATTCCTGAGATTGGGGAACGCTAATCGGGAAGCGTTATTTGCACGTTATCTCCCCGTTATTCGGACCGGTCGAGCAAAACGGAGCCTCCGACCGTCCAGGGCTCCCGGCGAGAGGGCCGAGGCCCGGCTCACCGGCTGCTCTCCGTGCGGTTTACTCCCCCCCTCGCCCTTCCTCGTCCACACCGGCCAACTCCCTCGCCCACTCCACCATCGCCGCCGCGTCCTCCGCCGACAAAACCGCATCTCCGTGCATCCGAAGGTAGGACTTCAGCGGCATGACGCCGTCCTCAACCATCTCCACGACCTCATCCAGCTTGCGGGCGGCCCGATCAGGTGAGTACTCCCCCCAGGTGGAGAAATTCAGGTGTCTCCGGCCCTCCGCCACATGCTGTCGGACAAACCATTTCGAGGGGATCACCCGGCTGTACCAGGGCCAGACCGTGTCGTTGGAATGGCAGTCGTAACAGGAGGTTCTGAGGATGGCCCGTACCCCGTCGGGTGCCGGGACCTCCTGGCCCACAGGTGGATTCTCGGCCGCCGGGAAGGGGACGATTTGCGCGATGAGGAGGACGGCGGCCAGAGCCGAGAGGCCTTTTGGACCAAGCTTCATGTTCATCGTGTCTCTGGGGACCGGGGGCGATCAAGCGCGCTCGGCAAGAGGGAGTACTCGTACGAAACGGGTGGGTTCCGTCGTCGGCATGTGGAGGGCCCTTCAGCCCCCATCCTCGTCGTTTGGCTTACGCCTGGACCCCTTCAGCCGACTCCTGCGCTTCTTGTTTCGGAGACGCCGCTCCTTTTCCCGACGAGGCACCCGGGTGGAGATCCTTGGTGTGGGGCGGCGGTTCAACGCTTCCAGGCGCTTCCTGAGACGGGCCAGAGCCGTGGCTTTGTTCCGGAACTGGCTTCGCTCCTCCCTCGCGGTAACGGAGACGCCGGTAGGGAGGTGGACCAGGCGAACTCCGCTTTCCGTACGGTTCTGGTGCTGGCCACCCTTCCCCCCGGCCTGAAACGTTTCCACCCGGCATTGGGAAAGGAGCTCTTCATCGGATTCGGGGATGGGGACAGGGACGTGATCCTCTTTTTTTTCCGTATCCATAGTGAAAAGATGGCAAGATTCCTTTGAATTCCTATGGCTATGGGTCTGTCGCCTCGGTTATCTTCCATGCGAACCCTGAGCGCTTGGTATGATCCGGGAAGCTGTTGGCTTCTCGATGGATTGAACGGAGTGTCATGATTTCGGACCGCATGGAACAGAACCCGGGTACACGGTACCTGTTCATCATGGCAATGACGGTCATCGTGGTGGGGGGGCTCAGACTTGGCGCCCCGATCCTTCTCCCGTTCTCCTTTGCCCTCTTCCTGGCGGTTCTCACCCTTCCCATCGTCATCTGGCTTCAGAAACGCCGGGTTCCCCGTATCCCGGCAATCCTCCTGGCCGTCCTGGTCGATGTGGCGGTGGTGGGGCTACTGGTCCTTCTGGCGAGTCAGTCCATCGCCGACTTTCAGGATCGCCTCCCCCGGTACATCGTGCGCCTTCAGGACCTCTGGGCTTCGTGGATCTCTGGCCTCCAGGCTTCTGAGCTACCCGGCGCCCCGCTCCTGGCACAGGCTCTCACCGAGGCGGAGATGCTGGACCCAGGTCAATTGATGACCCTCGCCGGGGGAACGGTCACTCGAGTGTTCGCGTTCGCCTCCAACGCGTTCCTGGTGTTCCTCGTCCTCATCTTCATCCTGGGGGAGGCCACCGTATTCCCGGCGAAGTTCCGTGCCATCCTGGGAAGGCAGCGGGGCCACTCCAGCAACCTGCTGAAGATGGTCACGGAGGTTCAGGAGTATCTCGGGATCAAGACCTTCATCAGCCTCGCCACGGGCATTCTCCTGGGAGCCTGGTGTTGGGTGATGGGCTTGGACTTTCCGGTCCTCCTCGGGCTGATGGCCTTCGTCCTGAATTATGTCCCGACTGTCGGGTCCATTATCGCTTCGGCGCCTGCGATACTCCTGGCTTTGATCCAGGTGGGGTTCGGGCACGCGGTCCTCGTCGGGGCAGGCTTCTTTGCGGTGAACGGCGTGTTCGGCAATCTCATCGAGCCGAACCTCCTCGGTCGACGACTCGGTCTCTCCACGTTGGTGGTGATCCTCTCGCTGATATTCTGGGGTTGGGTCTGGGGGCCGGTCGGGGCCCTCCTGGCTGTGCCCCTCACGATGATCGTGAAGATCATGCTCGAGAACACGTCCGATCTCCGATGGGTGGCGGTTTTGTTGGATAAAGCCCCGCCGGACCCGGACCTCCCGCGTGGGGAGGCAGGGTTGGACGGAGGGACCTGACCGGGGATACCAGGCTGAAACGGGACCCCGCGTCCCCGAGGGGAGTATGAAGGGCTCGGAGTTGACCTCGAGCCTTTTTTTCTTTGTCCAGATACTATGCCCAGAATTCCTTTCGACCGACTGCCCGACGATGGCCGTCTATGGATTTTTCCCGCCAGCCGGTCCCTCTCGGAAGAGGAGAAGGCGGAGTTGCTTCGTCGTGTGGACGCGTTTCTGGACGACTGGGCGGCACACGGAACGCCCCTCACCGCAGGCCGGAATTGGCGGGAGGAGTCGTTCCTCCTCCTCGGCGTGGACGAGTCCTCGGCTCCGCCGTCGGGATGCTCTATCGACGCCATGGCGCGGATACTGAAGGAGCTGGGGGCTGAATGGGGGATGAGCTTCCTGGATCAAGCTCCCGTTTGGTTCCGGGACGGAGGTGAGATCCGCCGCGTCAACCGTGGGGAGTTCAAACGGATGGCGGAGAGGGGCGAAGTGGATCTGGAAACGATCGTTTTCGACAACTCCATCACACGGGTTTCCCACCTTCGGTCCGGGGAGTGGGAGCGTCCCGCTGCGGTTTCCTGGCACCGGCGAGCGTTCTTCCCAGCCGTGCAGATCGGGGGCCAGTAGGCCCGGGAGCGTTCCGAGCGCCTGGTCACCCCGGGGTGCTGGCCTTTGGGGACGAAGGGATGGGCAGGCGGGGCTCTCGAGGAGAGGACCGGGAAACGGCCCCGAGGGGAGATCCCCCCGGGGCCGCCGTTCTGTCGAGCCGGGCCCGACCGAAATCAGCCCCCTTTGATCTCCAGGCCGAACTCCCTGCCTTTGTCCACCGCCCGCACTCCCTCCGTCATCCATATCGGAGCGGGAGCGCCTTTCAGGTAGTGGTCGAAGAACTGTTGCATCCGGATGGTCCAGTCGATCTGGTTCGGCCGCCGCCGCAGGCCGTGAGGCTCCCCGTTGTAGTTCAACATCCAGACCGGCTTCTTGAGCCGCCGGAGGGCCATGTAAAACTCGATGCCCTGATACCAGGGCACGGCCCCGTCCTCGTCGTTATGGATCATGAGGAAGGGCGTCTGGACCTTATCGGCCTCGAAGAGGGGGGAGTTGTTGATGTAACGGAGGGTCTCCTCCCAGAGGCTCCCCCCGATGCGGCTCTGGGTGTGCTCGTACTGGAACTGGCGGTTCATCCCGCTTTGCCAACGGATGCCCCCATAGGCGCTAGTCATGTTGGAGACCGGCGCTCCGCCTTCCACGGCGGCGAAGAGGTTGGTCCGGGTGATCATGTAGGCGAGCTGGTAACCGCCCCAGGAGTGGCCCTGGGCCCCGATGCGGTCCTTATCGACGAAGCCCTGGTCCACGATCTTCAGGACGCCCGGCACTACGGCGTCGATGGCGCTCTCCCCAGGATGGCCGATCTCGTAGGGGATGTCCGGAACGAAGTAGACGTATCCCCGACTGACGTAGAAGCTCTGGTTCACTGATGTGCCGGGGCCTGGGTTCTGATAACGGTGCAGGCCGTCGGACATCCGCTCGTAGAAGTACACCATCATGGGGTACTTCTTCGTGGGGTCGAAGCCTTCCGGCTTCGCCAGGATGCCCTGGAGAGGAGTCCCGTCGTTTGAGACCCACTCCACCAGCTCTGCGGTTCCCCAGCGGTACTCGGATTGCTGGGGATTGGCGTCGGTGACCTTCTCCATCTCCTCGAGATCTTCGTTCGCCACCCACAGGTCCGGGAACTCTTCGAAGGTGGACCGGGTGAGGAGGTAAACGTTGGCGTCGTCCGCCTTCTGCGGCCTGCCGTAGGCGTAATCCCCCATGAGGAGCCGGGTCGGGGCCCGGTTCCGGTCGAACCGGTCCCGGTAATACCCACTCTGTTTCGTGAATTCCCCGCTGGCCCTCAAAAGCACATCCTCGTCGGTGGGGACGGGGTCTGCCGTTGCCTGGAAAGCGGCGCCCCCACCTCCCCCGAACCCGAAGAAACGGCCGCCGCCGGCCCCGGAGGGATCCAGGTACCGGAGCTCCATCGCGTGCTCCCGGCCCAGCCCCTCGGTGAGGTTCACGGGCTCGGCCTCCCCGCTTGGATCCACCCTCCAGATGTCGTACCGGTCGTAGATAAGGATGGCCTCGTCGTCCTCGAGCCACCCTGCCGAGCCGTAGGAACGCGGGATATCGGGATGATCGTCAAGCTCGTTGTGGACGGGATAGGGAAGGGCCTCGCTGAGGTTGGTCACTTCCCCTGTTTCCGTGTCCATCGCCATGTGGTGCTTCGTGGCCCCGTCCCACCAGGTGAGGTACTGCTCATTGGGAGACAGTGAGGCCCCGGCACTCTTGATCTTCTCGATCGCCAGCCTCGTCTCCCCCGTGGCCACTTCCATGAGGTAGACATCCTCGTACGAACCGTCGTGGGACACGTACCACCCGTATTTCACCATGGTGGTGGTCGTCGCCACCGCCAGGTCACCCTCCCCTCCGATGCCCACGGTGATCTCCGGGATCTCCAGCCTCCCGAGCTGCACTACCGCCAGATCGTCGGTGGAAGCGTACGCCTGGTAGGTCCGATCCCGCTCACGGTTGGCGTTTACCAGCTGCATGGGCTGGATGAGGGGATCCTTCCAGTTCCAGATGTCCACCCGTACCTGC
>JBDHCH010000265.1:0-5423 GCA_039592115.1 Gemmatimonadota bacterium | reverse complement strand
GAGCTTGGCCGACGACGAATTGGCGTTGGCCGCGGCCCTGGAGATGGTCGTCTCGCCGGTGGCCTCGACTGTCGTGATGGTTGCAGCCATTGTCATGCTGCTCGCTCACCAGAACCTGCTGTACATGAGCACCCCCCGAATCCTCCAGGCCCTGGCCGTGGATGGCCTGGCCCTCAAGCGGGCGGGAGAGATCTCAAAACGGGGGAATCCGATCTTCGCGGTCTTTTTGTCCTGGGGGCTCTCTGTCGGCCTGATCATGATCGGCGGATTCGAGTTTCTGCTCCACCTTTCGGTGTTCTTCTACCTGTTCATCTATGTAGTGCTGATCGTGGGGATCGTCATCCTGCGCTCCCGTCAGCCGGACGCTGACCGCCCCTATCGGGCCTGGGGTCACCCCTGGACGACATGGGCGTGCCTTCTCGGTTGGGTACTCATCTCCGTGTTCCAGGCGGTTGCAGAGCTCCAGACTGCCCTCTACGCCGCCATCATGGTGGCCGTGGCCTGGCCGGTGTACCGGGCCTTTCGGCGCACCGGAACGGACATGCCACCAGGGACCGAACCGTGAGAACACTGCTGCAAGTTCTCTCTGAAGACCAGCGGGCACAGGTGCACGAGCGATCGTTGAGCGTCCTGTCCCGCACCGGACTGCGGGTGGACACCGCCCGTGGCCGCGCGATTCTCGAAGACGCCGGGGCGAAGGTCGACAGGATCACCGGCATCGTGCGCTTTCCGCGAGCCCTGGTCGAGGAGTCCCTCCGATCTGCCCCCAAGAACTTCACCCTGGGGGCTCGCCGGTCAGGATGGGACCTGAAGATGAACAGTGGTGAATGCACGCTGCTCATCGACGGGAAGGCCATATACGCGCTGGATCGGGAGACCGGAGAGAGACGAGCCGGCACGTTCGACGACTGGCTGGAGGCTACTCGCCTGACCGACGCCCTGGACGAGATCGGTCTCTACTGGGACATGATCGAGCGGAGCGATCGGCGCAAGACGGTGGCTGACCTCGTGACCCACTGGAGGCACCTGTTTGGCAACTTCTCCAAGCACGTCCAGGATGGAGTCAGCAGTCCGGAAGAGGTGCCCTGGCTTCTGGAAGTCCTGCAGGTCGTCTTTGGCGACAAGGAGACCGTCCGTCGCCAGCACCCGCTGTCGTTCATCCTGTGCCCGCAGTCGCCACTCATCATCGAAGGTATGCGGACGGATGCCTACCTGGAGCTTCTGGGATGGGACATACCCGTGGCGGTCATGCCCATGCCCCTGATGGGCTCCACGGGCCCCGGGAGCCTGATTTCGACTATGGTCCTGGGAAACTGTGAAATCCTGGCCATGCTCTGCCTGGTGCAGGCCGGGGCGCCGGGCACTCCGTTTATCTACGCCCCGGCCCTGGCGATGATGAACCCCTACACCGGAGGGTACAGCGCCGGCGCCGTCGAAGGGGGACTCCTGGCCGCTGCCGCCGTGGAGATGGCTCGCCACTACGGCCTGCCGGTAGAGGCATCGGGGATGGCGACAGAACACTATGTCCCGGGCATTCAGAACGCGTATGAAAGCTCCATGAACGGTTTGTTGGCTACCCTGTCATGGCCTGACATCCTGGTGGGCTGTGGCCTGATGGGCGGCTCCATGATCCTCAGCCTCGAGCAGCTGCTGATTGACGTGGAAACTTTCAGAATGGGCAAGCGGGCTCGCCAGGGCATCGCCGCTGACGACGGGAAATGGCTGGAGGATGTGATTCACGGCGTCGGACCGGGCGGCCACTTTCTGACGGATCCCTCCACAGTGAGGGCTCTCCGTGAAGGGGAGATGTACGTCAGCCAGCTTGGCTGGCACGATTCCATGGAGGCCTGGGAGGCCGCCGGCCGGCCCACACTGCTCGAGGAGGCCCGGGAGAAGGTTGCAAACATCCTGGCAACCCATGAGCCGCTTCCCCTCGACGGAGACGTCGAGAGAGAGTTGGATCGCATCCAGAAACGAGCCCAGAATCAAGACTGAAGGATGCTGCCCTCCATCCCCCCTTCAGCTCAGCAGTCTCTCGTTGTCCGGGTCGTACAAAGGCTGCTCGACCACCGTCGCCTTCACCTCTTCCCCGCCCAGCTGCACCGTCAGCTCCGTGCCCGGCGCCAGGAAGTCCGTGGGCAGGTAGGCTAGCGCAATGGACTTCTCGACCACGGGGCCGTAGCCGCCCGCCGCCACGTAACCGATGATCTCTCCTCCCGACCGCACTGGCTCGAATCCGTGGGCGTCCCGGTCGTCGGTTTCGACGACGAGACACGCGAGCGCCTGCGTGGCACCTTGCTCTCGCTGTGCGACGAGGGCGTCTCGGCCGATGAAATCGCCCTTGCCAAAATCGACGAAGCGCTGGAGCCCAGCATCGATGGGCGTGTAATCTGCGGACATGTCGACGCCCCAGAGCCGATAGGCTTTCTCCAGGCGCATGGCGTCCAGTGCACGATAGCCGAAATCCACGATCTCGTATTGCCGGCCCTCCTCCATCAATAAGTCGTAGAGATGCCGTTGGTACTCGATGGGGTGATGGAGCTCGTAGCCGAGCTCGCCCACGTAGGACACCCGAAGCGCCCTCACCGGACCCATCCCGACCATCAGCTCTCGGCAGCGGAAGAAGGGAAACGCTTCGTTGGAACAGTCGGATCGTGTCAGTGCCTGCAACAGGTCGCGGGAGCGGGGCCCGGCGAGGGTCAGACAACCGTATCGGGTCGTGACATTGTCCAGGCGAACCGAGCCGTCCTCCGGCAGGTGCCGTTCGATCCAGGCCAGGTCGTGGCTCTCGGTACCGGCGGCGGAGATGATGTAGTAGCGGTCGTCACCGATCTTCGTCACCGTCAGGTCGCACTCGATACCGCCCTTCGGCGTGCACATCTGGGTGAGGACCATCCGGCCCGGAGCGCCCGGGAGCTTGTTCGCACAGAGACGGTCGAGAAAGGCTGAGGCACCTGGTCCGGACACCTCGTACTTGGCGAAGCTCGTCTGGTCGAGGACCCCGACGCGCTCCCGCACGGCTCGGCTTTCGGCCGCGACGGCATCGTGCCAGCTGCCACGGCGGAACGAATACACGTCCTGCACATCCACCTCGGGCGCAAACCACAGCGGCCTCTCCCAACCGAAACGCGCCCCGTAAACGGCGCCTTTGTCGAGAAGTCGGTCGTAGAGAGGGCCGGTTTTCAGCGGACGTCCGGCAGGACGCTCGAGCTCCGGGTAGTGGATCGCATACTCGTGCCCGTAGACATCCAGGGCCCGCTCGGCCACATAGTCCGTCGAGCGCGCGTACTCACCGAAGCGGCGGACATCGATCTCCCACATGTTGTCGCTGGGCTGCCCATCCACGATCCACTCGGCGGCGTATTTTCCGGCTCCTCCCCCGAACACGATGCCAAAGATGCTGAAACCCGCCAGCACGTGATAATTGGGCAGTCCCGGCACCGGCCCCATCAAACACCGACCGTCCGGCGTATAGCCGTCAGGCCCGTTCACGATGCTCTGGATACCCGCATCGGCGAAGAGGGGCACACGCACAGCCGCGGCTTCGAGCACACCCTCGAGGCGATCCAGGGACGGCTCCAGCAACCGACTATGGAAATCGTCTGGAATACCTTCGAGGCCCCACGCCTTCGTGTGTGGCTCGAATGGACCCACGAGAAGGGAATCCATTTCACGGCGCACGTAGAACGACTGGTCGGCGTCCCGGAGAACGGGAGGCTCGAAATCCATCTCGCGGATCGCGTCGATGGCTTCCGTGACGAGAAAGTGGTGCTCGATGGGGACGATGGGGAGATCGATTCCCACCATCCGGCCGATGGCTCGAGCCCACTGGCCGGCGGCGTTGACGACGATCTCCGCCCAGATGTCGCCCTTCGAGGTTCGGACGAGCCAGGAGCCGCCCGAGCGCTCCATGCCCGTCACCGCCGCGTTGCGTACGATTTCGGCGCCTCTCGACCGCGCGCCCTTCGCCAAAGCCTGAGTCACCTCGGTGGGGTCGATGTGACCGTCGGATTCCAGGTAGGCAGCACCCAGCACACCGTCGAGGTTGATGAACGGGCATAGCTCGAAGGCTCTCTCGGGCGAGATGATCTCGAAGGGCACACCCAACATGTCGGCGATCCCTTTGCGGTGTCGGTACTCGTCGAGGCGCTCCTGGGAGGAGGCGAGGCGCACGCTGCCGCATCGGTGAAAGTCGACCGCCTGGCCGGTCTCCGCTCCGAGCGTTTGATAAAGCCCCACACTGTATTGGAGAAGCTTCATCATGTTGAAGCTCGAGTTGAACTGAGTGCAGAGCCCCGCGGCGTGCCATGTCGATCCACTGGTCAGCTCGTTCTTCTCGACCAGGACGGCGTCGCTGAGACCAAGCCTCGCCAGGTGGTAAAGGAGGCTGCAACCGGCAACACCACCGCCGATGATGACGACCTTCGCTTCACTCTTCATCATTCCCACCTCGAGTTCGGGGACTCCATCACCACGCGTCAGCATACACGCGCATAAAGGGAACTCGGTCGGGGTCCCGCAGGATTCGCTTGACACGGTTACGGAATCCCTCGGATACTTGCAAGTCCACCTTTCGGTTGAACGGTTCGCCAGGGACGGCTGGTCCCTTGGCCCATCTCTCGCGGAGGCAATTCTGCTCATGCTGGACAAGAACTTCATCAATGGCGAGTGGATCGCCGCCACGACCGGCGCCACCGACACGATCCTCGATCCATCGACCGGGGAAGCGATGGGCGATGTGTCCTCGAGCAACGCCCATGATATCGATGCGGCCGTCCGTGCGGCATCACGTGCATTCGAGTCGTGGTCGGGAAGAACGCCGCGGGAGCGGAGCGAGCTGTTACACCAGGTTGCGGATGCTGTCACCGCCAATATCGAAGAGCTTTCGCGGCTCGAGTGCAGGAATGTAGGCAAGCCGGTTTCCATGATCGACTTCGAGATGGACCTGACCATGGACAACTGGCGGTTCTTCGCCTCCGCCGGGCGCTTTCTGGAAGGAAAGGCCGCAGGAGAGTACCTCGATGGCTACACGTCGATGGTTCGCCGCGAGCCCCTCGGGGTGATCGGGTCCATTGCGCCCTGGAACTACGCTCACGGCATTGAGGTTTGCGGAGATCACGGCGGACATCCTGCCTCCGGGCGTGCTGAACGTCGTATGCGGGCAAGGCGACCCGGCCGGGGTGGCCCTTGTGGACCATCCGGAGGTCGCCATGGTGTCACTTACCGGGAGCGTTGCCGTGGGAATGGACGTGGCTCGCGCCGCGGCAAGGACCCTGAAGCGGGTGCACCTGGAGCTCGGGGGTAAGGCGCCGGTGTTGATCTTCGACGACGTCGATGTCGCCCACGTCGCAGAGAGCTTGAAGGAGAGCAGCTTCTTCAACACCGGGCAGGATTGCACCGCGCCATGTCGACTCATCACCGGC
>JBDHCH010000264.1:0-7460 GCA_039592115.1 Gemmatimonadota bacterium | reverse complement strand
AATTGTGAAGTCTTGAATGGGGCTAGCCCCGGATTATGCTCTACACCGGTCCGTCCGACTAAGCAGGCACACTAGCGCGGTTGAAGGGACACTCCTTCACGCGACAACGTTTACAGAAGTACAACAACTGCCCGCCATACCACATGCCAGCGGCGAGAAGAAAGATGCCCAAAAGGAGAGGCCGCACCCTCAACCAGTAGATCGGATAGGTTGGGATCAGCAGGGCGATCGGCCAGAACAGCATCAGTTCTCGTGTGCTGAAAGGTCCCTCCTTGCGTCGCTTTACGAGCCAATTGGAGAGCTTGGGAGGGGCCTGAAGGCAATCACCGAACTCGTGTAGGTGCGGACATCTCGGACAATGGAGATGCCGCATGATTACCCCTGGAATGCCATACCAGTAGATGAGGAGGTAGGGGGGGAACCACCGCCAGTCCACCAGCAGGATACCTACGGTGCCGACGATACCCATCGTGAAGAAGGAGATCTGAGCGTAGGCCTTCTCCCGCACGCTAAAGCGTTCCGCAAGTGGACAACCGGTCGGGGTACCCATGGTCTGTACTCCTCTTCCCCTTGTGGCCTCGCAGCCCCAACGGTTTCGTCCCTGGTTACCATGGGCCTGGCCTGGCCACGACTCAGAATTCCCACTCAAGACCGAATATGGGAAGCATCCCCCACTGATAGGTAGTGTCCATCTCCCCCTTCACGCCGTTCCAAGTGTATGAGGAGACGTTCTCTCGGTTGTAGGCGTTCCAAACGCTGACATACCACACGAGGTTGCTCCCCTGGAAATGAAACCGGCGATCGAAGCGGATATTCAGAGAGTGGTAGTCGGGATAGCGGGCCTGATTGATCTGGGTCCCGTCCAGTACATCCCTCCCCTCCGCCGCTGAGGCTTCCAGGTCCAGAGGCGTGTAAGGAGGTCCGCCGGCATAGATCCAGCGTAAGCTGAACTCCCATTTGTTGCTGGGCTTGTAACCGCCCTCCAAGCTTGCCATCCACCGGTTGTCGTAAACCCGGTCTCTCCAGATCCCGTCTCCGGCCTTGTACTCCGCCTTGGAGTAGGATGCGGCGGCCAAACCGTAGAACCCATCGGCGAGCTTCTTCTGAAGGAGGAACTCAACACCGCGGGCTCTCGCCCGACCCTCTGGAACGAGCTGCTCATGGTTGAAGAAGAATCCGTACCGGTAGACCAGTTCATCCACCACGAACAGGCCGGGTTCGGCGGGATCTATGGGGAATTCCCTGTAGTCCTTCCAATACCCTTCCACGGTCATACGGGTATCGTCGGAGAGGAAGTGCTCCACCCCACCTACCACGTGCAGGGCCCACGGCTCCGGCAGGTCCCGGTTCTCAGGCTGTTGGGCCAGGAGGACCATGGGTAGACTCTGCCGGAAGATGCCCCCGGAGAGATTCAAGCTAGTCCGGTCCGTGGCTTGGACGGAGAAAGCGGCCCTCGGAGACAGGGACCAGTCCCCTGTGTAATCGAAGTAGTCGGACCGGAGCCCCAGCGTGGCCGTCACCCGGGGCATAGGGTTGGTGACCAGACTGGCGAAGAGCGCTGCCCTTCCCGTGGTCACCTCGTCATCCATGACCAACTCGGGTACGTCCTGCCCAAGGGAGCCGGTATACTCCGACATGGTCTGACTGTAGTCCGCGACGAGGGCCTTTCCTTCGACCCCGAAGCGTAAGGATGCCGCGGGTCCAAAACGCAGACGGTTTGTATTCCTCAGGGTGAAAGCTTCCTCTCGGGAGTCCTTCGTGATCAGCTTGATATCCGAGGAGGTCTCCCACAGGTCCTCCTCGTACCCGGTGGTCAGGTAGGACAGTGTGGTGTTCGACAAAACCCGGTCGGACCAAAGAGCCCGCCAGTCCACACCTACGGCTCCTTCCTTGGTCTTCTGGTCTCCGTAGACGATGCGATCGTTCTCCACCGCCGCCTCCTGGGTGGCAGCGATGTCATCCAGGCCCAAGACTCCCAAAGTTACCAGACGGTGCCGGTCGCTCAGGTCCCAGGCGAGCTTGACCGTGGCGTCGGAGTACTGGGGAGCCACGTCGGTCTCAGTCCCGATGGCGTCCACGAGGAGGTCCAGGAAGCTCCTTCGGAACGAGGCCAGGTAGGAACTCTTCTCTCCCATCGGGCCTTCAGCCACGGCGCCGAAGCCGGCGAAGTTGAGGTCCAACTGAGCGTCGAACTCCTCCCGATTCCCGTCTCGAAGCTCGATGTCCATAACCGAAGAGAGGCGGTTGCCGTAGCGGGAAGCGAAACCACCGGTGTGAAAGGTGGCATCCTGGATAAGGTCGGTGTTCAAGAGACTGATGGGCCCCATGGATGAGCCCTGGGAGGGGAAGTGGTTGATGTTGGGAATCTCGATGTTGTCCACGAAAAAGGCGTTTTCGGAAGGACTCCCCCCACGGACGGCCAGACCGTTGCTGTTGTCGGACACCTTGGCCACGCTGGGGAGAGTCATGAAGATGCGGCTGACGTCTCCTGCCGAACCCGGGGCCCTCCGGATCTCCTCCCCAGAGTAGCTGGTCCTGCTCGTCGACTCTTCTTTCTCTTGGCTGAAATAGCCCCCCACCACAACGATGCCCTCCATCTCAATGGGGGTGGCCTTCAGCGCGATTTCCACAAAGGTGATACGGCTGGATCGGACCACGACATCCGCGACATGGGTTGTCGAATACCCCAGGATGGATGCGCTCAGGGTGTAGGTTCCTACCCCCAGGTTCGGCAGGATGAACCACCCGTCGTCATTGGACAGGGCCGTGGGTTGGGAGAGGTGGTGGGGGCTCCTGGCGGTCACCGCCACCCCAGCCATGGGCATCAGGCTCTCCGCGTCCACTACCTGGCCTCTAATGGTTCCAATCCGCTCCTGATCCCCCTCTACGCCCTGTGCCCAAGACGGGGTGGGAGGCAAGGCTACGCACGCTATTAGGAAAAATACCGTGAGGTATCTCATGGTCCTGAACTCCACTTATTTGGATCGTTGTTACCTCGCCTTTCGGATCCTTCCTGCAGGCGAAGTCCAAAACGTTAACCAAGGCAATGGTATCTCGTCTTGACTTCGCGCGCCGCGTTTTTGACTTTCGGCGTCATATGACTCCCCACGGACCAACTGTCGCTCTCACAAGCACGTTCGCCATGGTCTTGGCTGCGGATGCAGCTGGATCGGACGTGGACGACCTCTTGGCCGAGGTCGGAATTGGCCGTGGAGACCTAGTAAACCCAGAGGTACGGCTTCCCTTGCCGGACGTTCTAGCCCTCTGGGACCGGATTCGGGACCGGGTGGGGAATCGGACCCTTCAGCTTGAAGCCCCCTCCCACCTTCCGGTGGGAGCCTACAAGGTCATGGAATACCTCATCGATGCCTCGCCGACCGTGGGCGAGGCCATCGGAAGGTTCGCTCGGTTCTTCCGTCTCATCGCTGACTACGTCAGGATCTTCGTCGAACCCGGCGATGGCGAGAAGCGTATGGGGATTACCATGGCCGACGGGAGTCCCGCTCCGCCGATCTTCGTCGACTATACCTTCGCGGCCCTGACCAGTAGGATGCGGGTGCGGACTCGTCCCGGAATGACAGTGAAGCGGGTGGAGTTTCGACACCCCTCTCCTCAGGATCCCTCTCCTTATGAATCGCTCTTCCTGGCGACGGTGTTGTTCGACCGGAGTGGCGACTGGCTGTGCTTCTCCAGCGAGGAGTGGGCGGCTCCAACAGAAAGGGGTGACGAGTCCCTGGCACTGCTAATGGAAGAGCACGCACGCATTCTGGCCGAGCGCCTCCCAGAGCCCCCAATGGGGATCGTCTCGGACGTCCGTCAGGCTATCCTGGGAGCTTTACCGGAGAATCCCGGCGCTGAAGAGGTGGCCAGGACGCTCCATCTCAGCACCCGGACCCTTCAACGGAAACTGGCCGGGGCTGGAGCGAGCTTTAGTGAGGTTTCTGATGGGGTACGCTCAGAGCTGGCAAAGGAGTACCTGTCAGACCGTGATGTACGGATTTCGGAAGTTGCTTTTCTTCTAGGGTTCAGCGAGCAGAGTAGTTTCAACCGTGCCTTCCGCAGGTGGACCGGACAGCCCCCCCGTCGCTGGAGAGAGAAGGTCTCCTGAGAACGCCTCTGGGGCATCGACGCTATTTGGTGGGTCCGCCGGAACGATCCCCAAAAACGCCCGATCCGAGGCAAAAAGCCCGGAGTTGCTTGACTCGCTCCGGGCAGAGTAGTGTGATCAAATACTCCTTAGCATCCAAAGGCCTTGTCGCCCTGGGGTCCCCATGTCAGCGAACACGTCGCGTCGACTGAAAACGGCCGTCGCGTTAATGGCCGTATGCATTCCTGTGTCCCTCCTTTTCGAGTTTCTTGCCGAAGGATGGGTATCGTTTGTCGGTGTGGTGATCGGAGTGGTTCTCGCCGCGCCGTTGGCCCTTTTGGAAGAGTCTGCATTCGATGAGCGGGTCCGCCGCCTGCCGTTTTCCGTAGCGATCCTGACCAAGGTATTCACATACCTTGGATCTGTTCTCGGGGTCTTTCTTCTGGTCGGGTTCGTTTTCGGCTGGTTGGCGGGCCTCACAATGGATGACTTCTGGGCTTCCATGAAGGAGCCGATTTTCGCCTATCAGGTCGGTGTGGGGTTTCTCCTATACGTCGTGATCCTCTTCTTCCGACAGCTCGATCGGCTTCTGGGTCCAGGCGTTTTGCTGCGTTACCTACTCGGCCGATACCACCGGCCCCGTCGTGAAGTCCGGATCTTCATGTTCTTAGACCTCAAATCATCCACTACGCTCGCTGAAGAATTGGGCCACGAGAGATACTATGGGCTGGTCAATGAGTTCTTCCGTGACATCTCTGGTCCCGTTCTCGACAACGCGGGCGAGATCTACGAGTACGTTGGGGACGAGGCCGTCCTCACCTGGGAGGAGGAGAAGGGGCTAAAGGATGCGAGGTGCCTCAGGGTTTTCTTCGAGATAGACAGAATCATTGAGGGAAAGCAACAGCAATACCTAGACCTGTTCGGAGTCGTCCCCGAGTTCAAGGCCGGAGTTCACCTTGGGGAGGTCATCTCGGCCGAGATCGGCGACTTGAAGAAAGGGCTCGTCTTCAACGGTGACGTGCTGAACACCGGTGCCAACTCTTCGATCGCCTGATCATCCCGGAGGGATGGGGAACGGAGGTTATGGGGCCGGTGATGCTTCGCGGGAAGTCCGAGCCAACGGAGTTGGTGGCCATCGGCTGAGACCCCGTCCGCCTTGGTCTTTCTCCTTTTTGGGCCCGTCATTGGGCCGGTAAATCCCGGCATATTCCGGCATGTTTGCCGGTATGTACGGCAGATCGTGCGTCCTACCCGTGAAAGTGCGGCATTTTGCCGGGATTTGGCCCGTTTAGCTGGGGCCCGAAGTGTGAGGTCGGTAGTTCGAGTCTACCCAGGCCCATTGATGCCGCGAGTCCTTTAGTCAGGAAAGCTTGCGGTTTTTCTCTTTATATTCATCGGGTTCTCGTGCGGTTTCGGGTTGCTCCTAGAGTTCCCGGTCCGTGAGCAACCTGCTCCAGGGTGCTTGACCGCCCGGTCATCCGCTGCGCATGAGGTCCAATCCGCCGAGGGCCTCCGTGCTAAACCAATCGGCATCGGCGTTCATCTAACTCCGATGAATCAGCCAGGTTATCTTTTCAAAAGGAACCTGTTTCCCAGGATTGGAAACCACCGGAAGAGGAATCGATGAGATTGACACGGATCCCCAACCTTCTCTTGATCGCCATATGGACCGTGCAGGGCGGGGTCGTCGCACAGGAAACGGCCGACTTTCGCCTCGCAATGAACCGGCTGGACCTAAGCCTCGATCTGAATCACGAGGACGGATCACTCGCTGGGTCCGCCTCCTATGAAATCATCAATCTTTCGGACGCTCCGGTTTCCGAGGTGCCCTTCAACCTGGGTCGACTGATGACCGTTCGATCAGCAAGCTTTTTGGAGGGAGAAGATCTGGAGTTCTCCCAGGATGTCAGAGTCTTCGTGGATTCCCCCCAGCGCCAGGTCAATCACGTCGTCGTGTCGCTGCCGGGACCTCTAGCGCCAGGTTCAGAGGTTACACTCCGGATGGATTACAGCGGGTTCCTGGTAGGATACACCGAGACAGGCTCCCTCTACATCCAGGACCGTATCGTCTGGAATGCCCTTTCTGACTACCGGCCGGACGGGAAGTTCTCGATTCTCCGCACCGATGCTTTCGCCTGGCCAGTTCTGGGCACCCTCAACAGTCGAGTCAATCGCGTCGCGCCCCGGCCCGACTTCACGTTCAGCGCGAAGATCGCCGTGCCCGAGCCATACATCGTCGCGAGCAGCGGGAAGCTCGTAGAGCAACGGACGCGCGATGGCCGAACGTCCTTTCTCTATGAGAGCATCGATCCTGTGCCGTTTCTCAATCTTCCGATTGCTGAGTATGCCGTCAGTAGAAGCCCGGGGATCAGGGTTTATCATTTTCCGGCCGACTCCGCTGGGGGTGTTCGCATCCTGGAGAGTGCCACGGAGGGCCTGGAACTCCTAGCCAGCTGGTTCGGACCTCTGGGCGTGACTCCCGAGCTGGTCGTGATGGAGATCCCGGAGATGTGGGGATCCCAGGCCAGCCTGACCGGGGGCATCATCCAGACCGCTGACGCGTTCGGGGAAGCCGGTTCCATGTCAGCGCTTTACCACGAACTCTCGCACCTGTGGAATGCCCGAGACCTCGACCAGCCCTCGGCGAGATGGAATGAGGGCCTTGCGACCTTCCTGGCGCACCGCATGGCAGAAAGCCTTGAGGGCTCAGAGGAAATGGAAGGCGCCGTTCAAAGAACAGCAGACAGGATCCTCGCTGGTGTGTCGAGGACCCCTGAGATAGCATCCGTCCCCTTTTCTCGATACGGCGAAGCCGGGGTTACCGATCTCTCCTATCGAGTCGGGTTCCTGATGTTCTACTCCCTTGAGTTGGCGTTGGGGGAGGACGCATTCAATTCCGTGATGCGAAGCTTCTACCAGAACCACAAAGAACAGGGTTGGACGTTCGAAGGGCTGGCGGAGCTATTGAAGGCCCACCCCCAGGAGGACTTCAGCGGTTTCCTCGAAAACTGGATCTACACCACCGCCTGGTTCGAAAAACTCCAGGCTGGTATCCCACCCCAAGAGATCGGCTTCCAGAGATGACGAAGGCGGTTTCGCCTCCGGGCTAGATCTCGCGAGATGGAGATGAACTCGTAACACTTCCTAACTAACATTTTATTCTGCACCGGCGCAGCGAAAGGCCTATGGAGTTCTTCCGTTAAAATACCATCGACTCGCTGAGTGGCTTGTGTCCTTTGGGGGGTTCATTGGGCCGGTAAATCCCGGCATAATCCGGCATGTTTGCCGGAAAAGTACGGCAGACCGTGCGTCCTACCCGTGAAAGTACGGCAGAATGCCGGGATTTGGCCTAATTGATAGGGGCCTGATAAGC
>JBDHCH010000263.1:0-5298 GCA_039592115.1 Gemmatimonadota bacterium | reverse complement strand
CCCATGGGGCAGTTGATGGTGCACCGGCGGCAGTTCGTGCACTTCCCGAATACGATATCCTTCAGTTCCTCGAGGTCCTCCTCGGTATTAACCGTGGCCGCACCGGCCCACTTGGGCACGACCCGCCCGGTCCAGTCGAAATGACGCTTGAAGATCTTCCTGATCCTGTCTGCCTTGTAGGCCGGAGCGTAGGTCACATCCCCGGGGTTCGCGAGCACGTAATGGCAGGAGTCGGTGCACATCCCGCAGTGGACACACGCCAGGAGGGAGCCAGCCATCTGTCGGTTGAGCTTCTCTCCCATGCGCTCGATGACTTTTTTCGCTTTTGGCGATTGTTCTACTGTCGTTTTCATGGGTTTCTCTCTCTTCTCCTCAGGATTACCCGTGCGCCGAACCGCGGAGGATCGGGAACACCCCACGGTGTCCCAAAGTCTTTCCGAGGTAGTACCGGGTGAACGGGTAGTAGAGGTAATGAGAGATTTTGCTGAAGGGTACGTAGACCAGGAAGAAGGTCGCGAGGAAGAAGTAACCCAGTAGGTGCCACTCGCCGGTGGCGGTGGAGTTCGGCACTGCCAGGAAAGCGAAGAAGAACCAAACGGTCAGAAGGATGACCGAGAAGATGTCGTCGGGGGAGCTGATGGCCCGGATGTACGGATCCCGGAACCGGCGGACGATCCGACCCAATCCCACCAGGAACGCGGCCCCGATGGGGAGCCGAAGAACCAGAACCCACACGTCGTTTTCCAGGATTCCCGGAGCCCAGGGGATGATGAAGAGAAGGGCGATCGCTGCCGTCACCCCAAGGTGGAAGGCCACGAACTGGGCGTAGAAGAACGGCCTGGCCCGTGTGCTTTCCATGCCCCACGGCATGGCGACGTTCCCCCAGGAATAGAGGATCCCCTTTCGGGGCGTGGTCCATCCGGGCACGCCGGTGGGTGCCTGTCGGTCCCCCCCGGCCTTGAATCGGCGGACAAACCAGATGACGCGGATTACATAGACCAGGGCCATGAAGCCCAGCGCGTACCAGTGAAGCGTATGTGCAAAGTTCAGTAGATCACTTGTCTCATGCATTCTCTGACCCTCCCTGTCAGCTGAGGGCCGCCATGGCCGACTCGAAGGCTTTGAATTGGGGGGCGTCCAGGAGGCAGATCCTCACGTCCCGGATCCCGGTCTCACCGCTCAAGTGCCCTTTGAGGGCCTCGAACATCACTCTCCCAGAAACAGGGGCTGGGATTCCATAGTAGCCGGCTCCCATCGCTGGAAAAGCGAGGGATACAACGCCCTTCTCGTCGGCTCTCTGGAGGACGTTCTTCATGGTCTCGAGGAGCTTCACCTCTATGTCATCTTCCCTGAAACGCGGACCCACGGCGTGGATGATGAGCTCTGCTTTCAGCTTTCCGGCACCAGACACAACCGCCTCGCACGAGGCTACGGGCCCCTCGCCCACCAGCTCATTCAACTCCTTTTGGATGGATGCCCCTCCCCGAACCCCAATCGCCCCACCGAACCCTGACCCAAGGGCAAGATCTGGTTGGGCATAAAAGACAAACGCGTCGACTTCAAGTTCAGTGATATCCTCCCGAACGAGACGCACGACGGTCTGGTTGATGACCAGTTCCGGATGGGCTGCAACGGCTGCTTCCATAAAGAATCTCCCGGGTAACGGAGAGCGCGGTAATCCTCGAATTCACTGTACGGGTCGGCCATCTCCGGCACAACTGATGAACTCAGATTTTCAATGAATTCGCTTGAAATATCTTCGCGAATTATGTATTTTTTTCTGCAAATTCCATTCCTGGAAAACCAGGCGACCGGAAAATCCATTACGCCTCGCAGATCGACGGTTTGGACAGATGGTGGAACGGGTTCCTCGGGTTCCTGGCACGGAGTTGGCAAGAGGAAGAACCGGCTGATTCCGATCCTCCCCGGCCCCATGGCGCCGGGCGAGAAATAAGAGAAGGGCGATTCTCAGGATGAGTTCAGATAAGCAGGGTTTGCTCACGACGGGACAGGCAGCGAGGCTCTGTGCAGTAACCCCCGACACGGTCTTGAAGTGGATAAAGAAAGGCCGTTTGAAAGCCTCCAGAACCGCTGGGGGACACTACAGAGTGGCGCTTCCGGACCTCCAGCCGTTCCTCGCTGGTTTCGGTCAGAAGGAAAACACCCTTCCGATTGTCGCCCCGGCCAGCCCCGTTCCGTCCCAGGAGGGGACAGAAGTGTCCGACGAGGAGGTCCCGTGCTGGGAGTTCTTGTCGGTGGACGGGGAGGTCCAGGAGGACTGCAAGAGCTGCGTGGTCTACCGGGTGCGGGCTACCCGGTGCTTTCTCATGGCCGGCATCGAGGGGGACGTGGGCCACTCCAAACAGTTCTGTCAGGGCTCCTGTGAAGATTGCGCATACTACCAACGCCTCCAGGGGGGAACCGCTCCCGTTCTGTTCATAACAGCAGACCAGGGGTTGGAGAGCCAGGTCGAGTGCTTCGACGAGGGCTCCTTCACCCTCCGGTTCGCTCGCAACGGGTACGAAGCATCGGCAGTGATTCAGGAATTCCGGCCGGAGGTTCTCATCATCGATCTGGACAACCTCCCGGACCAGGGATTCGGGCTGCTGGATTCCATCGCCGCTGATCCCCGTCTGCCTTTCGTCCGGGTGATCCTCGTCGTGCCTGTGGGAGCCGTGGAGAGGGTTCTCCAGAGGCCAAGGCACCGCCTGGTGGTCAGCGTGTTGGAGAAGCCGCAAGTCTGTGGACAGATCGCGGAGATCGTGAACGGGACGCTGGTACCACTCCATAACCCACGGGAGGTCGCCGCGGGTTAGGCAAGGTCTGCACAAGTGGGGCGAGCCGCATATCATGCGCCGCGGGGCCATCTGCAACGTTGGGCCTCCTCGTCGAAGCTACAGGGCCCTTGAACCATGAGCCCCGGTCACCAGATCGGTGACCGGGGCTCTCTTCTGAGCATTCCCTTCAGCAGAGGATCCCCGCTCAACTTCCCACGGAGCGGCCCTTCAGAGAGAGCCGGGTCCGGGAGAGAAGGCCCTCCTAATACATCTCCCACTTGATGAAGGGTTCTTTCACGTCCACCATCGCGTTTACGATCAGCTCCACCAGCCCCCCGTAGGTAATGCCGCTCCTCTCAAGGGCTCCGTAGTAGTTCAGCATGTCCCTGATCTGACCCTTGCAGTTGGAACAGGGAGCGCAGAGATACTTCTTTACCTCCGGCCCCGGCTGGTCCTGGAAGGCGTCGATGATCTGCTTGAACTTCACGCGACCGCTGACGTTGTTTCGCCAATCCTCGTAGTTGTTCCCGGACATGATGGCGAAACCGCTTCCCCCACCACAGCAGTAGTTGTCCACGCCATGGGGGGTCATTTCCCGGAACTGGGGGCAGAGGTACCGAAGGATCCGCCGCTGGGGTTCCACGATTCCAAGGTTCCGCACGATATTGCACGGATCGTGGAGCGTGACGGGGAAATCGTTCTTCGAGGGATCGAACTCGATCTTCCCACTGAATACGATCTCTTCCAGGAGCGGAAGGAAGCTCTCCCTCTTGACGGCCAGATCGCCGACCAAGATCCGGTCCGCGATGGTCACCAGGGCCTTGTGCTGGTGCCCGCATTCTCCCATGACGATGCGTTTGGCCTTGAGCTTGTTGGCCGTTTGTGCATGCTTGACCGCTACACGGGCAAGCTGGACGTCGTCATAAAAGAGGCCGTAGTTCACCCCGTCGTACCCCACCTCTTCCGACGACAGGGTCCAGTCGATCCCGGCGGCATTCAGGATGATGGCGAAGGCCCCGGGGTTCTCCGGCCAGGCGAGCATCTCGCCAGCGTTGTGGATGAGGAGGACGTCGGCGTCCTCCTTGTCGAAGGGACTCACCGTCTCGATGCCGGTCTCGTCGGTGATGTCCTCGTCGATAAACTCGACGTTGTCTTTCACCACCACCGGGTTCATTCCTGTGGAGGAGCCGACCTCCAGCTGTAACACGGTACCCTTGTCGTGCAGCTCCGTCGGAGCCCAGCCGAGTTCCTGGCTGAAGAGCTTCCTCAGCTCGTGAGCGATGAGCCCGTTGTCCACACCCACGGGGCAGACCTGGGCGCAGCGTCGGCAAAGATTGCACCGGTAGGTCAACTCATAGAGACGGGTGATGGTCGTCCAATTCAACTCGATATCGGCACCCTTCAGGGGAGCCAGGAGCTTTCCACCGGGCTTCACGTACTTGTTCACCAATCGGCGCCACACCTCAGAGCGATACGTGGGTCGGTAGATCTCCTTTCCTCCGGTGGCCTCGAACACGTGGCAGGCATCGGCGCAGGTCTGACAACCGATGCAATACTCGAGGGAGAGCGTCAGGGGCTGAAGGAAGGTCCAGTTGTTCTCCTTGGAGAGGAGCTTTTTCAACCCCTCCACAAACTGGTCCACGTACTTCTGTTCCTCCTCCGGAGACTCGGGATGGGGAAGAGCCGAGGCGATGACCCCATCCAGGTTGCAGACGACACGCTCCTTGGTCTTGTCGGAGACTTCCTTGAATCCCGGCAGGTCTTCAACCTTGTCGTACGGAGGCGGCAGCGGGATCAGCTCTTCAGGCCGAACCTCCGAAAGCATGGGGAGATCCCTGCGACTGATATCCCTTACGCGAACCTTCTCGCTCATTTCTCCACCTCCTGAACGCCGGCGTCCGTTGCGATGTCCACCCAGGTCCTCTTCCCGTCTGCCCTCACATGGGGGCCGGACCAGGTCGGTGACTGCCCCAGAAGCTCCATCAGCTCCTTCTCCATCTTCCCACCCGGTTCCACCGGATTATCATCCCACCGGACCTCGTGGTAAGTGAAGTACTTCGCCACGAAGTGCATCATCTGGGTGAAGGGGAGGTAGGCCAGGAACACGAAGGCGAGGAGGAAGTGTGCCTTCAGAACCCCCGCAATCTCCACAGACATGTCGGCAGTGAAGAGGGCGGTGACGAAGCCAATGGCCTGAGCCGAGAAATCAGGCATCGACAGAACCGCCCAGATCCCGGTCCCGAACATCGAACCCAGGAGGAGTACATTGAAATAGGTGGCCAGCGTGGTGGAGTTGGCCATCCCCTTTTCCGTCAACCTCGTGATGAACAAGCCGACCGCCCCCATCAATCCCAACCCGTAACCGGCTCCGGCCAGGAGAGGGAGGCCACGGCTGAGAACCCAGATGTCCGCGCTCAAGGCCCCGACTGCCGCCCCGATCCCTCCCAAGACCAGGAGACCGGCGGCCCCGATCAACAGATAGAGACCGAAATGGAAGGGGAAGGAGAACCACCAGAGGCTC
>JBDHCH010000262.1:0-8191 GCA_039592115.1 Gemmatimonadota bacterium | reverse complement strand
GTCGCCGGTTCGAGCCCGGCTGGCTCCACTTAGCTAACATATTGTTATTATTGTGGTTACATGGACTCTCGGTCGCCCGGTGCGATCGGGGGTCTACATGTTTGTCTACATGTTCGGGGTGTTATTCCAGTGGGAATGAATGGCCCCCCCAGGGAATTACCCAGGAAGCCATCCAGAGCATCGGAAGGTGACGCTGGCGGAATCGCCCAGGAGAGGCTGATTCCGGTGGTCAGATACCAGGTGGTCCACCCCTCACGCGCGGGAGAGCCAAAGCTCGCAAGCGATTCACGGAGTTTCCTTCGGGGCAACCGACCCGCAGCGCTGACTGAAGCCCCACCGGATTCAGGGCCGCCCGGAAGCTTGACCAAGACGGAGATTCCCACTGGACCAGAAAACGGGGGAAAGAGCCCTCTCCGGTGGCCCGAAACCCAGCTCTGGCCGGGAACCGAAAGGTTCGCTACCAAACGAGGTGGAATGGGGGAGCAGGGTCTACCCCCTTTGAGGGTTTCTGGCAGATGGCGAAGGAAGAGGCCGCACGCCCCAGGATCGGAACTCCCCGAAGAGGTGTATGACCGACTCTAGGCCAGAACCCCGGAGGCAGTCATGCGGAGCCCTTCCCCCTTCATTGTCTTCTTCCTCCTCGGATGTGCGACAGGGCCAGCGGTCGGCGGCCACGGCCCAGGCCATGATCCTGAAGAGCAGGAGGACACCCTCGACTGCCGCCTGGTTTGGGCGGGGACCTTCTCAATCACTCCTGTGAGTACTCCCGGCGAGTCGAAATGGCGTTATATCCAACGCCGACTCAGGGAGATGGGCTTCGATTCGACCCGGGAAACTCAGTGGGTTTTCGGTCGGGACGAGCAAGGGCGGCGCTTCTGGGAGGCGTACATGGGTGAAGGGCTGCGGTACACCGACCCTGCCTGCTCAGCTGGGCGGCGTGGGTGACGCTGAAGGCCTCATTCCTTCCCTTGCCAAGCTCGTTTGGTGACGCCCGGTTCCCTCACGGGCCTTAGCCTGCCCTGACGCGCATGGATAATTGGGTTGCTGGTCAACTCTGGCCCGGCCCTCCGGGACCTCGCCGGGCGGTAGCAGCAGGATAGAGGCGATCAGGTAGGCGCCCGGCTCTGGCCGGGAACCGAATGGTTCGTTACCACACAAACCACTAAACAACTCGCCAAGACCTTTTCCCGACAGAATCTTTCTTGACAAATAAACAAGTTGGGGTGTCTTTCGAGATGTCCAGCAGCCAAAAGGCCAGGTAGGTCGCAAACTTTGAGTCCCAGGCGGACCGTTGATCCGGCTGGCGGGACCACTGTCCAGGAGGGTTACCACCGATGAGCCTTTTCGAGTTCATTGCAGGGATGATCTCCGTCATCTTTGCACTGGCGGTTGCTCAGTTGTTCATAGGTGTGGCCGAACTGGTTCAGCACCGCGGAAGGGTGCGACCGTTTCTACCCCACGCCGTCTGGAACGTGAATCTTTTCCTGCTCACTTTCGTCCATTGGTGGTCTCTCTGGACCTTCAGGGATCTTTCCTGGAACTTCGGCATGTTTTTCTTCAGCCTACTTGGGCCGAGCCTCATGTTCTTTGCCGCTTCGGTGATTAACCCACGAGACCAGTCAGAAGGGGTCATCGACCTGACGGCACATTTTCTCGGCATCCGTCAACTGTTCATGGTCGTGTTCATCGCCATGATGCTGTTGTTCACTGCGGACGGTCCGATGTTTGGCACGGAGCCCCTTTTAAACCCACTTCGGCTGGCTCAAATGAGTGTGGTCGGTGCGGCAGTCTGGGGGTTCGCGTCCAAGAGCCGCTCCGTTCACACGGCCATCTCCTTGTTTGTTCTCCTGGCCCTGGGGGCCGTGGTGATCATCCGGTTTTTCCCTGGAGGCGGCAATCGATGAGTGCCAAAGAGGGGGCGCTGGGTCGAGCCTGGGTTCCGACCTAACCAGCGACTGATGCTTACACAGGAGAGCGTGCAGGGGCGCGGTCCCCGTTTGGTTCAGGTGGGCCGTGCAGAAGGTTCGCGAGAGCTTATGGAGCGGTCTTCGGGTTGTTCCTGGATCGGTCCGTTGGGTAACGCCCGATTCACGCTCGGGCCTCCGCGACCATCCCCGCTTCCAGGCCCTGCTGGAAGAGTCCCGAGATGATGTGGAGGGTTGAGTTGTGCCAGGGATTGTGCCACAGGGCAGGGGAGAGTGTAGCTGAACGGGAGTCATTGAGAGGGAACCCCAGAGGAATCTGGAAATACCAAAGAGGACACGGTCGACACCTGAACGGGAGAGAACAGTGAAGAGCCTCTTCCGAAAACTGCGCGGGATCATCGGGACGGGACTCACCTGGGCTGGCGGATGGGGTGCTGCGTTTCTGGCCCTCTGGGCCGTTTTCGGGATGACCTTTGATAACCTCGCCGAAGCCGTCTTCACTGGGATGGGGTTTGGGTTGGTTGCGGGAAGCTCCTTCGCTGTGATCCTCACCATCGCGGAACGCCAACGGGCGCTCAACCAGTTGTCCCTCTGGAGGGTTGGTCTGTGGGGGGGTATCGGTGGGATGGCACTGGTCCTTTCCGTGGTCGCCCTCGTGGCGGGGAACGGGGCTCCACTCGGCCAAGTCCTGACCTTCTATCTGCCTCAACTCGTCATTTTCGGGACGCTCGGAGCCGGCTTCGCATCTGGCTCCGTCGCCTTGGCCCAGCGTGAGGACAAGAAGTTGCTGGAGGGGTGGGACCTCGAAGCTCTGAGGCTAGAGGGGGATTAGGCTTTGGGGTATTTAATGGGGCAAATGATCTGGCAAAGGCTGGGAACCCCCAGGATTTGACCTGAAAACCGGCGCACGCAAGCGTATGTGGGTTCGAGTCCCACCCCTTCCGTCCCCGTGCTCCGCGAAAACCTCATCCACCTTCCGGCTGTTGACTTCTTGGCCTCCGCCGCCGGACCGTGGGATCATTATCTCATGGCTCTTTCTGGTCCTCCGCGCCGTCACGGCATGGATCAATCCGCCGCTTCCATGTCCGCCACGGACCCCTTCGGGGCCAGGGTGTGATGTTGATGGATTCATCCTCTTGGGGGGAGACCATGATCTTCATCGGGCCTCGCCCCTGTTACGCCTCGGTGGTGAACCAGACGCTGGGCTCTCCGGACACGCCGGCCTTTTCCATCACTTCCCTTAGGCGGGGGGACCCCATGAAGGCCTGAGCTGAGTCCATGCTCTCGAAGTCGTGTAAGATGGTCACGTCGTTCGGATCGTTTGCCGATTGGTAGACGGCGTGCCCCGTCACGCCCATCCCCTGGCGTTCATCGTTGAAATCGTCGTAGGCCTGCTTCCAGGTGGGGAAATCGGTGACGTGGTGGCGCACAAAGAGCCGAACCATGGGGACCTCCTTGGATATGTTGAGATGAGGTCTCGGTTACCCTGGGACCACACGAACGGTTCCCCCTCATGGGTTACGGCCCACCGGTTGTCTGAATCCAATCCTGGCGGTCTCACCCAAGAGGACTCCTTGCCGGTGGTGTTGCCCCGGTTCCCCCTTCTGGTGCCTTAGACGCCAAGCTCACCGGGTGCTCGCTCCTTCTCGGGCCTACCGACTGGTCCTTCGACCTCGCGTTGAGTTTTCCCAACCCTCCTGGGACGGATTCTCCTTGCCCCCTCCTAAACCGCATCACATTGTTCCTCTTGGTGGCTGACGGGACCGGACCGGGGAGCCTCCTCCTACCGGAAACAGGCCGTGTCCGAGACATCTCTTCTCCAGCGGATGAAAGAGCGAAAGCTCGTACAGTGGGCGCTTGCGTACCTGTGTGGCGCTTGGGTTCTCGTAGAAGCCACGAACCTAGTGGTGGAACAGTTTTCCTGGCCCCAAACCGTCGGACAGGTTGTCACGATCCTGGCGTTCTTTGGCTTCTTCGTTGTACTCGTGATCGCCTGGTATCACGGGGAGAAGGATCGTCAGTGGGTCAGTGGACCCGAGTTGCTCATCATTGCACTGTTGCTTCTGATCTCGGGTGGAGTGCTCTCGATGCTGGGCAGTGGAGAGGATTCCCCCGAGCAGCCCGACGAGTTGGCATCTCTTGCGATGGAAGACGAGAGGCCGGCCGTGGCAGTGCTCCCGTGCGCGAACATGAGCGCCGATCCCGCCGATGAGTACCTTGCCTCATCCCTTCACGATGAGATTCTTCTGAAGCTCCAAAGGATCTCTTCTCTGCTCTCTATTGGCCGAACATCAGTGCTCCAGTACGCAGAGGATCCGCCAGCGACAAACGTAATCGCTACGGATCTCGGCGTGGGCTTCGTGGGGGAGTGCAGTGTCCAGAAGTACGGAAGCCAGATCCGCTTGATCTTCCAGCTACTCGATGGAAGAACGGGGGGCCAGGTCTGGGCAGATGACTATGATCGTGAACTGACTGCAGGGAATCTGTTCGACATCCAAAGCGACATCGCACAGCAAATCGCTTCTGCGATGAGGGTGGTGTTGGACCCGGAGGATCAGACCCGGATTGCAGCAAGGCCAACCGAGAACACAGAGGCTCACAGCTTCTACATGCGGGGGAGGTTCTTCTGGAATAAGAGAACGGAGGAAGGCTTCAGGCAGGCCATCGAGTATTTTGAGCAGGCTTTGGAAGAAGATCCAAGTTACGCTTTGGCGTATGCAGGAATCGCCGACAGCTACAACTTCCTCGGTTGGCAGGACTTGCTTCCCTCTGAAGAAGTCTACCCCCTGGCGAGATCTGCGGCGGAAAGGGCGCTCATGGTCGACGAGACCCTTTCGGAAGCCCACGCTTCATTGGCCTATGTCAAGTTGCTCTACGACTGGGACTGGCCCAGTGCCGAGGAGGGATTCAGGCGAGCCCTTGAACTCAACCCGGACTATGCAGAAGCCCGCCAATGGTACGCGGAGTACTTGGCCTACATGGGCAGGCACGACGAATCGATCGCAGAGGCGAATCGGGCCAAGATGTTGGACCCGCTCTCACTCGGAATTAACCACAACCTGGGGTTGATTCTCTATGAAGCGCGTCATTTCGACCTGGCCATAGAGGAATACCAGAACGTACTCCAGATGGACCCCGATTTCGTGATCACTCATGCCTATCTCGGGTTGGCCTATGCAGAAAAGGGGATGTTCGACGATGCCCTCGATGAGATACAGAAGGCCATCGACCTTACTGAAGGCCAAAGTGGTTTGTACCTGAGCACACTTGGTTTCATCTATGCATCTATGGGAAAGGTCGATGAGGCTGGAGAAACACTTGAAGAGTTACTGGAGTTATCGAAACACAGGTATGTCGCTCCGGTCAGCATCGCGATCATCTACGGAAACATCGGCCAAACGGACCGAGCCTTTGAGTGGATGGAAGAAGGGTACGGGGTGCGGGACGATTACCTGATGGGGCTCAGGGTAGATCCGAGGTTCGACAGTCTCCGCTCCGACACGAGGTTCCCGGAGCTTCTCCTCCGGATGGGCCTTGAGGAATAACCTATGCCCTCTCCCTCCCTCCTCCGACGCCTGAAAGAGCGCAAGCTGGTGCAGTGGACGCTTGCGTATTTGGCTGGTGCGTGGGTGGTATTCCAGGCAGTGGAGGTAATGGCTGAACCGTGGGGAATCTTGCCAGCCCTCCAAAGAGCGGTGCACATCCTCCTGGTAGTTGGTCTGTTCATTACCCTGGTTTTTGCTTGGTATCACGGTGAGAAAGGTCGCCAACGGGTCAGTGGTCCTGAGCTACTGATGGTGGCGGCGTTGTTGGTGGTTGCAGGAGTGGCTCTAACGCTCTTGGGTTCCCAGGACGAAGGCTTTTCCCCAGTCGCCTTAGAAGGCGATGATCGGCCAGGCATCGCTGTGTTTCCCTGCGAGAATTGGAGCCCTGACCCCGGGGACGCCTACTTCGCCAGCGGAATCCACGATGAGATTCTTCTGCGACTTTCAAAGATCAGCGGGTTGAGGTCCATCGGGCGCGAGTCGATGGAGTGGTATAGGGACAACCCGATGCCTATGAGGCAGGTAGCCCAGGAGCTTGGCGTGAGTTTCCTGGGTGAGTGCAGCGTCTTGAAGGACGTGGAACGGAACCAGATACGCCTGACTTTCCAGTTGCTGGACGGGAACACGGGAACCCAAATCTGGGCTGACAACTACGACGAAGACCTGAGTGTTCGGGGCATCTTCGACATTCACAGTGATGTGGCAAGGAGGGTGGCTCAGGCCGTGGGAGCCGCTCTAACCCCCGAGGAACGTGTTCGTATCAGGTCCGCTCCAACCAACAGCCCCGAAGCCTACCAATACTACCTCCGGGGACGGGAAGCCGTACGCCGAAGGAGTTCCAGCGATATTCAGGGTGCTTTTGGATTTTTCGAGGCTGCTTTGAGGGAAGACGACGATTTCGCCGAAGCACACGCGGGGTTGGCTGACGCGTGGATTCACAGGGGTTGGGAGGAGGCGGACACAGCTTACTTCCGTCGAGCGAGGGAGGCTGCGGAGCGGGCCATCGCCATGGACAGTCTGCTTGCAGAGGCTCACACTTCAAAAGCATATGCCCTCCTTTTTGGGGAGTGGGATTGGGATGGACCTGAAGGATCTTTCCAAACGGCCATCCGCCTCGATCCCAACAACCCCGAGGCCCACCACTGGTATGGAGAGTATCTGTCGGCCATCGGACGGTTCGACGCCGGGGTGAGGGAGACTTCGTTGGCCCTGGAGATGGACCCCCTCGCCCCTGCAGTGGTGTGTGACCAGGGGTCGGCCCTGGAATTTGCTGGCCGAATCCAGGAGGCCGTCAGCTTCTATGAACAGTGTCTTGGACTCGCACCAACCTGGTGGGCCCCATATGCGAGTTTGATCCTCACCTACCCTCTGATTGGCCGGGAGGCTGATGCGCTGAGGGTTCTTGAGCAGACCATCCAACTGTTTGGCTCTTCTGATGATCTGGCTTCGTGGGAAAGCTTGTCGGAGATGGAGGATTTCCAGGCTGTTCTTTTGCGTACTTTGGCGTTCCTAGAAGACAGACGCGGTTCGGGGTCACTGTTCCTGCGAAAATCGTATTTCCTGGCCGTCCTTCATGTTCTTGCTGGTCAACCCAATGAAGCGTTCGAGCATCTTGAGGCCGCTGTTAACGAACGGCACCCGGCACTCGCCAAAACCGTGATGGGACGTCCGAGTCTTGGGCCAATCCGGGATGACCCGAGGTTCCGGCAAATCTTGAGACGGATGGGCTTGGAGGGATAGGGAGGACAGCCCCGTGCTCCGCGAAAACCTCATCCGCCTTGCGGCTGTTGACCTCTTGGCCTCCGCCGCCGGACCGTGGGATCATAATCTCATGGCTCCGTCCGGTCTTCCGGGCCCTCACTGGTAAGGCTCGATCCCGCGCCTCCTTGGCGGCTGAGAACGCCTGCAGGTGTCTGGAGGCGATGCTGGCGGCCTCGCCCTGGAGAGGCTGTTCCCAGTGGTACAACCCCACCTTGGGCCTCCTCCCAGGAGAGAGGCCCAGTTAACCACCTTCTTGGGCCTGTCGCTCATCTTCCCGGGCATGCCAGATGGCGGTCGGTCACCTTCTGTGCGAGACCCCTACCCGGTCTAAGAGACCCAAGTGAACTGGTCTCCGACGAACCCGAGGTGGTCCAGACGCTTCTCCGGCCTGGCGTTTGGCTTCCTCGGCCACGGCGTCCTGTTCCATAATTCGATCGACACGCTGGTGCGGCACGTCGCCGCGAACCCTGCACCCCATTATGGACCGGGCTTCTCCCAAGCCTAAGTATTGACACAGGACGGGTTCGCTTGACGAACCGACTCAGCGTCGCAGATCGACCGAGGCTCGTGGCGGTTGGCCTTCAACCGGAGCGTAGTTGTGGACCAAGAGCTTCAAGCCCGTGGCCTCGTCAGGGATGAGGACGAGAAACACCCACCGCCCGTTACGGCGATCTCTTTCGACCCGTGCTCCGCGAAAACCTCATCCGCCTTGCGGTTGTTGACTTCTTGGCCTCCGCCGCCGGACCGTGGGATCCTAATCTCATGGCTCCCTCTGGTCTTTCGGGTCTTCGCTGCCTGGCTCGTTCCCGCGCTTCCTCGGCAACTGAAAATGCCTTCGAGCGTCAGAATGCGATGCTGGCGGTCTCGCCCAGGAGGACCCATTCCCCGTGGTACAACCCCCGTGGTCCGCGAAAACTCCATCGGTGCGGATTCTTCGGGCAGGTGGTCTCCCACGGCGGG
>JBDHCH010000261.1:0-5323 GCA_039592115.1 Gemmatimonadota bacterium | reverse complement strand
ACGGCGTCAGAACTCCTCTCCGATGCTTTGGCATCGCTTTCGTCGTCCTTCCTTGTCTGGCACTCGCAAGACCCCTGTGCGCGGCCGCACCCCACTTGTGCAGACCTTCCCTGGGTCCCCCTCGCAGGTGAGGGTGAATCCGGTGAACGGGCCAACGAACGTCCGACCCGATCCCTCGGGTTATCGTTCCTCCTTCTTCACCCGTCCGGGACTCGGGTTGCAGGGGCGAGCCGAACCACCCCCTACTCGATGAAGATGGTCTCCTCCGCCGACACGAAGAGTACGTCCTGGAGACTCGGATGCCTCATCAGGAGATCCATCCCCTTCTCTCTGAGCCTCCCCTCGGTGAACCCGAGAACCACCAGGTCCGCCGAGGCGGATCGGTTCTCCACGAGAGCGTTGAAATCCACTCGGTCGTCCGTGGGAATGACCTGAAGGTTCTTGGCTGCGATGGGCAGGCGCCCCTCGGAGATCATCTGGTTCAGCCGAGCCGTTCTCTCACCCACCTCATTGAATGGGAACGCGGCCTTGATGCTGATTTCCGCACCCTCCCAGTCCGGATGCCCCAAGAGGACATAGGAGAGGAGGATCATCAGGTTGGCGTTCCGGTAGTCGTGCCAGGTCAGCCAGAGGTGGATGGATTTCCGGTTGCCGAAGAAGTGGTCCCCGTGCCGTAGGACCAACCGATTCATCCTGGGGGCCGACGCGAGCGCACACCCCTTCAGGACCTCGTCGAGAACCTCCGGTGGATCATGCTGTGAGAACTCGAACAGGATGGTGTTGTTCTCCATCCCGCTGACTCCCGGCACCTGGAGACTCTGGGCCAAAGCCGAAGCCATCGAGGGGCTGACGATAGTATCGACGTAGATCGCCGACGCCGTCTCCTCGATCCCTTCGATCAGGCGCCCCAGGATCTTCCTGCTCTCCTGGATATTCTCCCGGTTCAGCATCCCTTTGATGAAGTGGAGGTACGTTCCGAACCCGTAGCGGTGGCAGAGCCAGGACAGCATCCGGATGGGGGCGAATCGGTCGAATGTCCTGGAGGTGATCATGATGACGCTGGGACGCCAATCACGGGGTGGGGATTTTTGAAGCCGGATCTGGAGGTACCGAGTCAGCTGGGTCATGACCCCGTGGAAGATCGCCGAGAGGTCGTCCACCTCGTCCTTCCGAGTCGCCCGGATGGTTCGGTAGAGGACGGTCATCAGGACGATTGCCAGGGCGGCGTATAGAAGATCCATCTGGAACATGAGAAGGACGCAGAGGATGGCTCCCCAAAAGCTCAGGTACCACTTCGACCGGAAACTGGGACGATAGGATGGCCGTGCGGCGAAATGCTCGAGGAAGGAGATGGCGCACAGGGCCCCGTAGGTGACCATGAAGAACATGGACACGATTCGGGCCACCAGGTCCACGTTCCCCAAGGCCACCGTGACGACGGCCAGCACCGCGGTAACCAGGGTCGCGTTCCTCGGCTCGTTGGTCCCTCCCTCCCCCTGAGCAACGACCGAATTCGCCTGCTTGACGGGGAGGATTCCGTCGGCTCCCAGGGCCTGGAGCGTTCTCGGCGCTACGAGAATGGAGCCGATGGCCGAAGAAAGCGTCGCCGCCGCGAGCCCGATGGGAATGATGGGTCCCCAGAGGGCGATCCGACTCATGACGAGTTGATCCGAGGCCAGGACCTCGGGCGTCGCGGAGACCGCCATCTTCGCGACGAGGGCGATGTACACCACCAGTCCGGTGAGGGTGGCGGAGATCACCCCGAGAGGGATGGACCGTCTAGGGTTCGCCAGATCTCCGGACAACCCCACCCCTGCCGTCATTCCGGTGAACGCGGGGAACACGATGGCAAAGACCAGAATGAACGGGTCCGGGTTCTCCAGGCCGCTGAAGATGTGGACGGATTCCACCACAGTTCCGTCGACAGGGGATCCGAGAAAAAAGAACACCAGAGAGAGGACCAGTATCCCTACGACGACCCATAGCGCCTTCACCCCTAGGGTCGCCCCCCGGGTAAGGACGAGGGCAGCCAGAACGACGGTGGCGGGAAGTGAGATGATCCTCGGATCCCACCCGATTCCCCAGGCATTCTGGGCCCAGGCCGCCAGCGGGGAGAAGGCCTCGGCGAACGCGATCAAGTAGAACGCCACAGAGATGGCCTGGGAGAGGAAGAGGGAAATCCCGATGGCTCCGCCGATCGTGCTACCGAAGGATCGGGAAATGATGAAGTACTCCCCGCCTCCTTCCACCCTCCGGTTCGTGGCGATCTCTGCGATGGCCAAGGCCGTGGGCACCGTGACCATGTGCCCCAACAGGATGATGAGAAACGCGCCCGCGAGGCCGGTGTGCCCCACCGCGTACCCGAAGCGAAGGAACATGACGGCGCCGAGAATGGTGCTCACACTTGCGAGGAAGACCGGGCTGGTCCCGAAGCCATGACCACCGCTTTGGGCCGTCTGTGGGGTCGACTGTGCCACTGAGACTTCCTCCCCTCAAGTGGACTGTTTCGAGCGGGCGAGGACGAGCCGGGACGATTGCGCCCCGCCCTTTCAGAACTCCCTGAGCGCCGTTCATCTCAGGGCGAGGTGCCGCGCTCTGAATCTCCGGTCTGGGAGAGCAGGAACGCAATGGCGGAGTTTCGTTCAGGGCCTGCGGAACAACCTGAAGTACCAGGCCACACCGATGACGAGGAGAAGCGCTCCCACATCGACAAGGAGGATGTCCGCGGGCATCTCAGGCCTCCTCCACCGGGGGATCCGGGAGCGGGCCGGGATGGGCCGGAGCCGCAGCGCCGTCCCGTCGGGCTCCCTCCGTCTGCGGGCGGAACCGGGTTTGGAAGAACCGGAGGCGATTCGCATTGGTGACCACGGTCACGGAGCTGAACGCCATGGCCGACCCTGCAATCACCGGGGAAAGGAGGAGTCCGAAGAGGGGGTAGAGGAGGCCGGCGGCGATGGGGATCCCGAGGACATTGTAGACAAAGGCTCCGAACAGGTTCTGGCGGATGTTTCGAATGGTGGCTCTCGAGAGCTCCATGGCATGGACCACACCGGCGAGAGACGGACCCATGAGGACCATATCCCCCGTCTCCATCGCCACATCCGTTCCGGAGCCCATGGCGATCCCGACGTCCGCCCGGGCAAGGGCCGGGGCGTCGTTGATGCCGTCCCCCACCATGGCCACCCGCCTTCCCTGAGCCTGGAGGGATGCAACCGCATCGGCCTTCTCTTCCGGGAGGAGTTGAGCCACAAATCGGTCCACGCCCACTTCCCCTCCAATGGCCGCGGCGACGGCCTGGTGGTCACCGGTCAGCATCACAACCTCCAATCCCATCTTCCTGAGATGGGCCACCGCATCCCTGGAATCCGGCTTGACCGGATCGGACAGGGCGAGGGCTCCCAGGTACGCACCTTCCCGGGCGACGAGCACCGGTGTTCGCCCCTCCGCAGCGGCCAGGGCAACCGCCTTGGAGAGCTCTTCCTCGCCAACGCCCTCCCCCTTCAGGAATTCCTGACTCCCGATGGTGATTCGCATCCCGTCGACGGTAGCCTTCAGCCCTTTCCCCACCACGGCCTCGAAGGCCTCCGCACGAGCCCAGGAAACTCCACGGTCACGAGCACCCGTTACGACCGCTTCCGCCAGGGGATGCTCAGACCCCTCTTCAGCGGCAGCCGCAACAGAGAGTAGCTCTCGCTCCTGGACCCCCTTCCCCGGGAAGACGGCTGTCAGGGCCGGCTCGCCCCGGGTTATCGTCCCCGTCTTGTCCAGCACCACCGTGTCCACCCTGCGTGCGGCTTGGATCGCGTCACCGTTCCTGACGAGGATCCCCATCTCCGCGGCTTTGCCTACAGACACCATGACGCTGATGGGGGTGGCCAAACCCAGGGCGCAGGGACAGGCGATGACCAACACGGCGACAGCCACCACGGCGGCGAAACTCAGGCGAGGATCCGGCCCAACGGTGTACCAGAATGCGAATGTGACGATTGCCACGATCATGACCGATGGGACGAAATACCCGGCCACCACGTCAACCACCCGTTGGATGGCGGGCTTGGATCCCTGGGCGGACCGAACCATCTCCACGATGTGGGCGAGGACGGTGTCTTTGCCAACCCGTTTGGCTCTGAAGCGGAAACTGCCCGACCGGTTCAGGGTGCCGCCCACGACGGCATCGCCGGGGTTCTTGTCCACCGGGAGGCTTTCTCCAGTCACCATGGACTCGTCCACGGCGCTGAGCCCGTCGGTCACCTCGCCATCCACGGGAATCTTCTCTCCCGGCCGGACCACGACCAGGTCGCCGATCTGAACCTCCTGGGCCGGGATCTCCATTTCTTCACCCGAACGGAGGACCCGGGCCGTTCGGGGGCGAAGGTCCATGAGTTTCCTGAGGGCCTGGGAGGTACGGCCCTTGGCTCGCGCCTCGAGGGCCTGACCGAGCATGACCAGCGTGATGACGACCGCCGTGGCCTCATAAAAAGGATGGGCAGTTCCCGGGGGGAAGAGACCCGGGAAGAGGACGGCCACAGTGGAGTAGACCCAAGCCGATCCTGTGCCCAGGGCAACCAGCGTATCCATGGTGGCATCCCGGTGACGGAAGGCTGACCACGCTCCTGTGAAGAACCGCCGGCCCACATAGGTCAGGATGGGGATGGTCAGGATCCCGCTCAGGATCCAGAGCAGCCGCATCGTACCGTGGGCCAACCCCTGGAGACCCGGAATCAGATGGGCATGGCCGATGACCGCGACGGGAGTTCCGAGCGCGGCCCCCACCCAGAAACGTCTGAGGAGGTCCCGGTATTCGGCCTCTCTCTCCACCTCCCGAGCCCGAAGGGCCTCTTCGAAGCTCTCGCCATCGTCCTGCCGGAGACCGTACCCGGCGTTTTCCAAGGATTGTGCCAAGCCAGCTGGATCCATCATCCCGGGAACGAACCTCACGCGTGCGGACTCGGTGGCCAGGCTGACCTGGGCATCCAGAACTCCCTGGGATGCGGCCACTACCCGCTCCACCCGGGAAACGCAGGCGGCACAATGCATCCCATGGATGGAAACCTCCGTGATTCCGGCCGGAACGCTGTAACCCAACTCCTCTACCGCCTCCAACATCGCTGCCGTGGAGAGGGTGTCCGGATCGTAAGTCATCCGGACCTCCCCCGTCGCCAGGTTCACCGATACACTGTCGACTCCATCCAAGGCCGACAGGGCGGTTTCCACCCGGGATACGCATCCTGCGCAGTGAATCCCGTCCACCGGCAAGTCGACGGAAGCCAGGTCCTTCGAGGTGGAAGGCGTCGGTGTGGGAAGATCGGACATGGGCACCGTC
>JBDHCH010000260.1:0-5350 GCA_039592115.1 Gemmatimonadota bacterium | reverse complement strand
AACCGCGTGGGGCGCGTGGTGCGGAAGCCCACCCGCCAGGAGATCCCCATGGCGGTCCAGGAGCAGCTCATCGTGGAGCTCTACTCGAAGTAATCTGATGTGGAAGGTGGTTCCTCGCCCTCGGGTGGCGGACCGGACTTCCCCTTGAAGTTGTCGAAAGCTGTTGCCTCAAAAGGCACGGAGGAAATGGTGGAGTTAGATCTTGCCGGACTGGTGCTTCCCGAGCGTGTGGAAATCGCGGACACCTCCGAAGACGGACGGTCGGGCCAGTTCATCATCGAGCCGCTGGAGCGCGGGTTCGGATACACCCTGGGGAACCCCGTTCGCCGGGTTCTCCTGTCGTCCCTCCGGGGGGCCGCGACTTGGGCCTTCCGAATCGACGGCGTGGTGCATGAGCACCAGACCATCCAGGGCGTGGTTGAGGATGTCCATCAGGTCATCCAGAACCTCAAATCTCTGGTGGTCCGCCTGGACGACGACGTGGATGAGGCCACTTTGGAGATCCACGCCAAGAAGTCCGGCCCCGTAACTGCTTCCATGATCAACGCGCCGGCCTCGGTGGAAGTTCTGGACCCGGAGCATCACATCCTCACCCTGGAAGAGGACAGAGAGCTCAACATTGAGCTTCACGTCAACAAGGGGAGAGGGTTCGTCCTGGCGGACCAGCATGAGCTGCCCCGGGGCGCCCCGGTTGACCTGGTTCGCATCGACGCCATCTACAATCCGGTGCGCCGTGCGAACTTCACCGTGGAGGAGACGCGGGTTGGTCAGAGGACCGACTTCGACCGCCTGACTCTCCACATCGAGACGGACGGATCCATGGATCCGGAGGCTGCGGTTCGTTACGCATCCGACCTGGTGAGGAAGCACCTCGAGTACATGCTCTACTTCGGTGAGGGTGGGATCCCCCAGATCGCACCTCCAGGCGCCATTCCTGTGCCGGAACGCCTTCAGGACCTCTTCAGCAGGCCCATCGAGGATCTGGCCGAGCTTTCCGTACGCAGCAGGAACTCGCTGCAAAAGGAAGATATCCAGACCCTCGGGGACCTGGTGCAGCGGACCGAGGACGAGATGCTGGCCATCGAGAACTTCGGGAAGAAATCCCTCAAGGAGATCTCTGATTTCCTCGAGGAGCATGGCCTCCGCTTCGGGATGAAGCTGGAGGAAGGAGACGACGGCCAGCTCTTCTTCGTGGAAGAAGAAGTAGTCCAGGCCGCCGAGAGCGCCGACGAGTAGAAAGGCTCCCAGGCACTCTAGGCAGAAGGAACCCTAAGCCCTAGGTTAGGACGCGACCGATGCGACATCGGAAAAAGGGCCGGAAGCTGAACCGGACCGCCGCCCATCGGAAGGCGACGCTTCGGAATATGGCCACGTCGCTCTTCCGCCACGAGCGGATCGAAACGACTACGGCCAAGGCCAAAGAGCTCCGCCCCTTCGCAGAGCGATTGATCACGCTGGCGAAGCGGGGCGATCTGCATGCCCGCAGGCTGGCTGCGCAGAAGATTTCGGACCGAGAGGTCCTCGGGAAGCTCTTCAGTGACCTTGGTCCCCGTTTCGCCGAGCGTCCGGGTGGGTACACTCGGATACTGAAGCTCGGGACCCGGCGGGGTGATGCAGCTGAGATGGCTCTCATCGAACTGGTTGAGAAGAGCTCTTAAATCACGAAAGGGACACCGGTTATGGCCACCTTGGGATCCCGCAGAGGGTTTGCAGACAAACTCTCCCTCCCCTTGATGATTGTTTCGTTCCTCATCTTGGGAGGCTTCCTCTACTGGCTCAGCATCACTGCCCAACCGACTGAGGTGGCGATCGCAGAGGAGACGACGGACGAGGGTACAAGGGCCTCGGCGATTCTGGCCATGACGGACTTCCTGGCCAACCCCGAGGGTCAGATCGATGCGGTGGTCGAGGTCACGGGAACTCGTGTCGCCAGCCGGCTGGGCACCCAGGCGTTCTGGATTGGCCCGGACGAAGGCCCGTATCTCGTGAAGATGAGCCCGGATCTGGTGGCGGCCGGAACCGAAGTCCTGGTTGAGTCCATCGTGAACATCACCGGAACGGTCTTCATGATGTCCGATTCCGTGCTCAACTCCTGGGACGGGCTTGGCGTGTTCTCCAGTGAGGGAGATCGGATCGTGGCGGAGTTCGCCACCAGCTTCCTGGAAGCGGTGGAGATCCAGGCCATCGGAGGTGGTGGCGGCGGGACGGGAAGCGGGAGCTAGCTCCCTTTCCAACCTCGCTGGATGCAGGACCGCGGCCCGTGTCGCGAGCGGTTGGCGACGCGGGCGCCGCAATAATGACAGTCGGCTTCGCTGTTATCGCACTGGCGGCGGATAGGACTGGAAGCAGACTCCGGGGCTGAAGGTGAACGCCCGGGCGACGGACTAGCGAAATCGGCAGCACTGAAGCGAACGAAGGAAAGCTGAGGGAATAGAACGATGGCCAGAGTGTGTCATGTCTGTGGCAAGGGTCCCGCTACCGGGAACAACGTGAGCCACGCCCATAACAAGACCCGGCGCCGCTGGCTGCCGAACCTCCAGACCGTGAAGATCGTGGACAAGGACGGCGAGAATCGCCGCGTCCGCGTCTGCACCAACTGCATCAAGTCGGGCCGCGTAAAGAAGGCGCCGGCCAAGAAGGTGGAGGCGGTCGGGTAGGGGGGCTCCTCGAAGTGTTTTCGGCCTCCCCGGCAGGGTTTCCTGCCGGGGAGGCTTTCTATTTGGGGGGTTTTCCCGGCCAGGTGTATGCCGCCCCGATTGAGTCCTTGGCCCGGCGGCCTTACTCTTCTCGTTGGTCTGGTTTCGTTCCCGCCCACCAATCGGTGTCAATGCACGACTTTCGGGCGCCCAACCCTGCTCCGGTCCTGGCCATCCTCGCTGCTTTGGCCGCGTTCATCGTCGGATCGAACCTGGTAGTACGACCGGAGTTGGTGCTTCCCCTTACGCTCGAGGCTGTCCTTCTCTCCTTCGTTACCTTCGCCTTGATCACCCGAGAGAAGGACGGAGAGGTGCGTAGCTGGCTGCTCCGCCTCATTGTGGCCGCGATCGTGGTGAGATTCGCGGCCCTGATCGCTGTCGGCTACGTGTTCCCGCCCCATTTCTTTGCCCTGGACTCCATTGGATACGAAAGGATCGGGGCTTCTTTGAGCAACCACTGGCTGGGGATCTCCCCGAGGCCGAACATCCCGGGCGAGGGGTGGCTGCCAACCTACTACCATCTCAATGCCGCGTTCCACTTCCTTCTGGGCGATTCGGCCATGGGCGCCGTCGTCCTGAACATGTTCGCGGGAGCTTGGACGGTTCTCCTGACCTTCAAACTCGGATGTGAGGTCCTAAGCAAACAGGTTGCGAAGACCGCGGCCGTGGTGACGGCATTCTTCCCCTCTCTCGTCCTCTGGTCGGTCCTGAATATCAGGGACTCCCTGGCGGGGTTGGCGGTCATCCTGACGGTCTACTTCGGGGTCCGGGCCTTTCGGTCTCCGAATCCCCGGAATCTGCTCTTCCTTGGGCTGGGCCTTGTCCTTCTGACGGCTCTCAGAAACTACATGGGGTTCCTCGTGGTTTCCGGGATCGCTCTCGGAGTGGTTGCGGCCATCCGGCCGCAGCGGTTGCTTCCAACCTTAGCAGCAGGGACGATCCTGATCCTGTTTCTTTCGTTGCTTTCCGGCCAGCTGGACCTGTTCCCCTCTGAGGTCATGGAGGACCCCCTTGGCTCGGCGTCGAGAATGAGGAGTGCCCTTCAGCAGGGGGCCGGCTCGGCGTTCGGGATTGGGCGGGAAGCGGAGACCGTCGGGGGGGCTATCCGATACCTTCCGGTTGGGTTCTCGTTCTTGTTGTTCGCCCCGTTCCCCTGGGCTCTCGAGAGTGCCCTGCAAACGGCAGCCGCGCCGGAAACCCTGCTCTGGTACCCGCTATTCGTGTTGGCTCTCTTGGGGATTGGCCGCGCCGTACGGCGGGGACGGTACCTCAGTGTAATCCCCATTTCGGTGTTGTTGGTCGTCACAACGAGCTACGCCCTTGTGGAGGGGAATTTCGGGACGGCCTACCGACATCGGGCTCAGATCATGCCGTTGTTCTTCCTGTTCGTGGGGGTGGGGTGGTATGTGGTGAAGCCGTGGTTTAAGGGGGGTTGGCACTCCAGTTGAAGGAGGGGGGCCGAAAGCGGTGGTGGTCATGACTTCCGCTGCGCACCTGGTTGGTCGATGGAGCCCCGGCTCTTCGACTGACTCTCTTTGGGCGAGTGAGGAATCCAACCAACGCCCAAAACCGACCTGGCGCAGTTGGCCGCCGTAGGGATGAAGGAAGCAACCTTCCGCTCGAGGCAGTGTTCCCTCCTGCCCTCGGCGTGGTGAGTTGCGGCCGTGTCTCGACCGAAGCCGCATTGGCTGCGGAGTGGCGTTACCAGGTAGCACGCGCTGGATTCTGAGAAGAAAGGGGAGTCTGGGTGCAGTTCGCGGTCATCATCCCGACGTTCAATAGGTCTTCGCTGGTTTGTCAGGCGGTTGAGAGTGCACTCGGTCAAGCCGGCGAACCCAAGGTCATCGTGATAGACGACGGATCGGAGGATGACACCTGCCGAAAACTAGAGGGCTTCGGATCCGATATCCGGGTCATTTCACAGGAGAACAAAGAACGCGGCGCGGCAAGGAACCGGGGGTTCGAAGAGGTTGGGGAGGTGGATGCCGTCACCTTCCTCGATGCTGATGATATCATGCTGGAGGGCCACTTACGCCAATTGACTGATTTGGCTGCCGAGCACCCCTCAGCGTCGCTCTGGGCCACTCGAGCGTTCCTCTCAGAACTGGGCTCGAGACCCTATGCCCGGTTAGGGAACACCCCCCCGGGGCCGATCTCTCTCCACTCGTTTCTTCTCGGAAAGCATGCGTTGCCGCCAAGTACGTTCGCTTTGAGGAGCGATTCCTTTGAGCGGGTGGGCGGGTTTGAAGAGAGGCGTGACCTTGCCGGATCGGAGGACTGGTTGTTCGTGGCGAGAGTTCTTTCCCTTGGCGAAGGGTATCGAGGGAAGGAGGTCACCGTCTCCTTCAGGCGGCACCCGGGCAACACCATGGCCGATCCGGACCGCATGGTCCGGACGATGCTCCTCGCGCATGATCTGTTTTTTGGCGGGGGTGATCGACGATCCGCTGTGGGATCGACCTTCGAAACCCTCAGGACCCTCAGCCGTCCCTCACGAGCAGTTCTGTTGGTGAATGCCTCTGCCGGCTTCTACTCCACTGGGAGGATGAGGGAGGCTAGGGAAAACCTTAAGAAAGCCGTTGAGGATGATCCGTTCATTATTACCAGGGCGAAGCCCTACTGGATCTTCGCTCGTTCTCTGATGGGAGCCCGGT
>JBDHCH010000259.1:0-5379 GCA_039592115.1 Gemmatimonadota bacterium | reverse complement strand
GATTCCCCACAACCAGGAGGCCGTATGCGCACCTTCGTAGCCCTCCTCTCTCTCTGCCTGTGTCCTTTGCTCTGGACCGAGGCATCGGGGCAGGCCATGACCGAGGCTGAGATTGCTCAGATTGAAGCGGAAGTGATGGAATGGGCTGAGACCTGGATGGAGGGATGGAACGCCGGGACACCAGCAGACCGCTGTGAAGCAACCCTGGCCCTCATTCACCCCGACCATGTCGTCTTCCTGTCTGGAGGGGCACCCCAGAGGAAGGCTGATTGGCTCGACTGGTGTTTGGAGGCTACTCACACCTGGCTGAGCTTTAGCGGAAGCTGGACCGAGAAGGACGTCCGGGTCCTTTCGCCTGACGCCACGGTGTTCCTCGGCGCGTTCGACGGCACCTGGGAGCACGTTAGCGGGAGGATTGAACGTCATCCCACGGGCGCACAGCTCCTCCTGGTTGAGCGAACGGTTGACGGCTGGAGCGCCACAAGCTTCGAGAACTCTAACGGTCCGGCCGAAGTAGCTGACCAAGGCTAGCCTACTCCTACTCCGTGCACTCTTTCACCCGGACCATGTGGTCCACTTGACTGGAGGGGAGCCCCAGGGGCGGGACGGTTGGTTTGAGTACTGTGAGAGAACTACCGCCAATTGGGCGAACTTCAGCGGAAGCTGGACCGATATGGACGTTCGGGTCATCTCGCCTGACGCTGCAGTACTCATCACCAGGTATGACGGCACCTGGGAGTTCGTCAACGGCAACATCAGCCACTTTCCGGCCGGTGCACACCTCTTGCTGGTTGAGCGGACATCTGACGGTTGGGGAGCCACGCTGTATGAAAACTCCAGCGGTCCCCTCGCGGAAGGCTAACCCGCCCCTACTACCGAGCCCCCGGTCCGCTAGCCCTTGCCCGGGGGCTCCCGCGGTCTCCCACCCCCGTCCCAGACGGAACTGAGGGACAGGTCCGCGAGACAGGAGAGGCCCGCCACCGACGACCGCAGCTCCAGGCGCCGGCCCCCAAAGAGTGTCCGGCAACCTCCCCGCTCGAGCCCCCCCTTCGGCCCCACATTTCGCCGCCAGGGGGGGCGTTTTCGGGCATCATGCTCTAGTTTTCTACGCATGACCGGTTGAGCTTCGGAGATGGAGGTAGCCACCGGGCATCAGCGTTGAACAAGAAACCCGACACCACAGAGAAACACCCGGGGAGGGGTTTTCATGGCGACGTCCTCAGAACTGCCGACCACAGATCTCCACCGAATCTGCGATCCGAAGTCCCTCGGGTTCGAGACCACTGCCGAAATCGAGCCTCTGTCCGGTGCGCTAGGGCAGGACGAGGCAATGAGAGCGCTGGCTTTCGGGGTCTCGGTCGCCTCCAAGGGATATAACATCTTCGCGCTTGGAAGCTCGGGTTCAGGCCGGCGAACCTTCATCAAGCAGGCGTTGGAGACTCGTGCCGAATCCGAGCCTACCCCGGACTCCTGGTGTTATGGGTTCAATTTCAAGAACCCTCGGCATCCAGTGGCTCTCCGCCTCGCACCTGGCCACGGAGAGTTGTTGAAGGCGCGCCTGGACGCCCTCATTCCTGACCTGAAGAGAGCCATCCCTCAAGCTCTCAACGCAGACGATGTTTCGAGTCGGAGGGGTGCGATCTACGAGGAGCGCGGTCGAGAGGCCTCCGCCAGAATGGATGCGTTCCGGAAAGAGGTGGAGGACGATCCGAATGTCCTGCTGATCGGAAAGGAGGACGGGGTCGTGGTCGTCCCGGCGAAGGACGGCGAACCCCTGACAAAAGAAGGCTATCAGGCCCTCGACGACGATCTGCGGAGGACCATCGACGAACGGGTCCGGGAAGCCACGAAGGGCCTATTCAACGCCCAACGCCGAATGCATGAGCTCCAGCAGGAAGCGGCTGGTCTGGCGGAGGAACTGCACGGGCAAGTCACGCGAAGCGTGGTGAATCATCGGTTCTCGACCCTCAAGGAGTTACATGCCGATAGCCCCGGCGTCCAGAAGCATCTGGAGGCGATGGCTACGGACATCGTCGAGAATTGGGAAGAGTTCACGCCAAAAGGAACAGAGGAGGCAGAAGCTGCCGCCCTTCTGGGTCAACCTCGAGACGACTTCTTCCTCCGATATCAGGTGAACCCGTTGGTGGTGAGGGAGCGGCATTCCGGCGCGCCGGTGGTGATGGAATCCAACCCTTCTCTCACCAACCTCCTTGGTCGCGTGGAGGGACAGATAAGGTTCGGCGTGATGGTGACGGATTTCACCCGGATTGCCCCCGGGGCTTTCCACCGGGCGAACGGGGGATATCTGATCCTCCACGCCGAGGAGCTCCTGGCCCGCCCCATGGCCTGGACAGCGCTGAAACGGACGCTCCGCACCAGGGAGGTCCGCCCTGCGGACCCGGCCGGGGACATGGGGTTGATGGTCACGGAGGCCCTCGAGCCGGAGCCGCTTCCCCTGGACGTGAAGGTCATCCTCATCGGGGAACCCAAGACATACTACATGCTCCAGGCCGCCGATCCGGAGTTCGATGAGCTCTTCAAGGTGAAAGTGGACTTCACCCCCCATATGGAGCGGACGCCCGAGGCCGAACTGGGCTACGCCTCTTTCGTGGCGGCCCGGTGCGGGAAGGAGGCGCTCCCTTCATTCGACGCCTCAGCGGTGGCCTCGGTAGTGGAAGAGGGCTCCCGCCTTGCACGAGATCAACGGAAGCTGTCGACGCGGTTCCGGGCCATACGGAACCTGGTTCGGGAAGCCGCCCATGTGGCGGGGACCCAGGGGGCCGAAGTGGTTAGCCAGGCTCACGTTGAGGGCGCCCTCCTCGACCGCCACATCAGGAACAACCGACCCCATCGGGAGATGTTGGACCTGATCCGGCGCGGTGTCTTCTCCTTCGAGCCCGAAGGGAGAAAAGTGGGCCAGATCCACGGGATCGGGCTGATCCAGATCAGCGATGAGGCGTTCGGTCGGCCGATCCGTGTGATGTGCAGCGCGTATCTGGGCACAGAAGGGGTCATCAATATCGAGCGGGAAGCCCACATGAGCGGGCGGATCCACAACAAGGCCTTCTTGGTCTTGTCGGGGTATCTGGGACGGACGTTCGCACGGTCCAAGCCCCTCCTTCTCTCGGCAAGCATTAGCTTCGACCAGCTTTACGAAGAAGTGGAGGGCGACAGCGCTTCCGCCGCCGAGTTGTACGCCCTTCTTTCAGCCATCTCCGGGGTCCCCATCCGCCAGGACATATGCATCACCGGGGCAATCAACCAGGATGGGACGATCCTTCCGGTTGGGGGGGTCACGAACAAGGTAGAAGGGGTGTTCGCGGCCTTCGAGCAGGTGGGTCTGACCGGCACGCAAGGAGTCATCGTCCCCCGTCAGAATGTGGAGAACCTCGTCCTCCGGCGTCAGGTGAGGGACGCGGTGGCTGAAGGCAAGTTCCACATCTACGCGATTGGCCGAATCGAAGAAGGCTGGCCGATTCTCACGGGGATGGAGGCTGGGGATATGCAGGAGGATGAGACCTTCCCGGACGGAACCGTCCACTACAGGGTGGTGGAGCAACTCGACGAGTTCGTCCGAGAATGGAGAGGGATGGGTGAGGAAGAGTACGAGGAAGTGGTCGAGGAGGGTGAGGCTCAAGAGGAGGGGAGGGGGGAGGGTTGAACGGGACCGTCCTCAACACTCTCCGGCTTGACCGGCTGGGTCTGCTGGCACTTGGTGTCGCTCTCCTCTGGGGCTGTCAGGTGGTGGGCGGATGGGGATTCGGCGAGAGTGGAGCTTCCCTGCCGGGTGGCTCCGAGGCCTCGGTCCCTCATGGCGAATTCGAGGGCTTCCTGGAAATCGAGGGCGGACGGATTTCGGGAACGCTCACCGTGACTCCCTCGGGGGGAAGGCGATTTGAGGGCCTCTTCAAGGCCCCTCCTGACCTGGTTGCCCTGGGGGAGGGAAGGATCCGGGAGAGGGAAATGAGATTGGAGCTGTCCTACGAAGGTGCCTGCCCCGGGCGTCTGACCCTGGACGGCCGCTGGGAAGCCGCCACGGGGAATCTCTCCGGAGTGGCCACGGCGTCGGATTGTACGGGCGATGCGAAAGGCACGTTTCTGTTCCTGCCGTTGCGGGACCCGGGGGGAGTCGGAAACTGGGGGACCGAACGGGATCCTCGATGAGCCCGGGGCACAGGAGTTCCGCTCGGTACCGCATCCGAGATCCGTTGACGCCTCTCCCCGAGTCTTCATAGCTTCCACTCCCGAAGTGGAGGTCACAGGCCTCGGCCCAGTCTCCACGCTTTTTGGGAAAGAGCGCCCGTAGCTCAGCTGGATAGAGCATCGGCCTTCTAAGCCGAGGGTCGCAGGTTCGAGTCCTGCCGGGCGCGTTCGGTGAGGAAAAAGCCCCGTGGCGAATCTTGCTACGGGTGTCTTTTTTTGCCCACCGCTCAAGAACCGAGGGGAGACCCACGGGGTTTGGAGGAAGCGCGGGGTCGCCGGTTTACGAGGCCGTTCTCCGATTATATTTTGAGAGTCTGTCGAGTCGCGGTGGAAGTTCCTTTCGCCGCCACGGGGCCCGAGACGTTGCTCCCGACGACAGGAATGGTGGGCGTAGCTCAGTCGGTTAGAGCGCCAGGTTGTGGCCCTGGAGGTCGCCGGTTCGATCCCGGTCGCTCACCCTGGACCATCCGGACTGAAACGTGCGGACCAAAAGTCGGTCTAAATCTGTTGACAGGCTGGTGACGCCTGATTATGATTCAGGCCTCGCAGCGAGCCGGCTGTTCGCGGTCGCTGCGTTTTGCGCGAAAAAGACTCTGGTAGTCCCTGCGCAAGACAAGAAAACAGCTGATTGAAAACTGAGGTCAAGAGGAAGTGGGCGGGCTCGAAGCGATAGGCACTACGTCCTGTCGCATCTCTGCCATCGAGCAGAGCGAGATCAAAACGTAGATTCCGAACGATCGATGGAATCACATCGGCGTTCAAATAGAGCTATTTCAAGCTATTCTAACGGAGAGTTTGATCCTGGCTCAGGACGAACGCTGGCGGCGTGCTTAACACATGCAAGTCGAACGAGGACTAGAGTGCTTGCACTCTATAGCCGAGTGGCGAACGGGTGAGTAACACGTGACCAACCTGTCTTTAGGCGGGGGACAACCTGGGGAAACCCGGGCTAATACCGCATAACGTCTTTCCTTCGCATGGAAGAAAGACCAAAGGGGGCCTCTACTTGTACGCTCCCACCTGATGAGGGGGTCGCGGCGTATCAGCTTGTTGGTGAGGTAACGGCTCACCAAGGCTACGACGCGTAGCGGGTCTGAGAGGACGATCCGTCACATTGGGACTGAGATACGGCCCAGACTCCTACGGGAGGCAGCAGTGGGGAATATTGCGCAATGG
>JBDHCH010000258.1:0-5408 GCA_039592115.1 Gemmatimonadota bacterium | reverse complement strand
ATGCAGCACCTCCGATGGAATGGGGATTCCAAGGAGGGTAACTGTGGCGGTCCGCGCTCGCTCCCTCAGGAAGGGGTAAGCACCCGCCACCCTCCTCCCCCATAGCATCTGACGTGGTGCCGGCAGCGTCTGACCGCTGAAGATTCAACGCCCGAGTAGCACCAGGATTTCCGCGGCACTACACTATCACCTGCCCGGGAAGGACCTCTATTTCCGAGGACTTCACGCCCCACTTGTGCGGACCTTACCTAACCGGTTGAGATGCCTGACGACGACGTACGGATGCGGGGATTCACGACGAAGACAGATCTGGCTACGGCCATGGAGATGCTGCGGTCGGCCGTGGTGCCCCTTGAAGAGGAGTCCGTTTCCCTGCTCCAGGCCCTGGGGCGCACTCTAGCCCGGGACGTCGTCTCCGCCGTGGCCGTGCCCTCTTTCGACAAGAGCGCGATGGATGGCTACGCCCTCCGCGCGGCCGAAACCTTCGGTGCGAGCCCCACGGATCCCGTTTCTTTTCGGGTGATCGGAGAGGTCCTGCCCGGTGAGGTGACGGACCTGGAGGTGGGAGAAGGGGACGCGGTCCGCATCATGACGGGTGGAGTATTCCCCGAGGGGGCCGACGCGGTGCTCATGGCCGAGTACGCCACCGATCAAGGCGATGTCATGTTGGCCCACGGATCCGTCGTGCCGGGACGCAACGTAGCCAGAGCGGGGGAAGACATTCGGCAGGGCGACATGGTCCTGGAACGCGGCAGGGTGTTGAGGCCTCAGGACCTTGGGGTGCTCGCCTCCACCAGGTTGGTCGAGGTTCCCGTGGTGCGGCGACCTGTTGTTGGCATTCTCTCTACGGGGAACGAGCTGGTGGAGCCCGGATCGGTTGATGCCGGCCAGCCGGGCCGGGTGGTGAACTCCTGCCGTTACATGCTGGAAGGGTTGGTTTCCCAGATCGGTGGCGAGGCTCGATGGTTGGGCGCTGTGCGCGACGACGTGGAGGCGTTGCGCACTGCCCTCCAGGCATTCGAGGGCGACATCCTGTTGACGACGGGCGCCACCTCGACGGGCAAAGAGGACTATCTGCCCGGCCTGCTCTCGGAGGTGGGGCAGCTTCTGTTCCACGGCGTCAATATCCGGCCAGCCTCGCCTTTGGCCTTCGGCCGGTTGCGGAAAGCTCTGGTCGTGCTCCTCCCTGGCAACCCCGTGGCGGCCCTGGTGGGATTCGACGTCTTCGTTCGTCCCGCGCTGCAGCGCCAGCTCGGTCAACGGGAAGGACGAGAGAACCGCCGGGTCCGGGGACGCCTGCGGCGGAAGGTCGCCTCGGCCCTCAACCGAACCGATTTCGTACGGGTTCGATTGGTGGGGGAAGGAGAAGTCGAGCCTCTCAGATCAGGCGGAGCCGGGGTGCTCACCTCGGTGACGAGGGCCGACGGGTTCGTTATCGTGCCGCGGGATGACGAGGGCTTCGAGGCGGGTTCGGAGGTCGAGGTCTATCTGTACTGAGAAGGAGCCATGAGACGCAAAGGCATCCATTTCCTGAAAACGGTGAGCAAGTCGGAGGCGGAGCGGATCTGGCACGATGCGCTGCAAATCGGCCCAGTGGGTGGCGAGGAGGTGCCCGTTGCAGAAGCCCAGGGCCGGATCCTCGAAGGCGATGTGATCGTGCCCATCGACGTGCCGCCGTTCGATCGTGCACTGGTGGACGGGTACGCCGTGATCGCGGCGGACACGTTCGAAGCGGACGAGGATGCGCCGGTCGGCCTCGACCTTCTTCCAGAAGTCGCCCCGGCCGGATCGGTACCGACGACGGAGGTGAAGGCCGGCACAGCCATGGAGGTGGCAACGGGAGGAGTGGTTCCCCGAGGCGCCAACGCTGTGCAGATGGTCGAGCTCAGCGAAGTGGATGATGGCAAGCTGCTTCTCTACAAACCGGTTCCCCCCGGAGCCAACATCCAGACTGCCGGTGCCGACATGCGGATGGGTGAGACGGTGCTCAGGGCCGGCCAGAAACTCACGACTCGGGAGCTCGGAGTCCTCGCCGCCCTCGGCATCGACACCGTTCGGGTCCACAAGCGGCCCCGGGTCGCCATCATCTCCACCGGGGACGAGCTCGTCAGTCCAGGCCAACACCTGAACGCTGGCCAGATCTACGACTCCAACGCCACCACCGTGGGAGCGGCGGTCCGGGACAACGGGGGGGAGGCGGAGTTCATCGGTATCATCCCTGACGACGAAGAGGCGCTTCGGAACGCCTGCGAGAGAGCACGGGACGATTTCGATGTGGTCATCCTCTCGGGAGGCACCTCGAAAGGGGAGGGCGACCTGACCTTCGGCATAATCGACGGCATGGCGCGGCCGGGCATCCTCGTCCACGGCGTCGGCATCAAGCCGGGCAAACCCATCGTGTTGGCGGCCTGGGGCCGTCAGCCGGTGGTGGTGCTACCTGGGTTTCCGACCTCGGCCATCATCACCTTCAGCCTCTTCGTAGCCCCCGTGATACGACGCCTCGCCAACCTGCCGGTCGAAACGGAGGCGGAGTCGGTGAAGGCACGTCTCGCTGTGAGGTACCACTCCGCCGAGGGCAGGCACGAGCATGTCCTCGTCAACCTGGTCCCACGCACCGAAGGGCCACCTGCCGCCTATCCCATCACGGGTGCATCCGGCTCCATCCACGCCTTCGCCCAGGCCGATGGGTCGCTGGAAGTGGCCGCCGATCGGGAAGTGGTCCGGGAGGGCGATGCCGTACGCGTGACGCCCATGGCGAAGACGCTGAAAGTGGCTGACCTGACACTGATCGGCAGTCATTGTCGCGGCGTCGATCTGGCCCTGGGACTGCTCCGGAAGGAACGCCGGTTGACGTCGAAGGTCATCCACGTCGGATCGTCAGCAGGTGTGGAGGCTTGCATCAGGGGCGAGACCGATCTGGCCGGGGTCCACCTCCTCGACCCGGCTTCCGGGGACTACAACCGGGCCGCCCTGGAGCGGTTGGGGGATGATGGAGTGTTGGTCAAGGGGTACGTCAGGCGGCAGGGGATCTATTTCCGGAAGGAGGACTTCCCGGAAGAACCGCCGACGCTGGACCTCCTGGTGGGGAGGCCCGAGCTCCGGATGCTCAACCGCACCCGGGGAGCTGGTACCCGTGTTCTCCTGGATCTCCTCCTGGACGAGATCGCCGGGGCCAGCGGCGTTCCCCCTGGCGACCTTCGCGCCGGCATCGCGGGATACGATGCAGAGACCCGCTCCCACAACGCCGTGGCTGCCGCAGTGGCAGCGGAGCGCGCCGATTGGGGGCTCGGGATCGAGGCCGTGGCGGTGGCCTACGAGCTGGGGTTCGCACCGTTGAGGGACGAAGAGTACGATTTCCTGAGTCTCCGGGATCGACTGGACCGGGAGCCGGTCCAAGCCTTCCTCGAAATATTGCGATCGCTTGAATTTCGAACGGCGCTTGGGGAGCTACCGGGGTTCGTGCCGGATGTGCGCACCGGAGAGTGGGAGTCATGAGATGATGCGCGCGTTTAACATCGCTCTCCGGACCACCCACATCGCTGCGATGGGAGTCCTGGTTGGAGGTCACGCGTTCGACGTTTCTCCGGAGAGGCTCACGGTGAGCCTCTGGATGACCATTGGCACCGGAGTCGCATTGGCCGCGGTCGAGGCCGGTCCGCGGCTCCTCTGGTTTCACCAGGCCCGGGGGGCCATGACCCTGGTGAAATTGGCCTTGATCTGCGCTGTGCCGTTGGCCTGGGACTATCGGTTCCCGATCCTGATCGTGGTGATCGTCATCGCCTCCATCGCATCTCATATGCCGGGCCGTATGAGGCATTATTCGGTTGTTTATCGCAGGGTAATTCACGACAAGGACCGCTCCGGGGGGAAAGGGGCGCGGGAGGATGGGATGGAGATCGGGGCGCGGCGTTGAACAGACTCGAAATGCAGCCTGGCCCTCGTCCCCGACAGGTATCCGGGATGCTGTTCTCCCTCTCTTTGCTGCTGGTGACCTCTGTGGTGAGCTGCTACGGCGACGACTCAGCGGCTCCCGGGGAGGAAGTTTCCTCCCGATCCTACCGGAAACACGAGACCGACAGAGACGCCGACAACCTCGTGGGGGCATTCCCGGCGCTGGTTGGAACGCGACTCGACGACTGCCAGACCTGTCATGCGGGCAAGATCGAGGGTGGAGACCTCGTCGGAAGCTCTTGCGACAACTGCCATGACCTCCTGCTGGGCGCTACCGGTCACTCCTCCTTGGAGACACTGAACGGTTTCGGTCGTGACTACCTCGATGCGGGAAGGAGCAGAGAGGCGGTGAAAAGCATCGAGGGGAGGGACTCCGACGGGGATGGTTTTTCGAACGGCGTTGAACTGTCGGACGGACGATATCCGGGCAGTGGACTGAGCCTGCCGGGCCAGGCCGTGGCCAGAACCCTGATCCTCTCCATGGACGAGATCAAGGCTGTCCCATCGCACAGCCAGGTGATGCTGGTGAACAACACCCAACAACGGTTCGACGACTATGTCCTGTACAAAGGCGTGAAGATAGCAGACCTCCTCGATGTCTTGGAGATCGATCTTTCCGGAGCGACGGGGATAACGGTGATCGCACCCGACGGGTATATGAAGTCCATCCCCATCGACTATGTGATGAGGAGCTTCCCTCAGCCCCTATTCTATGACGGCCTGGATCCGGAGACGCGAGGGGCCTCCTGTGGCTTTGTCCGGTACCCGGAACACCGGCCGACGGGGGTGTCTTCCGGCTCTCCCCTCCCGGGAGAGCTTCGGCTGATTCTCGGCTACGAACGAAATGGTGTGCCTTTGGACCCATCCACGCTTGTTCTGCCCGAGGGAAAGATCACCGGTGAAGGACCCTTCCGCATGGTCGTGCCACAGGAGAGTCCCGGACCGCCGGATCGCGGCTCGCGTTTCTCGCCCTCAGATTGTCGGGATGGATTCGACTTCAGGGCGGAGGCCGATCACAACGCCGGATCCATGGTCCGGGGCGTGGTCGCGATCCGGATCGATCCCATGCAGGCGGGTGTGGGGGAATTCGATTACATGAACGGCGGCTGGGCCTAAGTCGACGCGGGACAGTTGATCGTCTACGGTCACGGGGTAGCGGAAGAACGCTGACGCCGCCTTCCTATTCATTCCTCCACTTCGGTTCACGCTTTTCGAGAAAGGCGCCCAGGCCCTCCTGAGCATCGGCGGTTTGAATGAGCTCCTCCAGGAACAACCGTTCGACCGTCGCAAGTTCCTCTCGGACCCTCTCATCGAACCCGCCCCGGGCAGCCTGAACGGCAAAGCGAAGGCTGGATGCAGATTTCGGAAGAAGGTATTCCCGGGCATAATCCAGAGCGGCAGCACCCGGGTCTTCGGCCAACTCGTCCACAAGGCCGATGGACAGACCGTCCGACGCC
>JBDHCH010000257.1:0-7716 GCA_039592115.1 Gemmatimonadota bacterium | reverse complement strand
CGGGGCGAGCATCGGGTCACCCCCGGAGATGTCGGGGACGAGAACGACCAGCCCCGCTCAGGACGCGCCCCCGGTAGGTCGCGAGCCAGGTAAGGGACCGGCGGCGTCCACCCCACGAACCGTTGGCGTCCAGAACAGCTTCTACCTGCACAACCTGTTTCCTCTCTACCACACTTTCTTCACCCGGTTGGGCATGGAAATGATCTTGCCCGAACAGCCGGATCCCGACGGGGTGAAGATGACTTCCAGCGCGTTCTGCTACCCGGCTGAGATCGCCCATGGGATGTTCAGGAACCTCCTGGACAAAGGGCCTGACGTCATCTTCCTCCCCAAGGTCGCCCAGCTCCAGGTGGATGGCGTTGCCGACGAGAGTTGGGCGAAGCGGTCCACCTGTTGTATGGCAGCCCATGAGCCCTACTACCTGAGGAGCGCGTTCAGGGACGTGTCCATTCCCCTCCTCACTCCGGTTCTGGATTTCCACAGAGGATGGGACAGCCAGGAAGCGGAATTCGTGGCGTTGGGTCGGAGTTTGGGACGGAGCGCTGCCTCTTCGGCCCGGGCATACCGGGAAGGCGTGGAGGCGCTGAACGGCTTCGCAAAGAGGAAGAAGGAGTTCGGTGCGGAGCTTCTCCGGAAGCTGGAAGAAGATGAGGAGGCGGTGGGGGTAGTGCTGTTCGGGAGGACCTACAACGCTTTCGCGGACGACGCCAATTTCGGGATTCCTCGGAAGTTTGCATCCCGTGGGTATCCTATCCTCCCATACGAGTGCCTGGCCTTCGAAGAGGAAGATTCCCTCTGGAATATGAGCTGGGCTGCGGGACACGACATCATTCGGGCCGCCCGAATGGTGAAGAAGCACCCGCAGCTCTTCGCGGCGTTCATCACCAACTTCAGCTGTGGACCGGATTCCTTTCTGGTGGGATATGTCCGGGACATCATGGGCACTAAGCCCAGTCTCACCCTGGAGATCGATAACCACACCGCCGACGCGGGCGTCAACACCCGGATCGAGGCCTTCCTGGATATCGTTCGCCGCTATCGTCAGCTGGGGATCGAAGATGCGCAGCCTCCCCCCTATCGACCCGCACGGGTGACGCCGAAAGACGGTCGGTTCGTGTATACCGCATCGGACGGGAGGGACTACGACATCAGGAATCCCCGTGTGAAGGTCCTCATGCCGTCCATGGGAAGGATCTCCGCCGGGATGACGGCCGCAGCATTCCGGGGGATGGGGATTCGGTCCGAGGCCGTGGAGGTTCCTGATTTCCCGATGCTCATGCTGGGCCGGGCGAACACGTCCTGTAAGGAGTGTCTGCCCCTGATCCTGACCACCGCGGGGCTTCTGGATTATTCCAGGAACAAACAGCAGCCGGATGAGCTGGTGGCCTTCCTCATGCCGAGGGCCACCGGGAGCTGCCGGTTGCCCCAGTATGTGACGTTCCAGCAGTCACTCATCGAGAAGAAACAGCTCGAGAACATGGCCCTTTTCACCTTGGCCAACGAGGACAACTACGCTGGGTTCACCCTCAAGGAATACGGGGACATCTTCCGCGGGATCATTGCCGCCGACGTGCTGGATGAGGTGAGCAACGCCCTTCTCGTGCTCCCGAAGAACAGGGAAGAAGCCAGGGCCCTCTTCGAGGAGCACCTGGAGCTCCTCCATCGGGAGATGGAACGAGGAGGGCAGAACTTCTATGGTCAGCTCACAAAGATGGCCGAGGCCCTGAGCCAGCTCGACCTTCGCTTTCCCCTATCCGGGGCCAGGCGTGTCCTTCTGGATGGGGAGATCTACGTCCGGAAGGACGAGTTCACGACGGAGGGAGTCATTCGGAAGCTTGCCGACCGGGACATCGTGACCAAAAGGGCCCCCGTCCTGGAGTGGATGCGTTTCGTCGGGTACCACAATCAGCACTTCCAGAAGCAGGGGGTGACCCTCAAGGATCGTCGAGACCTCTACATCCGTAACTTCATCATCAAGCGTCTGGAAAAGAAGATCAAAGGCATTCTGGGGAATACGGGTCTGTGTGATCCCCACATCATCGATATCGCATCCGTGGTGAAGGACGGATCCCAGTTCGTGGACACGCACATCGTGGGGGAGATCCTCCTGGTTATCGGCGGGTTCTTCCAGGAGTCTGCCAATCACGTCCATGGAGTCCTCGCTGTGGGCCCCTTCGCTTGCCTTCCCACGCGGATCGTCGAGTCCATCCTCACTCAGGAAAGCAAGGTGGAGGGGAATGAGCGGATTCGGGGGGTCAAGAACTATCGGAAACTGAAGGAACACCATGTGCTCATGTGCTCCCCTACCTGAGCATCGAGATGGATGGAAACCCGCTACCCCAGGTGGTAGAGGCGCGTTTGGAGGCGTTCTCCCTCCAGGTGGAGAAACTTCACGAGAAGATGCAGGGGAACGGGGGCCTGGGTCCTGGCCGGGGATGGTGGAGGGGGGCTTGGCGCTCGAGAAAGGATGGCGCGGGCCAGGGGATCGATTCCTGATTCGTCGGTCCGACCCAACACCGGATCTTCCATAGTCGGGAGGGTGCGAGGGCGCTGGAGGAGACCAGCAGGACCAACCCGGGGGGGAGAGTGGCTGCGGTGAGCGGTCCTCCCCCCGTACTTTCCCCACGGTTTCCAGGACTTTTGAAGCCCGGTGCAACCCGGCGGCCCGAAAGCGGTCCCGTCTTCGTTGGGCGAACCACGGGACGAGGGCCACGTCATCTCCCACAGCCATCCATGACCATGACGCTTCCACGCCTCCTTCGAATCTCCGTCACTGCCCTCGCGGTACTTCCTTTTCCGATGAGTGGTGTTTCCGCCCAGGCCGTGACCGACGGGAGGGATGGGGCCGGCCCGAATCCGACTGGACCCGCCCTGCATGACCTCACGGAGATCCTTCACCCAGGTCTCATCCTCCAGGACCGGAACGGCGACGACGTCGTGGATTTCGTCGAAACCCGGATCCTTCTCTCCGGTTACCCCACGGAAGCCGAGGTCGTGGCTGCCGCAAACCTGGCTGCCCGACTGGGTTATGAGACCTCGGGCGTCAACCTGGGGCTGGTGGGGCAAGCGGGCACGGAGGGTCCATTCTCCCATCCCGTGTTTCTCGTCGGAACCGGGGCGATCGACGCCGCAGGGCTGGCGGACCACACCGATCCCGTGAAGGCCGGGCTCGCCCCTGGGCAGGGGGCGTTGGCTCACTTCCCGGCCATGGGGGCCTTCCAGGGTGGAGCGGTAGCGGTCGTGGGGTACGACGCCACGGGCCTCCTCGCAGCGGCAGCCTACCTGGCGGGCCGGTACCCGGAGGTCTGGGCTCCCGAGGGTACCGCCTGGAGCCATGTGATCGAGGCGGTCGAGGCCTTCGCAGGATCCAGGGTTTCCGGGGAGTCCTCCGTAGCCCTGGACCGGATCGTGGTCGAGGATGACGGGGCGGGAGTGCCGCGGGCTCGTGTCACGGTGCGCGTGCCAGACAGGGCCCAATTCCAGCTCGCTGTGGACGCCTTCCTGGGGAACGACACCCTGGGGGCAACGGGAGATTCGGCAGCGGCGGAGACTCCGGTGTCCCCCTCCCGGGAAGGAGAAAAGCCGGGGCCCGAGGAAGGAGCCCGAGATACAGCAAAAGCCCGAGTGCCCGATTCACTCCCGGCCCAGGCTCGCCCCGATTCGACTACGGCCGACTCCAATGCCGGGGAAGACCCCCCGACCCTCTCGGATCTGGAGTTCGAACACCTTCATCGAACGGACATCCGGGTGGTGGGCCCCGGAGTGGTTCGCACCATTCCCCTCAGACCCCGAAAGCCCTGGCAACCCAAGGTCGACAAGGAGTTCCGCCGGGCCGGAGACGCCGCGTTCTCCCTCCCGGGGTTGTACGCGGTGGGAGGCCTCTTCAGAGACACCAACGGAGATCTGGTGCCGGATGAGACCGCCGCATACCTCTCGGTGAGGGGCAGCCAGGCGGGGAGATCCGTCGTGGACCTGGCTACCCGAATCGGTTTGGAGACCGCGGGGATCCGTCTCCCCCTTGTCCGGGTCTCCGACCAGGAGGATGACCCTACGGAGGGCGGGCTTCCGGTCTTCTTGGGCACCAACCACTACCAGATCCAGCGCCTCCGGGAGGAAGGGAAACTGCCGGCGTCCGACGTGGGGAAAGGCGAAGGGTTCGTCCAGGTCGTGGACGAGGCCTTCGGGGATAGGCATGCCCTGGTGGTGGGAGGTGGGGATGGGGAAGGCCTCAGGGCAGTGACGGACTGGCTGGCTCGCCGGGTTCCGTTCCTCTGGAGACATGGGAAGGGGGAGTACCGTCTGGCGGACGCTGAAACGGATATCCGCCGGTTCCTCCAGGTCCGAAACCCCCCCGGACAGGTCGCCCTCGCCCTGGCCAAGCTGGATGCCTGGTTGGATCGGATGGCGTCTGAAACGACGCCTGATCGGGTCGAGGTCGAGCTCGCGGCTCTGGAAACTCCCGCGGACCTGCGGGAGGTTGTAGCCGAGACGGTTCGTCGGCGGTTCCCGGAGGCCGAGGTCGTGGTCAGGACCTGGCCCACGGGGTTCGGCGTGGGGGACACGATCTTCGCCTTCGATTGGGAGATTCCCTGGGAGGTGGAAGAGGCTCGGAGGATCCTGGCCCAGGAGGTCTATCCCGGCATCCGGCCCGGCTCTTCAGCTGCGGTAGAGCTTCGGGTAAGTGAACCCCCGGAGATCAGGGCTTCTCTGGAGGAAGAAATCCGGACCGCACTTTCCGGACGGGGAGCCTCCGATCCCTCGGTCAGGGTTCTCAGCGCCTACAAGCAGGGCTACTCCTGGATCCACGACTTGCTCCTGCCGCGACTTCGCGACCAGGACGTCGCCTCCATCGACCTCACCTACCATACTCTGGAAGAGTCCGAGGAGGTGCGGTGGCAGACCATCGCCGCCGAAACCCGGTGGTTACAGGAGGTCTATCCCATCGACGCGGTCCTGGCCCGGGAGTTGGGAATCCCGGACTCGTCCGTGACCTTCCACCCCACGCGAGAACGGGATCCGATCTACACCTTCGAGGCCAGGGACGGCGCTGGCCGGGTCGTCCTCCGGGACACGTTCACTCCGAAGTACGTGGTCCGGCCCTTCTTCGATCTCTTTCCGGAGTACGAACAGGTCCGTGTCACTACTGGGTGGCTCACAGCAACCGCCGACGGCGACACCCTCGCCCATCGCCGAGTCGCCACAGATCCGGAGAGGTTCTGGGACCGGCTTCAGACCGAGGCCTACCAGGAGATCATCCAGTATGTGATGGACACGCAGGATGGGCGCCCCGCCCCTGGGAACGCACCCTTCTTCGACGCCTTTCAGGTCGACCTCCGTCTGAGCGAGCCGGATTACCGGATCGGAATCGATGAGGAGGCCATCAGCTCCCTGGAGGCACTCCACGAGGACATCTTCTTTGAAACCCACACGCTCCTCAGCCTCCTGGGAGGACGATACGAGACCAGCCTCAGCTTCCCGGGCCGGATCCTCCCCTTTGTTGATCCGAGCGGCGGCGGCCAAGCGGGGAAGGCCCGCCTCGTTCTCACAGGGAAGAAGAAGGGGAACCCCGAGCTGGTCCTCCGGGTCTGGCCGGATGGACGAGACGCTCCGCTCCTGAAGCGGTACGAACTGGATCCGATTCCCGTGGAGGCCCCCCGCCTCACGGGTGCGATCGTGGCCAGCGGTGAGGATGGCCTTCATCAGCTCCTGGCCCGGATTGAAGTCACCGATTCCCTGGACCGGGTCACGGACTTCGAGGGGAGGAGCCGTGAAGCGGCCATCGACCGGGAATTCGTCAGCGTCGAGCTTCTCGAAGGAATGCTCGGGGCTCTAATGCGATTGAACATGGAGGGGATCTTCTCGGAGGCGTTGTCATGGGACCGGGTGGGGGAGCTGGCCTTGGATTTCCGGCTCCAGAAGGACAGCACGTTCCAACGGACGGCGGTCTTTCCCCGGAGCGGATCTCCAAAAACCACCGACAATCCCCTGCTCTCGGCCGAGGATTGGGTGTACGGAGGCGAGCCTTTGGTCCAGTGGGAGACGCCCATCCCTCCCGAGGAGAACGAAGAGGTCCTGGCCAGGCTGGCCACTTTTCCGGGGGTCGATGTCTATTACCTCACCGACTCCTACCTGGGGCACCGGGTGTGGGCCGCGGACTTCCTCCCCCCCCAGGCGTCGGAGTTCGTCTCCCAGGCGAAGCTGAATGCCCTGAAGCCTACGCTGTTCATCAGCGGCAGGGAGCACGCCAACGAAGTCTCCAGTACCAGCCACATTCTCCGCCTGGGCGAGTTGCTGGTAACGGACTCTGCCTACCAGGCTCTTCTGAAGGATGTGAATGTGGTGCTCCATCCCATGACGAATCCGGATGGGGCCGCCCTGGCCTACGACCGACAGCTCGCCAATCCCGACCACATGCTCCATGCCGCTCGTCCCGGGGCCCTCGGAGTCGATGCAACCAGCGGCGGAAGGACGGAGGATCCCATTTACCCTGAGGCCCGGGCTCGGCACCTGATTCGGGAGGCCTGGCTCCCGGACGCCTACCTCAACCCTCACGGGTACCCCAGCCACGAATGGGTGCAGTATTTCGCCGGGTACAGCGCCTGGGTCCGGAGCCGGAGGGGTGGGGCTCGGGATTGGTGGGTTCCCAGGTCGTGGTTCATCCCCGGGTTCTCCTGGGTGGACGACGATGAACACCCGGACTACAGAACCGCTCAGTTCGCCATCCTGGATACCATGGCGGCGGCCATGACTTCGGCTCCCGAGGTGGATGCTGCCAACCGGCGGCTCTACGCCCGGTACCGGAAGTACGGGGTCCAGGACCGGGACGGATTCACCGAGCACTTCCACAACGGGATGCTGGTGAACATGCGGTTGAAAGGAGCGGAGAGCATCGGGAACGGCCTCTACAGCCCTCGGATCACATATTTCAGCGCCACGACCGAGGCTCCCGACGAGACGGCTCAGGGCGATTGGATGCGACTCATGGGAACCGCGGGACTCACGCATACATCAGCGGTGCTCCGGTACCTGGCCACTGGCGAGTTCGAGGTCGAGGGGGAGATGGAGGCGTTCAGAGGGTTCGTCACGAGGAAGACCTACCGGTTGAAGCCGGTGATGCCGGCGGGAACCGGAGAGTCAGGGGCGAAGGCCGAGAAGGATCCCGCAGGGAGGTAGTGGCCAACGTTGAGGATGGAGAGGGGTCGGTACGGAGCCCGAGCGTCAGTCCTGGCCCTCGGGCTCCCCCTCCAGGTCCGGCAACCGGGAGATGTACTTTACATAGGTCACGAGGCGGGCCGCTTCCGTCGTCTCCCGGTGCCGCTTTTGGGCCCGGGCCTGAGCTACCTGGAGAAGCGAGGATAGGAGGATCAGGCCAAGCGTCAGGAACAGGGCTCCAGTCAGGGCTGCCTGGGGGTGGGGTCCGGTCACGGCGTAGAGGGGCACGGCGACACCCGCCGCGAGTTCCAGGAGAGCCCAGACGGGGATCTCACCTGCCCGCCGACCCTTTCCGAACAACTTCAGGAGGCCCGAAGCCAGGGCCAGGAGGCCGGCGATCACCACCAGTGCGATCATAGGTATCCCTCCGCCTTCTGTGCGGGTACCTTCCGCCAGGCGCTCTCTCTGGGATGGCCGATGAGCTCAACCACACGGTTCTGTCCGGACATGCCGCACCCTCGGCTGCCCGCGTTCCGTTTCACCACAACTCGAACTCCTGGTGTT
>JBDHCH010000256.1:0-5423 GCA_039592115.1 Gemmatimonadota bacterium | reverse complement strand
CCCGAAGCACCTCCTCCTCGAGAGCTTTGAGTTCCTCTTCCGAGCGACGAGGAACGCCCTCGCGGATCCGGGCCAGATCCACCGGTGCCGGAGGTGTGGAAAGGACCGCCGTCCCAGCAAGACGTCCCCGATGCTGCTCGAGATCCTGTGCTGTCCTCACATCGGCGATGACGACTTTCAGGGCTCTCCGGCCATCCGTCCCCGGCGTGTGGGCGAGAGGGTAACCGACCATGGGTTGGTAATCGGGCTCCAACAGGTGAAGTGACACGTACTCGTTGTCCCAACTCACCCCGTAGTCCATGAACGGCTCGATGACCGTGTTGGTCAGCCCCATACGCTCCAATTCGGCCTTCACCCAAGCTTGGCTTCTCGTCATCCCGTCGGACAGAGTAAGCCGGGCACCGAGGACGTCGGTCATGTAACTGAGAGTTTCGGCGAGGCGAGAGCGCTGGAGACCTTCCTCTCGGATCTTTGCCACCATCGGCCAGTCCACGACAGGGGAAGGGCCGTGCACCGGCTCTCCCCGAACCTGGGCGCTCCCATCGACGGATGAGATCAGGGAGACGAACACCACCAGGATCAGGAGAGCGGCTCGTGCCAGCATCATGTTCCCTCCTCGGATGGGAATTCCAGGATCTTCTGGTAGGGGAGCCAGTTCAAACAAGCTCCGCTCTTCGCCTTGGGACGCTATGGGGGGGGAGAGGACACTGTCAAACGAGGTGGACGTCCAGGGCCCCAAAACCTGCTGGGATCCTGATCCGCACCACGAGCGCAAACGGTCCGGGCAAACTGGCCGGGCCCTCCTTCACTCGCGCAGCCCCGTCATCCTCGGGGCCGTCGGCCTCCTTTCGGCTGGAGGGTCAGCCCTCCGGTCTCCAGACCGCCCGTCCGGACATCGCCTCGTCGATAAGGGCCCTGTTCTCGGGTGAGGTCGGGTCCATTCTTCCCCGCCACCAGACGCCGACCGTTCCATCCCGATTCACCAAGACCGTCTTGGGAATCCGACTTCCCCAGCCGAACACCTGGTTGATGTGGGCTGGGTCGTCGAAGAGGTTGAGCCAGTCATGTTCCCCCCCATCGAGGAAACTCTGGACCCAGGCTCGATCCTGATCATCAACGCTCACGGAAATCAGTTCCAAACCCTGCTCGCCGAGCTCGTCTTTCAACGCCTGGAGATCCGGGAGTTGATCGACACACTCCGAGCACCACGTTGCCCAGAAGCTGAGAAGGACGACCCTCCCTCTGAACTCACCGATTGACACCTCGGCGCCATCCAACGACCTGGCCGCATAATCCGGTAGAGGCTCTCCGGGGACGAGGTGGGATTCGGGAGATCGACGCCCCCTTTCGTCCAGGACGGCGGAGACCACTGCGATGACGATCACCAGCAAGACCAGCCCCGCGGACCCCTGGCTGGCGGTTCGCCCTGTCAGCTTGGGTGGCTTCCACGCCATCGACATCGCGACCCTCCTTCAGCACCAGCGGGCATTCCCGAACTGCGACGAACGCACGGGTGGGCCTCCGTCTCCCCCTGATGTACGCTGGATCCAGCCGGCTTCTTCAGGGGAGGGCCGCTGCCAGGATCGATCCCCTCTCTACGAAATTGCGGCTAAACTGGGGGTTCTCGATCGTCCGGAGGGGCACCGTCAGGCTCAGGCGCCGGGCTCACAACTGCTTCGGACCATGCGGGAAGGTCTCGCCTTCCTTTCGGTGAGAGATCGTAATGGCCAGTCTTCACCCGGTCGAACCACCCGTAGTGATTGTCTCTCAGTATGGATCCTGCGCGGGACACTCCCGTGCGCTCGCGAAGTATGCTGAGCTTGAGCACCCCGGCGTCGGCCAGCTCACGGGCACACCGGAGGGCATCCTGCCGGTAGGCGGTCAATCTCTGGCGGGAGGCCGAACCCCCTGCCTCTGGATCGCCGATCCGCTCGGCAAATTCCTTCAACAAGCGTCTGCGGCGTGGGGCATTCGGCTTGGGACGATATGGGGCGGGATCCAAGACCGGCACGACGTTCCCCCGCGCTGAGACCGTGAGCAACCCCAAGCCGAGGCGACGGAGCAGGCTCGTCACCTGCTTCCGCTTCGAGCGCCAAGAGGCGCTGCGGCCCTTTCCGATGCGGAACGCTATGTAGACTGAGTCGGAAACGGAGAGACGATCGACCGCTTGAAGTAGGAGCGCGAGGTTCAGGTTGTCCTTCAGCTCCACAACCACTGGCGCTTCGTCGCCTCGCACCGCCACGATGTCGCAAGGGCCGATCTCTCCCTTCACCACGTAGCCCTGGGCTTCCAGGAATCGCTTGATCGGGCCATATAGTTCCGCTTCAGGCATTGAAACCCATCGCTCGGCGTCCTTCGGTGGGGTCCTCGGCGGCACGGAGCTTCCCGTGCCATGGACGCCTCATTGTACCGCGGTCCGGAGAGTGTTGGCCAGGTCGGGGCAGCGCCATGAGAGCAGGGGGTTTGTGCCGAGCGGTGCGACTGGCTTGGAGAGGTTCGAGGGACCCAGCTTGAGTTTCTCGGCGTCCACTGTCATCCTGGTCCGAAGCGAGATGCGGGTCATCGGAATACCTGTGTGCGGGTCCTCGCGGCTGAGATCGGACCGAAAGAAAACACCTTCGACCATGAAAACGTCATGACCAACAGCCCTCTCTCAGACCGGGGTTCGCGTGCGGCCAGCACTCCCCTTCGCGTTGACCACGCCTTGTTTCACGAGGCGGTTGAGAACCTCTATCACCCGACCGACAATCCCGGCGGCGCCTTGCCCCTGAACGTTGCCGAAAACCGTCTCAGTTGGCCGGACCTGAAGGAGAAGATCGAGGCGATCACTGCCACGCACGAGATCCCCGGTTGGGTGCCTGGGTACACCTCCCATCGGGGTGCTCCGGAATTCAGGGAGGCCGCAGCGAGCTTCCTTGCCGAGCACCTCGCGGGCTGCCCCATCGATCCAGAGCACCTTGGAGTCTCGGCCGGAGCTACCAGCGTCATCGAAATGACCTCGTTCATCCTCGCAGGCCCGGGCGATGTCGCGGTCATTCCGGCGCCCAGCTATCCGGTCTACCGTCAAGACCTGCTCAACTTCTCTGGCGTCGAGCGATATGATCTGGTGACACACCATGAGCCCTCGGAGATCGCGCATGGCCCAGTCCTCACTCTCGATGACCTCCACCGGGCACGCCTGGACATCGAAGAGACCGGCAAGCGGTTCCGAATGCTCATCCTAACCACACCGGACAACCCCACGGGGGGCATATACTCGGAGGAGCAGCTCTCTGAGTTCGCCGACTGGTGCATCGAGCACCGCATCCATCTGGTAGTGAATGAGATCTACGGATTGTCGTTGATCGACACGACCCACCCGGCGCTCTTACAGGATTATCCTGGTCAGCTCCCCTTCTGCTCTTTCGCCAACCTCATGGCGGAGAGAGAGAGCGATTTCCTCCACCTGTGGTACGCGGTGTCCAAGGACCTGGGAATCTCGGGGTTTCGGGTCGGCCTGGTGTACTCCCAGAACGGCGAGCTGATCGAAGCGTATACGAACCTGAATCTCACCCACTCGGTTTCCAACCATACGCAGTGGATCCTGCAGCTGCTGCTGACCGACTCCGCCTTCATGACCTCCTATGTGGCTCGCAACAGAGAGCGCCTGACCGAGTCTTACGCCACTGCTATCGAGTCCCTCAGACGCATCAGAATCCCGTACGTGCCGAGCCGTGGAAGCCTCTTCGTCTGGATCGACCTGTCGGAGTTCATGGCGGATGACTCTGAGGGCGCTGAGATGGATCTATGGCGGGATCTGTATTCCAGCACCGGCGTCCTCCTCACTCCAGGGATCGGTTTCGGCCATACCAAGAACGGGCTTTTCCGGATCGTCTATCCCTGTGTCTCGAAAGCGGACCTGACGGTCGCCATGGAACGTGTGGCCGGATTTGTGATGGCTAGGCGGGGGGAGGCGGGGCACTCGAGATGATTTGCGGCGAACGACCTGATGGACCCCTTGTCCCGCCGCCCCATGGGTCGGCGCCACAGCCTTGAGTTTCCAGGTGCGGCGTGGCATCCTGCTTCGCAGCACGGTCAGAGGCGCTTGGCCATCGTAAACCGCGCGGTGGTCGGCCGATAACGGTCACATGAGATTGGAGATCGGACAGGTGCGTGGATGACACTCGAGGACTGGGGCTGGGATGGAGAATGGGCTCTGGAAGCCGCGAAAGAAGGGGTTGAGCGCTCGAGCGTTGGCCGGGTCGTGGGCCAAGACCGATCCAGCTGGTCCACTCAGACGGACTCCGGCCCCAGGACCGCCCGGCTCCCGTCCATCTCAGGGATCCACCCCTCTCCTGTGGTTGGAGACTGGGTCTCTGTTGAACCGGGTCCGATGCCCAGCGATCCCTGGTCCATCCTGGCGGTTCTTCCCCGGAGGTCCGGGATTTCCAGGGGTACCGCGGGCGCCGGGGGGGGGGAGCAAGTTCTGGCCTCGAATGTGGACAAAGTCTGGATCGTGCATGGTCTGGACATGCCCTTCAACCCTCGGCGTCTTGAACGCTACATGACCCTGGCCTGGAACGGTGGGGTGGCTCCTGAGGTCATTCTCACCAAGGTGGACCTGGCTGAGGATCTGGAGGCCACGGTCGCTCAGGTTCAAGCGATCGCGATGGGCACACCGGTCCACAGCGTGAGCTCAGAGGAGCCCGAGCGCGTCTCCGCGCTCCGAGACACCCTCGCCCCCGGCAACACGGTCTCCCTTCTCGGGCCTTCCGGCGTAGGGAAGTCGACACTGGTCAATCTTCTCGCGGAAGCGGACGTCGCTGCGACGGGAGAGGTGCGCGAGAGGGACCGGAAAGGGCGCCACACGACCACCCGCCGAGAGCTGTTTCAGATCCCGGGTGGTGCGCTCCTTCTGGACACGCCCGGTATGCGGGAGCTGCGCCTAGGGGTTTCGGACGAAGGTTTGAGGCAGACCTTCGCGGATATCGACGACCTCGGCGAGGGGTGCCGATTTCGGGACTGCCGGCACGAAGCGGAACCGGGCTGCGCGGTCCTCGAGGCGGTAGACCACGGGAATCTCGATCCAAGCCGCTTGGCGAGCTATCGGAAGCTCCAGGCCGAGGCCGCGCATGAGTTACGGAAGGCGGACCCGCTCGCGCGCGCTGCCGCGCTGTCGGACTGGAAGACCTCGCTGAAGACCCTCAAACACCATCACAAGCACAAACGCCGACCGTGACATCGGCCTGACGCTCGTTCCAACCCTTCGGGAGAACGATTCCAATTTCCACGTCGAGGTGCCGATGTCTTGCCGAGCCCTTCTCCGGTCATCCCTCCTGATCCTCCTCTCCTGCCTGCAGAGTATGATGCTCGGGTGTGCTGACCCGGAATCCAGCGTCACACCAGGCCAGTTTTCCCGGGCCGAATTCGAGTCGCTGCGCTGG
>JBDHCH010000255.1:0-5440 GCA_039592115.1 Gemmatimonadota bacterium | reverse complement strand
GCCCCGGGTTCGACATCGGCGGCAGCCTCAGCCACCATCTCCACGATCTCCTCCCAGGTGGAGACTTTGGTGAGGTCCAGGATGAGCTTCGAGTGCCCCAGACTCATGTAGTGGCCATGGGAGTCTACGAACCCTGGGACGGCAAGCTGACCCTCCAGATCGATCGTCCGTGTGGACGATCCCACGTACTCGGCCATCTCCTCGACGGAACCTACTGCCAGGACCGTGTACCCTTTTACGGCGATGGCCTCGGCCTCGGGAACCGTAGGATCCATGGTGACAATCTTGCCGTTGGTAAGAACCAGATCGGCGGCATCAGGGTTCTCGCCCGTATCGCACCCTACCAGGGGCACGAGGGATGCGATCAGGGTCAACCAACCGGCCCCGCGAAGCGTTCGGTTCGCGTGCACGAGTCTCTCCTTGGAGTTTGGCAGAGTTCACTCCCACGAGGGGAGAGTGGCGGGCTCTCGGAGGGACAACCGGTGTCAGTCGGCCCCCCGTCAGGTGGAATTTCTACTGGCGGGTGGCGAACCGGTCCAGCATGGTCCTCTCATCGGGGCTCAGACCTCCCGATCCACCTTCGTCCAGCTTCTTGAGGAGGCGCTCCACCTCGTCCCGGTTGAGCTCGTGGAGTTCCTCGAGCCGAATGGCCTTCCAGCGCTTCAGCGCCTCTCTGTCGTCCGCCCTCCTGGCCGTCTTGGCCAGCTCCGACTTGGGCGTGGGAATGGGGCGCCACTGGTTCATGTACCTATGCTTTCGCCACCGGAGGTAGCCATACCCGGCAACGAACCCACCCAGGTGGGCGAAGTGTGCCACCCCGGAATCGGTTCCGGAGATCCCACTGTAAAGCGCCATGGCGGCCAGCAATCCGACCAACCACCGGGACTCGATGGGAAGCACGCCCCAGATGTAGATGGGCTCCCTCGGCCAGAAGTACGCGAAGCCCAAGAGAACGCCGAATACCGCTCCGGAAGCGCCCACCACCCCTGCGTATGGGGCGAAGAGGAAGGAGAAGGCTGCTCCACCCAGGCCACTCAATACATACAGGCGAATGAAGTACTTCCCCCCCAGCTGGGCCTCCAGCCTCGGTCCGAAAAAGAACAGCCCCAACATGTTGAAGAAGATGTGGCCCAATCCACCGTGGACGAACATGTAGGTGAACACGCCCCAGGGGCGAAACAGGATGAACTGAGGATAGAGTGCCAGGAGGTTCCGGACCTGGGGTTCCACCGAGGTCACGATGAAGATTGCCAGGTTGGCGAGAAGAAGGCGGAAAACCCAGGGCGTCATCTATTCGTCTTTTGGTATCGGGTAGTGCTCCGGGGAACCCAGTGTTCCGCCGGACCCACGCCGGATCTCATTCAATACCGCTCACGGCCGTTCTGGTTCAGACCGGGCCCATGCTGCCTCGGGACGATTCAGACTATCCCCAAACACCGGTCCGGATGCAAGGGTGATCCTCCGAGTGGCCGTGGTCCCGGCGGGGAGGCAAATTAGGAGACGGATCGACTCCCTGCGACCCTGGCCCCATCCTATTCCAGGAGAAATCCGCGTGCCTCACCGTCCCATCGTCGCCTTTGGCCTCACAACTTGGCTTCTGGTCCCCGGCCTTTTCCACCCCTACGAACTCCCTGCCCAGGAGGGTTCTGAGGGGACACCCGTGTCCGAGATCCAGGTACTGCGGTTTCCCATCGAGCCCTCCCCGCTGGCGCTGACCGGTCCGGTCCGCAGCGGCGAGTACATGGGTGCAGTTGGATCCAGGGCGGCCTGGCTCGGATTCGAGACGGGGCAGGGTGAGGTTTGGGTCCATCCCCTGAAAGTCGCACGTGAGATCGGTCTTTCATTCAAGATCCCCGAGTACTCGAGGCCGATTCCCGGACGGGATGTTGCCCGGTGGGTGGAAGCCCGTCCCGAAGCATTCACCATTACCTACAGCCATGGGGCCTTCCAGGTGAAGCAACACCTTCTGGCCCCCAGGGACCTGCCCGGGATACTGCTCCTCCTCGAGGTGGACGCTGTGGTGGATCTGGAGATCCATGTCGAGTTCCAGCCCGTGATGCAGTACGCATGGCCGGGAGGAATGGGAGGGCAGTATCTCTACTGGGATGCCGAGAACCGTGCTTTCGTGCTCTCCGAGAGCCTTGGGCGGCGCAACGCGATCATGGGGTCCCCTTGGGCTACCGAGGCCTCGGCCCATCCTGCCCACCGTTTGGCCGAAGCACCGTCCACTTTCGTGGTTCCGGTGGATCCGGTACGGGCGGCCAGGGAGTTCATCCCCATCGCCATCGCCGGGGGCGCATCCACGAGAGAGGAAGTGCTGACGACCTACCGGACCCTCCTCAGCGAGGCAGCGGGTATCTACGGTGCCAACAGACGCTGGGCCCGTGCCCTGCAGGAAGAGACCCTGAGCGTCTCCGGAGCCCCCTTCTCCCCTTCGTTGGAGTGGGCAAAGGTGAACCTGGAGGACCAGCGGTCCTGTAATCCCGACCTGGGATGTGGGCTGGTGGCGGGGTGGGGGCCATCCGGGACCAGCCTTCGAGCCGGCTTCGGGTGGTACTTCGGTGGGGACGCCGCCATCAACTCTCTGGCCCTCGATGCCACGGGGCAGTGGGACCTGGCGGCGGAGGGCCTTCGGTTCTTGGCCCGGTACCAGCGGGAGGACGGAAAAATCCCCCACGAGATCAGTCAGGCCGCCGGGACGATTCCGTGGTTCGAGGAATTCCCCTACGCCTACTACCACGCCGACACCACGCCCTTCTGGATTCTGGCGCTCGGGATGTACTGGAGAGCCAGCGGCGATGATGCCCTGGTAAGGGAGCTCTGGCCAACCGTGGAGAGGGCCTATCAATGGTGCGTCTCGGTGGAGACCGACGGGGACGGGATCATCGAGAACACCACCGGTGGGCTGGGAGCCATCGAGGTCGGCGGCCTGGGGGAGGGGATGCACCAGGATATCTACCTGGCTGCCGTGTGGATGCAGGCTCTCCTGGGAATGCGTCAGATGGCCGCCGCCATGGGGGAGGACGAGCTGGCTTCCGAAGCTGATTCCGTTTTCCGCCGGGCGTCCCGGACGCTCAACCAAGCCTATTGGCGTCCGGAGGAAGGGCATTTGGCCTTCGGCATCCTCAGGGACGGAGGCACGAACGACAACCTCACCGCCTGGCCGGGGACCGCTCTCTCCTTCTCTTTGGTCGATGAAGACCGCGCCGAAGCGACCCTTCAACACCTCGCCTCAGACGTGATCTCGGCGAGCTGGGGCGCCAGGCTCCTCTCCACCAAGAGCGATCTCTACGATCCCCTCCACTATAACAACGGAGCGGTTTGGCCGTTCATGACCGGATTCGTGAGCTGGGGCCAGTACCGCTATCGGCGGCCGTGGGCTGGCTTCCCCCTTCTTCGAGCTCTCCACGGTCTCACGTTCGACTTCGGTCTCGGCCGACACCCAGAAAACCTCTCGGGCGCGTACTACCAGACCATGGACGCCACAGTCCCACACCAGTTCTTCGCCACCTCCATGCTGGTAACCTCCCTCGCCAGAGGTCTCTTGGGATGGGAACCCAACGCGCCGGCGCGCGAGGCGACCCTGGCGCCACAGCCACCCCCATCTTGGGGAAGCCTGGCGGTAGAGAACCTGAGGGTCGGAGCGAGCACGCTGACCATGCTCCAGACCTGGGGGTCCGAATCGGCCCGGGTGGCCTTTACCGTCCAAGGCCCTCCAGTGGAATTGACCTTTGTGCAATCCATCCCCCTGGGCGCCGAGGACATCCGGATGGAGGGAAATGTCGAACGGGGCCGCGCGCACCAGGAAGGAGGATTCCACGACCAGACCTACCGCCTCACCTTCACCCTGGCGGAGGAGAACCCGGCGGACCTCGCCTTCTCATGGCGAGGAGGGCTGGCCCCCGAGCCACCACAGCTCCCGCTGACGCCGGGCGCCAAGAGCGGAGGGCTTCGGATTCTCGATTTCAGGATGGAGGAAGATGACTGGATCCTGCTCCTGGAAGGAGACGGCGGCGATGTCCACGAGCTCACACTTTTTGGTCAGAGTGTCAGGACCACGGAGGGCCAAATGCCTTCCAAAGCGGGAAACGATGGATCGATGGTCTTCCCGGTGGAGTTCCCCTCCGGCGCCGGGCGGGTAAAGAAGACCGTTCGCTTCCAGCGGGTTGGTTGAGTCCCGGTCATTGAATTGCCGTCGGGAACCCCTACTGTCAGGGTCGTGCTCTTGCACTCCGTTTCCGAGTGAAAGCCCCGAGAACATGAAGCTACCGTCCTACTCCTTCCTGATCCCCGCCGCCCTTCTTCTGGGCTTGGCTCCCTTCGCCCCGGAACCCCACCTTTTTGAAAAAGTCCGGATGCTGTTCTCGGGGACTCTCTCGAAGCCCATCGACATCTTCGATCTCCTTCTTCACGGTGCCCTCCCAGCCCTCCTCGTTGTGAAGGCGCTGAAAGACGCCCGGGCGAGGATCGGAAACATCGAGGGGGGAAAGGCCGAAGGCTCCAGCAGCGCACCGTCCTCCGAAGCGCCCAAGACCCGGTCTCGACGGCGCCGGGAAGAAAGACAGAGAAAAGGAGAGGGACGTAGCTGAGGTCGGCTTGAAGTCACACTTGGGAGGCACGAAGGGAGCAATCCAGGAGCTCACTCCAGGTCAGGGGGAGGTGAGCCTTCCGCCCGGGCGCGCCATTTGGACCGGAGGCCGCGAGGGTCCAGTTCCTCGTCCATGATCCGGGCCAACTCCTCCTCCCTCCGCCACATGAATTCCAGGCCTCGGGCTTCCACCTCCAGGGCCCTCCGCTCCACCCCTTCGCTCAGGGCGATTTCCAGGGCGACAGCCTGAGGGAAGCTGAGCTCCCTGAGGAAGGGAGACGCCCGGGCCACTGATTCCAGGTATGCCTCCGGGGTCCCGGCACCCTCCACTTCCTTCACCGCCCGGTTCAGCGCGTTCTCACCCGCGCCGGTGATGTTCTGATAGGCCAGAACCCGACGGAGCACGCTCTCTGCCTCGTATCCCTGGAGGTGATAGATTTTTTCCGGAGTCCAGGGATCACATCGGGGGCAGGGCACCCCCAGGGCCAGCCCGCCTCCCTCATCCAACATGGGATAGAACCACCAGGAGAGATCGAACCGGGCAGCCCGCAGGTAGCTCCCGCAGGAGGGGCACCTCAACCGGCCGAACCACGCGGCCCAACCGAAACGACGCCACCGGAGAACCTCGGCGGTGAACCCATCCTCGAAACGAACCTTGAAGTTCCGATCCCCCAACCCGACGCTCTCTGCCACAGCGGCCAAGGCACCGTACGCATAGGCCGACAGCTTCGCACCCGTGCTCCGGTAGGCCTTCTCTCGAGTCAGAACCTCCCTCCCGTACCTCCAGAACGCTCGCTCCTGCAAGTCTGCGTTCCCGACCCGGATGAGAATCATCTCACCTACTGCCAGGAG
>JBDHCH010000254.1:0-5499 GCA_039592115.1 Gemmatimonadota bacterium | reverse complement strand
GGCTTGGGGGGCCTCGAGAAGGGCATACACCCCGAAGACCGCCGCCGCCTGGGGGCCCACCATGACGCGGTAGTCTTTGGTTCGGTATTCCGAATCGATGAAGGGGAAGAGCTCCTCTCGGACGAAACGGAGGAACCGGTCCGCCTCCCCACCCCATCCATCGGCCCTCGGCCAGGGATAGAGATCCCGGTACCGGTCCGTGTTGGGCACACCCACCAGGATGACCTGAGGCATGAGGTTAGCACTCAACTGAGCAATGGTGTTCACCGCCTCTGCGTAGTAGAGCTCCACCCAATCGGAGTAGAAGAGGTAGACCACCGGATAGTCGAGCACCGACGCGTCGTACTCCCTGGGAAGGCGGACCTGGAGCACGCGATCCTCGCCGAGGATCTCGGAGCGAAATACGCGGTAGGTGCCCAGGGTGACCGGGTCCCCGTCCGATTGGGACGATGCCGGTTCGGGGGAAGAAGCCAGGAACATGAGGAGTGCGAACGCGACTGTCGCAGCTCTGCGTGCCATGTGGATCTCCTCCGCGGACAGATCCTTGATCCGGAAGAGTGGCGGTTTCGTTTGGGTTCGGACTTGAAGTTACTCAGAAGGACGGCACCCATGACAGGAGGGGGGCGGAGGAACGGGTCGTGCCCCTTCACGGAGCCTGGGCAAGGCTGGTTGCGGCTGGCAACCTACCAATTAGAATCTCGCTATCCCGTGGAAACCAGGGCACCTCTCACTCATACGCCTTCAAGAGGAACCCACCATGCCCAGCTTGGTTCGCACCGCCCTCGCCATCGGCCTGTTTCTCCTCACCCCTCCACTCTCCGCTCAGGTACCATCGCCGGAGGAGGTGTTCGGGTGGCCGCCGGGAGCCGATTACCAGGTGGCCGATTACGAGCAGATGCAGTCGTATTTCCGCCAGCTGGCTGACGCCTCAGATCGTGTGCAGCTGGTGGAGATCGGTCGCTCCGCCATGGGCCGGCCCATGATTTTGTTGTTCATCTCCACCGAGGAGAACCTTCGTCAGTTGGAGCGGTGGCGCTCCACCAGCGAGCGGTTGGCCCGGGCTCGCATCGACGAGAACGAGGCTCGGTCGCTGGCCACTGAAGGCAAGGCGGTCGTCTGGATCGACGGGGGAATGGACGACCAGGAGTTCGCGGCTGCGCAGATGACCCCGGAGCTGGCCCATCGGTTGGCGACCTCGGAGGCCGAGGAGATCCGATTCATCCGAGAGAACGTCATCACCCTTCTGATGCCCGTCCTGAATCCCGACGCCATCGCCAACGATGCCGCCTGGTATCGGGAGGTCCGGGGAACGCCCTTCGAGACCACGCGCCCACCTCGCATGGGACAGCCCTGGGCAGGAACGGACAACAACCGGGACTGGTTCATGAACAACCAGCCGGAGACCCGGGCCGCCTCGAAGATCCTGTATCACGAATGGTATCCCCAGATCCTCTACAACCAACACCAGACCGGGCCGTCCTATACCCGGATCTTCATTCCTCCCTTCGCGGATCCAGTGAACCCCGACATTCATCCGGGCGTGACGACGGGAGTGAACATGGTCGGGGCGGCCATGGCAGCCCGGTTCGCAGCCCTGGGGATGCCGGGATACATCTCCCGTTCGGTGTACAGCATGTGGTGGAATGGCGGGATGCGGCTCACGCCCTACTTCCACAATCAGATCGGCGTCCTCACCGAGACCTCACACCGCACGCCTACGCCGCGTACGTACGAGCTCTCCGATTTTCCCGAAGTCATCGCGGTGCGGCGAGGGCTACCGGCCCGGACGGACAGCACCAGCATCTCATACCCCGACCCCTGGTTCGACACGGAGTCCCACATTCGAGATGCGTTCGACTACATGCAGGAGGCGAGCATCGCCACTCTCGACCTGGCGGCTCGCTACCGGGAGCGATTCCTGTTCAACATCTACAGGATGGGGCGGGACGCCATCGAGACCGGGCAAAGGGGTGGGCCGTTCGCCTACATCATCCCACCCGAGCAGTGGGATCCAAGCGAGGCCCTGAACCTGGTCAACGTGTTCCGGTACAGTGGCGTGGAGGTGCATCGGGCCACCCGACCCTTCCAGGCGGGCGGTGCCGAGTACCCCGCCGGTTCGTACATCGTCTATGCCTCCCAGGCGTTCCGACCCCACCTGGTCAACCTCATGGAGCCGCAGCGGTACCCGGAGCGGGAGCAGTACCCCGGCGGACCGCCTGAAACCCCGTACGACCTCGCAGGATGGACCTTGCCGATGCAGATGGGGGTGCGAGCGGACCGCATCGAAGCCCCCTTCGAGGCTAGAGCCGAGGAGGTCGCCGAACTGGCGCAGGTGGATGCCGGGGAGGTGAGGGGGCCTGGAAGCTACGGATATGCGTTCGGACCCCGATCGAACTCTGCGTTCGAGGCGGCGAATCGTCTCCTGGCCCAGGGACACGCCGTGGTTGCTCTGGATGCGGCATTCGAGGAATCCGGCCGCACGATCCCCGCAGGGGCTTTCGTGGTGAGGGCAGGCCCGGGAGTGGCTGAGGCTGTTGAATCCCTGGCCGGCGAGCTCGGCCTCGACTTCATCGGAATTGCTGCGACGCCGACCGCCATGGTGGAGCTTCGGTCACCACGGGTCGGCCTGTACAAGCCGTGGCATTCCCGTGTGGACGACCAGGGTTGGACGCTCTGGTTGATGGAGCAGTACCAGTTTCCGGTGGACACCCTCCACGACGCCGACATCCGTGCAGGGGATCTTTCGGCGTTCGACGCGATCATCCTGCCGAACCACCCGGGGCAGGAGATTCTCCTGGGGAACCTCCCGGGCACCATGCCCGACGAATACGTCGGAGGTCTCGGGGCTCAGGGAGCCGGGGCTTTGGAGCAGTTCGTCCTCGAGGGTGGCACCTTGATCGCCTTCGACGCGTCGACGGACTTTCCCATCGACCAATTCGGTCTGCCGGTGCGGAACTCCGTGGCAGGGCTTCCCCCAGAGCAGTTCTTCATCCCCGGTTCGCTGATCCGGACCGAGATCGATACCAACAACCCGTTGGCCTTCGGCATGCAACCGGAAGTGGCGGCTTCCTTCTCACAGAGCCGCGCGTTCGAGATCGTGAGGCTGCCCCGGGCAGGAGAAGGTGGGCGTGAACCGATCCCCGCGGCGCCCGCACCGTCCGTGGACGTGGTGGCCCGATACGCCGATGAAGATCTCCTCATGAGCGGGTGGGCCATGGGGGAGGAGCGGTATCTGGCCGGTCAGCCGGCTCTGGTTAGCGTGGGCCTGGGAAGTGGGCGGGTGGTGCTCTTCGGATTCCGGCCTCAGTTCCGGGGGCAGCCCCGAGGCACGTACAAACTGGTGTTCAATGCCATCCATCGTGCGACAACGTTGGGCAGGAAGGCGGCCAGGGAGTAGTCAGCACCGCTCGGTGGGCTCTCCTCCCCCCGTGGGGAGGAGAGATCGGCCAGCGATTATCCGCCCGGCCAGAACGGGGCTTCTTCAGGGTAGGCATGGGCTTTGGGCCCGCCGGCCACCGACTCGTACCCTCGGGCCGCGTGGAGGATGGCGCGGTCGAAGAACCGCACCACCAGGATCTCCAGGTCCAGGTTCCGCTGGAGATCCGACACGGTGTCCCAGCCCTGCCGCTCAATGAACTGCCACAGGTTCCGACGGGTGAGGAGGAGGGCCCAGATCACCTGGGAAAGAGGGATCCTCTCCTGAGACCGCAGTTTGCCCAAGCGGAAATACTCTTCCTCCACCGACGCCTCCGCCCCCTCCTCCAACCACTTCCCGAGGTTCGCGTAGACCAGGCGAGCCCGCTCCCCCAGTTCGTGATCACCGAACCGGTGGTACGCCGACATCCTGGGACTCTCCCGGACCTTGCTCACCATTAGATCCGCCAAACCATCGGCACGATTCTCGATCAGTTTCACCAGCTCGTCGAGCTGCATGCCCGGCCCCCTTTCCTGGGAACAAAGGGTTGTCATGGATTGTTAGGGAGGTTTTATAAATGCACTGCCGGGGGCGGAGATGCAAGCGTTTCCCGAAGAGAACAGCGCCCGCGGGAACCCTAGGCCTCCGCGTTCAGCTCCCCTCGCCGGCAGGGAAACACGGGAACGGCGCTGAAGTGGTCACCCAGCGATGGGTGAGGGACCGGCAGTTTCCGCCAGGGCCTCGTCGTCGAGCCTTCCTTCGGCGGTGTCCTTGATGGTCTGGAGGATGCCCGGGAGGCGGCGTCCGAAGGCGAAACGAAAGAGCGGGGCCAAGACGACTCCGGGAAAGCGCTTCGGCTGATAGTGGACTTCCACCCTCAGCCGGGATCCTGTCCCCTCCGGCTCCATGACGTAGAAGACAGCGCACCCTTCGACCAGAGGAGGATTCTGAAGCTTCTCCCCATACACTCGGCGGCCCTCACCGAAATCATCGGTGACGGTCTCGAACTCGATGAGATCCCCCCCGATCACGCAGAAGTGCTTGGTTCCCACGCGGTTGACCCGATCGGCGTCATACCTGAGCTCGTCAACCGAGGGATTCCAGAGGAGGCGAAGGTCCAGATTCGAGACGAGCTCGAAGAGATCGGCACATGGTCGATCCACAAAGGTATCCCGCACAATGGGCCGTCTCGTCCGTGGGAAGGACGGTAACCGGGGAGGGTCAGGAATCCCCTCCAGGAGGGGGGAAAGGGGGAGAACGCGGTAGACCACCGGGCCAAAATCATCGTAATCGGTGACGCCCTCCACCCAGGATCCCCAGTCCGATGAGGTTCCCCTCGGGGTTGGCGCGCTGACCCCGCTCCCGGTTTCGAGGAGTGTCTCGGTGACAAGGAGGTACTCGTTGCTCTCCACGTCGTTCTTCAGGAGGCGATGTGCGAGGATCACTTCGGGCCCGAACGGCTTCCTGAACTGTTTCACGTTCAAAAACTCGATGGGCCCCGCGTGGGCAACGATCTTCAAGGAGAGCGTGTGAGCAGTCCGGCACGCCCCACAGTCGCATATGCGGCGCGCTTCGAACTCTTTCAGGCGTGCGTGGAAGGCCTCGAACATCCCTCGGGCCTGGTCGGCCAAGTCCTCCAAGGAGGGTACGACCCCCTCCCCATAAAACAACACCGCGTCCCCCTCCACCTCCGAGACCGTCATTCCCATGGTTGGATCGACGGAGGCGCAGGTTCCCAGCTACCTCTGCGAAGGCGAGGTGTTGAACACCAGCTCAGGTTTCGCACCCAGGCCCACTCGGACCCGACCGTCACCACGGGGGACCTGAGCGAAAAAGAGGGGACTGCGGGCCCCATGAGGGGGGCGCCCGCAGCCCGCTGCAATCGGACTCGAGGCCTACCGAAGTCCCCCCGACATCCGACCCCTCACGAACACCATCTCGATCCTCGAGGACTCTCTGAGCGGGTCTCCGCTCATGACAAGGATGTCGGCGGATTTCCCCGCCTCCAGGGAACCCATCTGGTCCGCCACCCCGAAGATTCCGGCTGGATAAAGGGTCAGTCCTCGCATGGCTTCCCCGTAGGG